>DASYFD010000256.1:0-12646 GCA_036498625.1 Xanthobacteraceae bacterium | reverse complement strand
CCGCGCTCGGCTTGTGATCACGCCACAGGGCGCCTCGTCGAGGGCGGCCGCAACCCCGGCCGGGCGGCCACAAGGGCCGCCCCTACGAAGTGGGGGCCGATCCGGGCCGGTGACCGCTGACCTCGGCGGCAGCGTCGGCGGCGAGCGGCAGGCAAAAGGCAAGGCAGCAGAGCACGAGCACGGTGGCGCCCGCGAAGGCGACCTGGAAGTCGACGAGGCCGAGCGTGCTGGCGCCGCGCCAGGCCAGCGACAGATGCAGCAGCACGGCCACGATCGCGACCCCGAAGCCGCGGCTGAGCTGCTGCGCCATGCTGGCGATGCTGGTGGCAGTGCTCATCTGCGGATTGGAGATGTCCGCATAGGCGATCGCCTGGGTGGCGGTGAACTGCAGCGATTGAAAGAAGCCGGCGATCAGCAGCAGCACGAAGATGAGCGGCACCGGCGTCGCGCCGGTGAAGAAGGCGCACATGGCGATGGACGCGGCGCTGATGACGCCGTTGACGATCATGACGTTGCGGAAGCCGAAGCGTTTGAGGATCGGCCGCGCCGTCGCCTTCATGGACATGGCCCCGACCGCGGTGGCGAAAGTGAGGATGCCGGAGGCGAATGCCGTCATGCCGAACACGACCTGCAGCAGGAGCGGCAGCAGGAACACCAGGCTGCCGGCCCCGGCGCGGAACAGCGAGCCGCCGCCGATGCTGGCCCGGAAGGTCGCAATCCGGAAGATCGACAGATTGAGCAGTGGATGTACGTAGCGCCGCAGATGCCGCAGCGCCAAGGCGCCGGCCACGAAGCCGATCACCAGCAATCCGACAGCGGCCGCCGCATTGCTCAGACCGCGCCCGATCGCCTCGATGCCGTAGAGGATGCAGGAGAGCGAGAGGCCGGTGAGCAGGAATCCGACCCAGTCCAGCGGACGCGGCTCATCCTCCTTCGGATTGTCGAAATAGAGGGTCACCAGGATGATGCCGAGGATCCCGAGCGGGACATTCACCAGGAATATCCAGCGCCAGGAGAAGTAGGTGGTGATGAAGCCGCCGATCGGAGGCCCGAGCACCGGGCCGAGCTGCGCCGGCACCTGCAGATAGGCCATGGTGCGCACCAGCTGCGAGCGCTCCACGCTGCGGAACAGGACAAGCCGTCCGACCGGCACCATCATGGCGCCCCCGAAACCCTGCAGCACCCGTGCGGCGGTCAGCTCGATCGCGTTGTCGCTGAGACCGCACAGGACCGAGCCCAAGGTGAACAGCGCGATCGCGGCCCGGAAGACGGTGCGGCCGCCGAACCGGTCCGCCGCCCAGCCGCTGACCGGGATGAATACGGCCACGCTGAGCAGATAGGCGGTCACGGCCACGCTGAGCGTCACCGGGTCGGAATTGAGCGAGATCGCCATCTGGGGCAGTGCCGTGGTGATCACGGTCGCGTCGATCTGCTGCATGATGATCGCCGACGCGACGATCAGGGCGACGACTTTCGGCTTGGTGGCTGGGGACATGATCAGGCGATGTGAACGATTCCGTCATCATATTCAACAAAACACTTGAACCGGGATCGGACATTGTTCCTGGTGCGCGCTCTAGGCGCATTCCGCGCGAGGGCGCGGGATCGGGTTCAAGGCCCATGATTTCCGCCGGTTTGGCAGCGCGATCCGGCCCGGAACCGACCCGCGAGGGTACGGCTTTCGGCGTGATGGCGGGATTTTCAGCTTGTTTACGCTGTCGCAGATCGATTAAATCGACGCAACCCGACCGCGGCGAGAGGCTGGATCGGGGGTCTTTCATTTCGTGAAAACGCCGAAGGTTGATTCGGGCCCTGTTCCGGCGCCCGTCCCAGCACCAACGATCACACCCAGAGGAGGAATGCGATGAAGTTTCCAATCAGGACTCTGCTCCTGGCGACCGTGGCCGCCCTGTCGGCCGGCGCGGTGGCGCAGGCGGTCGAGCTCAAGGAGATCGGCAAGATTCCAATCATGCTCGATGCTCCCCTGCAGGCCTTCGACATCGGCTGGTTCGACGCCAAGACCGACCGTTACATTCTCTCCAGCCGTGGCGGCCAGGACGCCAAGGACAAATCCAATCCGGGCAACAACGCCTTGCTGATCATCGATGCGGCCACCGACAAGTTCCTCATGGCCGCCACCGGCGTGACGCTGGCGCGCGGCGCCGTCATCGTCAACGACGGGGCCGAGGCCTATGTGGGCGACGGTGACAACTCCATCAAGGTGGTGGATATGAAGACCGGCAAGGTGGTCGCCAAGATTCCGACCGAAGCCAACAAGGGCGGCGCCGACGAGCTCGGCTATTCTCCCAAGGACAACGTCGTCGCCATGGCGCTGCCGGATGCCGAGCCTCCCACGCTCATCCTGGTCTCGACCAAGGACCGCAAGATCTTCGCAAAGGTCGAAGTGCCGGGCGCCTCCGACGGCTTCGAGCAGACGATCTATTCCGAGGTCGACGGCATGTTCCACACCGTCATTCCGGAGCTGAACAAGGACCCGAACAAGGGCGGAATGATTACGGTGGATCCGAAGACCGGCAAGCAGGTGGGCGAGATCGCGCCGATCGACAATTGCAAACCGCACGGCAACTTCCCGGGCATCGGCAACGAGCTGATCATCGGCTGCAACTACGGTCAGGCCAAGGACAAGCGGCCGCCCGTGCAGATGGTCTTCGACGTCAAGACCGGGAAGGTGACGCAGACCATTGCGGGCATCGGCGGCACCGACATGTCGGGGGCCGATCCCGGCCTCGGCCTCTACTACACCGCCTCGGCCGGCAACGGCGAAGGCTCGGCACTCGGCGTGATCGACGCCAAGACCCACAAGCTGATCCAGAAGATACCGACCGCCGGCCGCGCCCATTCGGTCGCGGTGAACACCAAGACCCATCACGTCTACGTGCCGGAAGGCGCGGCGGGCGGGTGCGGCTGCATCAGGGTTTTCGCCCCGATGTAGTCCGGGTCAAGAAGCTTCGTTTCCAAGATTCGGGCGGGTGGCGCAACAGCCTCACCCGCCCTTGCCTTGCGTACCGGCGCCGAAATTCCGGTTGATGTCACATCCGGTTGATGCAAGGCTGCCCGACGCCGAGATCGAAAGCGGCCGATCCCGGGTGAGCCAAGTCGAATCCAATCCGCTCTCGCATCGCGGCGGAATCCAGCCCGCCATTGCGACAACACGTGACCACACGTGACGCCGACAACGCGTGAACCCGGGGAGGTAGCCATGAAACACGAGTCTCTCTATCGAGCCGTCCTGATCGCATCCGTCATCGTCGCCGGTGCCGGCACCGCGGCCGCGCAAACGCCCGCGGCGCCTGCCGCGCGCAGCTTGCCGATGTTCGAGGTGGACGCCTCCTGGCCCAAGATACCGGCGAAGTGGAAGGTCGGGGATGCTTCGAGCTTCGCGGTCGACGCCCAGGATAATGTCTGGCTCCTGCATCGTCCGCGCACCCTCAAGCCCGAGCAGGCCGCCATGGCGGCACCGCCCATCCTGGTGTTCGACCAGGCCGGCAACAACATCAAGGCCTGGGGCGGAGCGGGCAGCGGATTCGAATGGCCGGAACGCGAGCACGGCATCCACATCGACTACAAGGGCTTCGTGTGGATCGGCGGCAACAGCTGTCCCACCAACGGCCTGCCCGGCTTGAAGCCGGTCGCCGACGATCAATTGCTGAAATTCACGCAGGACGGCAAATTCGTCATGCAGATCGGCCACAGCAACCAGAGCAAGGGCAATGCCGACACCGCCAATCTGCACCGGCCGGCGGACGTGTGGGTGCACCAGCAGTCCAACGAATTGTACGTCGCCGACGGTTACGGCAATCACCGGGTCATCGTGTTCGACGCGGATACCGGCGCGTTCAAGCGCCTATGGGGCGCCTTCGGCAACAAGCCGATGGACGACGACCATTGCGAGATCGTGAGCCCCAAGAGCTTCCCGGATGCCCAGGGCCCAGCCAACCTGAGCGTGGTGCATTCCATCCGGGTGGCCAACACCGACGGCACGGTCTACGTGGCGGACCGGGAGAACCGGCGCGTGCAGATGTTCCTGCCGGACGGCACGTTCGTGAAGCAGCTGATCCGGACCGGCACGCCGTTCGCGCGCAATCTGGCATTCTCCCCGGACCGCGATCAGCAGTTCCTCTATGTGGGCGGCGACAAGGGCCTGGTGGTGGTGGATCGCAAGACCCTCGAGGTGGTCGGAAACATCCAGCCGCCGGGCATGATCGGGGCCGGCCATCACATCCAGACCGATTCGAAGGGCAATATCTACATCGCCCAGACCACCAGCGGCATGCAGAAGCTGACGTTCAAGGGAATGACAACAGCCAGCCGGTAGCTCGTCCGGCATGCGTCACCCGCGGGCTGGACCCGCGGGTCCATTTTCTCCGCAAGATCGAAGCGCTGTAGGTTGAGTTAGCGCGGCCACGGAGCTGCGGCGCTCGCCGCGTCCACCAACAAGCAATTCCTCGGGCCGCGTTAACCCAACCTGCGGTCGACCGCTCCCTCAGCGGGCGGCGGTGCGCCGCTGCGGCGGGAGGCCGGCGATCTCGGCGATCAGCTTCTTCACCATGGAGCGGCCGAAGGAGCTGAAATCCTCCGCCACCATCACAAACGAGCCCGGGCCGCCGATGACGTTGTCGCGGTAGTACTTCTCGAGCCCGCCGGGCGGATTGGTGTGCTCCGGGATGCGGGAATATTGCAGCTCGGTCAGGATCGCGATGCCGTTGACCACGATGCCCCTGGCGACCGCCTGGTCACGGGCGGCTTGCACGTCACGCCCCGCGTTGTTGGTTCCATCGCCCGACACGTCGATGGCGTGGCGCTCGGCCTCGTACGGCGCGCGGGCGATCTGCGCGGCCGCGAAACTGATGCCACCCCCGATCGAGGTGCGGTCGTTGAAGGAGCGCGGCGCTTCGTAGATCAGATCACCGAAGCGGCGCGCTGATTCGGCGCCGTCGATGATGCTCCAATCGATCACCTGCTTCTGCTCGCCGGCGCCCGACCAATCGATGAAGCAGATGGCGATCTTCTGGTGGGCACCGGATTTGATCGCGTCGAGCACCTGCGGATTGGTGATGGCGGCCGCATAACCCTCGCGCTGCAGCACGAATTTCGGCTGCTCCATGCTGCGCGACACGTCCATGGCCAGGGCCAGCAGCAGGTCGACCTGCTCGGTGGCGCGGGCGTGGGTGATTTGACTTGCGGCCAGCGCCACCAGCGCCAGCAGGCATCGACCGATCCGCATCACGGCTGCGCTCCCGAGAAGATCGCCGCGGCGAGGAGCGCGGCGAAGCAGCTTTGCGGCCGAGCCTAACCCAATCCGCCCATGACGGCCAGCACCGCGCGAGCACTTCGCGCCGAGGCGCCGCAGGATCACTCGCCCGTGATGTTCGCCGCCGTGATCGGCGCCGCCCATTTCGCGATCTCGTTCTCGACGAATTTCTGCAGATATTCCGGCGACCGGCGCTCGGATGTCACCACGGTTGCGCCGATATCCTTGAGCCGGGCCTGCACCGACGGCGTCTCCATGGTGGCGACCGCAGCGTCGTGGAGCTTGCCCACGATCGCAGGGGGCGTGCCTTTGGGCAGGAAAAGAGCGTACCAGATCGAGGCCTCGAAATCGGTCAGGCCCTGCTCGTGCGTGGAGGCCAGGTCCGGCAGGATCGGCGAGCGGTCGCGGGTGAGGATCGCGATGGCTTTGATGGTGCCGGCCTCGATCTGCGGCAGCGCCACCGTCGTATTGGGGCACTGGTAATCGATCCGGCCGGCGATCAGATCCTGCATGGTGGGCGCAGCGCCGCGATACGGAATGTGCGTGACATCGATGCCGATCACCGCATTGAGCAGCGAGCAGGCCAGATGGGTGGGGGAGCCGGTCCCGGCCGAGCCATATTGCATGCTGGCCTGGTTCGACTTGGCATAGGCGATGAACTCCCGCAGATTGCCGGCCGGCAAATCCTTGCGCGTCACCAGAACCTGCGGCGTCTCGGCGATCAGCGCGACCGGCGCGAAGTCGGTCGCCGCGTTGTAGAGCGGCTTCTTGTAGAGCGTCTGATTGTAGGCATGGGTGCCGACGCTGCCGAGCGCGAGCGCATAGCCATCGGGCGCCGCCCGCGCCACCCGGTTGGTCCCGGTCATGCCGCCGGCGCCGCCGACATTCTCGACAACCACCTGCTGGCGCAGCAACTCGGAGAGGCGCTGCGCCAGGATGCGCCCCATCACATCGGCCCCGCCGCCGGCCGCGAACGAGACCACCATGGTCACCGGCCGCACCGGCCAGTCCTGCGCGGCGGCCGGCAAGCCCATGCTCAAAAGCGCGGCAATAAGCGCAACAATGGGCGCGCCGGCGGCCGCAACCCGACGATCGCTCGCACGCTCCAGGCACCGCCAGGTAGCCAGGAGGCGATACAGTAGGCCGACGAGGAGAAGCTTCGCGATCATGCCCGCCACGATAGGACGGCGCCGCCAAAATCGCCAGACTCCGCGGTCTCTTCGCGCGAGTTCGAGCCCGGGACAATTCGCAGGACAGGGTATCGAATTATGCTATGATTGTGCTCGTGGAGGCACGGAGCCAGGGGCGCCGTGGAAAAAAACGCACAGGAGCAGGCATATGAAGAAGAGAAGCGCTTTGTATTTGAGCGTCGCAGCCATCGCCGTCGCCGCCGTCTTGGCTGGCGCGCCGGCGCAGCTCAATGCGCAGAGCCCGGCGGTCAGCATCGGCAATACCGACCTCGGCGGCGTCGTCAGCGGGCCCAACGGACCGGAAGCGGGCGTCTGGGTGATCGCAGAGACGACCGAGCTTCCCACCAAGATGGCCAAGATCGTCGTGACCGACGATCAGGGGCGCTACGTGATCCCCGATCTGCCGAAGGCCAATTACAGCGTCTGGGTGCGCGGCTACGGCCTGGTCGATTCGCCCAAGGTGCAAACCGCGCCCGGCAAGCTCCTCAACCTCACCTCGGTGCCGGCCCCCAACGCCGCCGCGGCCGCCGAATACTATCCGCCCATCTACTGGCTCTCGATGCTCAATGTCCCGACCAAGGCCGAGTTTCCCGGCACCGGGCACGACGGCAACGGCATCAATCCCATCATCAAGTCGCAGCCCCAGTTCCTGCGCGAGTTCAAGACCGACGGCTGCTTCCATTGCCACGCCATCGGCACCAAGGCGACCCGCACGATCCCGGAAGAGTTCGGCAAGTTCAATTCCGGTTATGAGGCCTGGACCCGGCGCATCCAGTCCGGCCAGGCCAGCAAGGACATGGTCGAGACCGTCGAGCGCTACGGCACCGAACGCGGCCTGAAGATGCTCGGCGATTGGACCGATCGGATCGCCAAGGGCGAACTGCCGGCCTCGAAGCCGCCGCGCCCGCAGGGCCTGGAGCGCAATGTCGTGATTACGGTCTGGGACTGGGCCGGCCCCAAGGCGTATCTGCATGACGAGATCGCCACCGACAAGCGCAATCCCACCATCAACGCCTACGGGTCGCTCTACGGCGCGACCGAGAACAGCACCGACAACGTGCCGATCCTCAATCCGGTCACGAACACCGCCACCACCGTGAAGATCCCGGTGCGCGATCCGAAAACTCCCTCGGCGCTTTCCACCGAGATGTTTGCACCATCGGCCTATTGGGGCGACGAGAAGATTTGGACCTCACAGACCATCCCGCACAGCCTGATGCTGGACGAGAAGGCGCGGGTCTGGTACGCGGCCCGCATTCGTTCCGCCAACAATCCAGACTACTGCAAGAAGGGGTCGGACCATCCGTCCGCCAAGCTGTTCCCGATCGACAGGAACAACCGCGAGATCGCGATGCTCGATCCGCCGACCCAGAAGTTCACGCTTATCGATACCTGCTTCCCGACCCACCATGTGCAGTTCGGTTTCGACAAGGACCGCACGCTATGGACCAGTTCCGGCGGCATCGGCGCCGAAGTACTGGGATGGATCAACACCAAGGTGCTGGAAGAGACCGGCGACGAGGCCAAGGCGCAAGGCTGGACCGCGTTCATTCTCGACACCAACGGCCTCGGCCATCGCGGCGGCGACTACGTCGAGCCGAACCAACCGGTCGATCCCACCAAGCAAAAGCGCATCCGCGTCGGCTTCTATTCCATCGCGCCGAATCCCGCCGACAGCTCGATCTGGGGCACGGTAACCGGCTATCCCGGTTCGGTGGTCAGGGTCGATCCGGGCGCGAGCCCGCCGGCGACCGCGCTTTCGGAAATCTACGAGGTGCCGTTGCCCGGGTACTCGCCGCGCGGCGGCGACATCGACAGCAAGGGCATCATGTGGTCGGCGCTCGCGAGCGGCCATCTCGGCGCCTTCGACCGCAGCAAGTGCAAAGGTCCGCTGAACGGCCCGCTCGCCACCGGCAAGCACTGCCCGGAGGGCTGGACGCTCTATCCGCTGCCGGGACCGCAGCTCGGCGGCGTCGACGACAATGGCAGCGGCGAGACGCCCTATTACGCATGGGTCGACCAGCACAACACCTTCGGGCTCGGCAACGACGTGCCGTTCGCCACCGGCAACCAGAACGACTCGCTGATCGCTCTGGTCGACGGCAAGCCGATCAACCTGGTGGTGCCCTATCCCATGGGATTCTGGGCCAAGGCGCTCGATGGGCGCATCGACGATCCCAATGCGGGTTGGAAAGGCCGCGGCGTGTGGTCGAACACCGGCAACCGGACGCCCTTCCATCTCGAGGGCGGCAAGGGAACGACGCCCAAGATCGTGCACTTCCAGATGCGGCCCAATCCGCTGGCCAATTGAGCTGCGCACGGCCCTCGGCTTGCCGAGAGCCGCGGATTTGAGATCAGGCGACGACTATGCAGCTCGGGCACGCCCGAGCTGCAAGCATTTTGAGGCCCTGGTTTCGCGCCACTCGTTGCCGAATCAGATCACTGCGTTCGTCCTACGTTCCTGAGGAACGAACAGGGGGCGACAGAATCGCGTTGGTCCGCGGGTAAACAAACAGTGCATGCCGCGAAACGGAATCAGCTTGGAGATCGCGTGATTTCCGAGAGGCCTCCATTTGTTGTTGAATCGAAAGCTTGCGTTCGTCCTGTGTTCCCAAGGAACGAACAGGGGACGGTCGATTCGACCGGGGCGGCGGGTAAACAAAGCGTGCATGTCCCATCGGACGGATTTATTTTTGCAGGTCACACGCCGTCTTCCCCGCATCCCCAACAGGGAAGGGTTCGAAATGGAGTTGCGGGCCTGACGGCCGCCCTCCAATCATGCAGCTGATTGCTGACGCAGAGGCTGCGGATTTACTGCTGATTCAAAGTCGCCGTTCATCCTGCGTTCCCGAGGAACGAACAGGGGGCGGCGGAATCGCGTTGGTCCGCGGGTAAACAAACAGTGCATGGCGCGAGAAGGAACTACTTTTTCGCCAATTCCATCACGTGGTTTTCCCCGTTCTTGGCGTCGTATACCACCACGCTGACGATCGGATGCCCAGTCTTGATCGCCATGGCGGCCTTTTCGGCGGCCTCATAGGTGGCGAACGACGCCTTGGTCTGCCGATCCACCAGCAGGCGGAATTGGCCGACTTCCGGCCGCTTGCGCCGGCCCAGCAGCTCGGGCACCGGCTCTTCCACGGCGCCTGCGGCATCGGGTTGCGTCAGGCTGATGGTTTTGCTCTTGCGCCGGCCCAACTGATCCGGCGCGGGCTCCTCGACGATCGGGTCGGGTTGAGCCAAACCTAAGGTCTTGCTGTCTTGTCGCGCCATTGATCGATTCCCTTCATTGGCATCATTGTTCTTCACCGGCGACGCAAAGGCGACCCCTTGGTGCCCGCGACCGCCTGGATTTCCACAAAGCATGCCCGATCGGCTCGCCGGAGGAGCGCCGGACACCGTCGAAAACGGCCAGCATCAGATCCGACGGCCCTTCAGGACAAGGTCGACGTCGCGCTGGGCCTCGCCCTTTTCGATGCCGTATCTCGCAACGACCTCGCGCACGAGATCATCCCGGTCATTGAGCGCGGCCAGCTCCTGCTCGGAGAACTTGTCCCAGCGGGCTCCGACTTCCCGCCGGACGATCTGCCGGGTCTCGGCTGAAGCGGGTTCGGCGGACACGGTCTCGGTGGACGGAGCGGGAAGCGTCGCGTTGCGCCCGGCACGATCCTTCGAGGCTGCCTTAGGGCCCGATTCTTCCAAATATATGCAAAACATGAATTAAATGACCACCCGAGAGGCCGAGCATCGAATCTAAGCAGGATCGCCAGAATAACCAGTCCTTTGCAGCAAAGATATCCGTGCGCCCGCAGCGGCGGCTTCTCCGGCCGGTTCTTGGCCCTTCAGTGCTCCAGATAGCTTCGCAGGGTCCGCGAGCGCGACGGGTGCTTGAGCTTGCGGAGCGCCTTGGCCTCGATCTGGCGGATGCGCTCGCGCGTCACCGAGAATTGCTGGCCGACCTCCTCCAGCGTGTGGTCGGCGTTCATGCCGATACCGAAGCGCATGCGCAGCACGCGTTCCTCGCGCGCCGTGAGCGAGGCGAGCGCCCGCGTCATGGTATCGCGCAGGTTCGATTGGATGGCGGCGTCGATCGGCAGGATCGCGTTCTTGTCCTCGATGAAATCACCCAGATGGCTGTCCTCCTCGTCGCCGACCGGCGTCTCCATGGAGAGCGGTTCCTTGGCGATCTTCAGAGTCTTGCGCACCTTCTCGAGCGGCATGCCGAGCTTCACCGCCAGCTCCTCGGGGGTCGGCTCGCGGCCGATCTCGTTGAACAGCTGCCGGCTGGTGCGCACCACTTTGGTGATTGCATCGGTCATATGCACGGGAATGCGGATGGTGTGGGCCTGATCGGCGATCGAGCGGCTGACCGCCTGCCTGATCCACCAGGTCGCGTAGGTGGCAAACTTGTAGCCGCGCCGGTACTCGAACTTGTCGACCGCCTTCATCAACCCGATATTGCCTTCCTGGATCAGGTCCAGGAACTGCAGGCCGCGGTTGGTGTATTTCTTGGCGATCGAGATGACCAGCCGCAGGTTGGCCTCGACCATCTCCTTCTTGGCCTGGCGGGCCTCGCGTTCGCCCTTCTGCACCATCTGTACGAGCTTGCGGAATTCGCCGATCTCGAGACCGGTCTCGCCGGCGAGCACGTGAATTTCGTGACGGTGCTGCTGGATCCGGTCAGTCTCCTTGGCGACCAGGTTTTTCCAGCCTTTGGCGGCGAGCTTCGACACCCGGGCGAGCCAGTGCGGGTCGAGTTCGCAGCCCCGGTAGTTCTGCAAGAAATCCTCGCGCGCGACGCCGTGGCTTTCCGACAGCCGCATCAGGCGGCCTTCGTAGCCGACCAGGCGCTTGTTGATGTCGTAGAGCTGCTCGACCAGTGAATCGATGCGCGCCTGGTTCAGCCGCAGCGACTTCACCTCGGCGATGATCTCTTCCTTGAGCTTCTTGTATTTGCGCTCCTGCGCGGGCGAGAGTGAGGCGTTGTTGAGCCGGAACGCGATGTCCTGCTCCTGCAGACGGCGCAGCCGCTTATAGGTGTCGGCGACGTTGTCGAAGATCTCGAGCACCTTGGGCTTGAGCTCGGCCTCGATGGCGGCGAGCGAGAGCGAATTCTCCATCTCGTCCTCGTCGAGATCGCTCTCTCCTTGGGTCTCGCCGGCCGGCGCCTCCTCGCTTGGCGGGCGCGCACCGGCGGGTTGGAACGAGGCGGGCGCCGGCGGCGGCACCACGCCAAGGAGCGGCGCCGCGTCGGGTCCGATCGCCGGGGCGAGCGCTGCCCTGGCATCAGGACCGGCGTTGCTCGCCTCGATGTCGATGATGTCGCGGAGCAGGATCTTTCCTTCGTTGAGCTCGTCGCGCCAGATGATGATGGCCTGGAACGTCAGCGGGCTCTCGCACAAGCCAGAGATCATGGCCTCACGGCCGGCCTCGATGCGCTTGGCGATCGCGATCTCGCCTTCGCGCGAAAGTAGATCCACCGTGCCCATCTCGCGCAGATACATGCGCACCGGATCGTCGGTGCGGTCCGTGGGCGCCTTGGTCTCGGCCTTGGCCGGCAGCTTCGGCTGGGTCGGGACCAGCTCGTTCTCGCTCTCCGGCTCCTCCTCGGGCTCTTCCGGTGCGCCGTCCTCCTTCGATTCAGCGTCCTCGTTCTCGACGACGTTGACGCCCATCTCGTTGAACATCGAGAGCAGATCCTCGATCTGCTCGGAATTGGCCTCGTCGGAGGGCAGCACCGCGTTGATCTGCTCGTTGGTGACGTAGCCGCGCTTCTTGGCGCTGCGAATCAGCTTCCTGACCGCGCCGTCCGCCAGGTCCAGCAACGGGCTGTCCGGCACGCTCCCGGAGCCCTCCGTCTCCGGCACCCCGTCTTTCTGCGCCGTCACCTTGGTCCGGTTTGCCATGAGCCTCTCTTGAGCCGGCACCTGAGTCGGATCGCCAGCCCGCCATCTAGCCGATAGCCTAAAGGGAGCGCGCGCACTAGCGCAAAGGCGGATATGCCCCACAGCGACGGCGCTCGATCAAATCAAGCGCGGCGGCTTCGACGCTATTTCGCGGCGCGGCGCAGCTTTCCGCCAAATCGAAGCGAATTTTCACCGAATCGGCGATTTCCGCCACCGGCGGCAACCGACCGGATTTGACCCCAAGCGGCGGCGTCTCTCTGCCAAAGCGCCTTGGCATG
>DASYFD010000255.1:0-7581 GCA_036498625.1 Xanthobacteraceae bacterium | reverse complement strand
AAGAAGACCTATCCGAAGGGCTGGAAGTCGCCGAAGCCCTATATCCGGATCGTTCCGCAGCCGCGGTAGGGGAGAGATTGGTGAGTGGTGAGCAGTGGGCAGTGCCTGCTGCTCTGCACCACTCACTATTCACCACTCGCTACTCACCACTCGCTACTCGCCGATCTTCCGAGCTTGCTCGCCGCGATACTGTTCGCCACCACTGACGAGCCATGCCTCGTTTTTCGTCCATTGGTGAACGCGGCCGCATTCAGGACAAACCGTCTTGGCGGTCACGATCGGCAGCTGATCGGTGGCGCAAACCTCGATACCGGTGGACACACCATGCCCGGTCGCGGGGCAATTGATCATGATGATTCCCATGATCGTCTCCTCTATCCGATTGTGCACAACCGGGCACGAAACCTTGGCGATGGCGTGACAGACCACGGCATGGGTGGCCTGCCAAAATCGGGACGCTGGCCTAGACGGCCTCAATTGCTTGATTTAGCTCGCGAAATGATTCGAGCTGCGAACGAAGCGACGGCCACTCTATCCGCAAGGTAACGCCGCCCTAAACGGAATTCGAATGAGTTGAGAACAAATTTTCGTCCTACAGCTCCTGGCGCAATTGCGAGGCGGCCTCGACCATCACCCGCAATTTCGCCCGGGCGAGCGATCGGCTGATGGTCATCAATCCGCAATCGGGCGCGAGCAGCAGGTGATCCGGATCGAGGTGCCGGAGCGCCTGGCGCACCCGCTGCTTGACGTTGTCCACGGTCGGGGCCGGCGTGTCACCCGGATCGATGCATCCGAACATAATGAGACGGTCTCGGCAGACCTTGAGCACGGCGGGATCGAAGTCGCTGCGGCCGAATTCCACCGTCAGGCCGCCGATGCGGGTTTGCAACAGCGCATCGAGCAATTCCGGATAGGCGAACTGGTGCTGCAACGCCAGGCCGCCCGGATAGCCGAAGCACAGATGAACGAAGGTGGGCACCCGCACGCCCTCGAGGCAGCGATCAAGGGCGCGCGCCCCATAGGCCGCGACCTTGTCGTGGTAGCGCGTCATCGCCGGCTCGTCGATCTGGAGCACATCGCAACCGGCCGCCTGCAGGTCGATGAGCTCCGCATTGACGGCCGCGGCGATATCCATGGCGAGCGCGGCCTCGTCGCCGTAGAACTCGTCGAGCGTGCTGTCGATCACCGTCATGGGACCCGCCACCGCCACCTTCACGGGGCCCTGGGTGTGGGATTTGGCGAAGCGCACCTCCTCCAGGCAAGCCGGCGCGCGCCGCTTCACCTTGCCGGTTACGCGCGGAACGACGCGCGGGCTCCTGCGATTGCGGTAGGTTTCCTTCTCGCGCTGGTGCGCCATGTCGATGCCGTCCCAGGTCGCAGCGGCGTGGTAGACGAAGCTCTCGCGCCGCTGCTCGCCGTCGGTCAGGATGTCGAGGCCGATGTCCTCTTGCTCCCGCAGCGCCAGCAGGGTGGCGTCGTCCTTCGCCTCGCGCAGCGCCTCGCCTTCGAGGCGAAACGTGGCACGGCTGCGGTCGGTCGCCGCAAGCCACGACGGCCGCGGCAGGCTGCCCACGCTGGTCGTCATCAATGGTCCGAATTTCATTACCGGCCCCTCCCCCCAACGCGCCTGCGCGCGCCGCGGCATTGCTTGGCGCAGGCCGCGCCGTGATTCAAGGTACCGGTTTCGCCCATTCGCGCCACAACGCCAGCAGCACGGCCACGATGGTGGGACCGAGGAACAGGCCGAGCAGCCCGAAAGATTCCAAACCGCCGAAGATGCCGAGCAACACCCACAGGAACGGCAGCCTGGCGGCGCCCCCGATCAGGATCGGGCGCAGGAAATGATCCGCCACGAACACGACGATCGATCCGAACACGAGCAAGCCGACGGCGGCCCCGGTCTGCGATTGGCTGAACAACACCAGCGCGCCGAGGCAGAACACCACCGGGGCTCCGAACGGAACGGTGGCGAGGATCCCGGTCAAGGCGCCCAGCAGCACCGGGCGCGGCAAACCGGTGATCGCATAGGCGACGCCGAGCAGGAGACCTTCGCCGAAACCGACCAGCACCAGGCCATTCACCGTCGCGCGGACGGCGGTGAGCACCTGCGGTCCCAGCCGGGTTCCGGTGGCACCGAAAAAGCGATCGACCACCACCGCAGTCTGCTGCACCAGGGTATCGCCATCGCGGAACAGAAAGAACAGCGTCAGGAACGTGAAGATAAGGATCGTCAACCGATGAATGAGCTGAAACCCCAGAATGCGCGTCCATTCGATCAGCCAGGTCCGGTCGATGCGGCCCAGCAGATTCGCCGCCGCCAGCGGATCGCTCAGGTTCGCTTCCCACCAATCGGACACATAGCCGCCGATGAGCGGAAGCCGCGCCAGCCATTCCGGGGCCGGCGCCCCCACCCGCTCCGCCTCCCTTATCCATTGCACCGTGGTGATCGCCTGGTGTCCCATCTCGATGCCCAGCACGATGAGCGGCACGATCACCACCAAACCGATCAGAAGGGTGGCTTCCGCGGCCGCAGCTGTCCGGTTCCGTTGGCGCAGCTGGACCCGTTCGAACAACGGCCAGATCGCGATCGCCACCACCACCGCCCATGCCAACGCGGGCAGGAAATCCCAAATGATCCAGATTCCGATCGCCAGCAGGGCGAAGATGAGCGCGAATCGCCCCAAGCGTCGCGATGACGACGTGCCGACGGGGTTGGAGATCGGACCCGCGAGCGCGTGCTCTGCGGATGGCGCTTTGGATTGGGACGGTTCAAGGATCATGGCCACAAATGCACTTTTCAGTCCGCCGATCCCTGCCCCGACGCGGCAGCATTACCACCTTCCCGGGCACGAAACACGCCGAGATTTTACCGACCCTCCGGCTCGACCAGCCGGCCGGCCGACCTGCGCTTAAAGGCCCGGCACCCGTCCGCCCTTACGCGCCATGGCGGGCCGGGCGCCCCCTTCCAGCCGGCCGGGACCGACCAGCACCCGCAATGCCTTTGCGGTTGTCATCGGATCGGGGCCGCATTATTCATTTTGCTTGCAGGGCATCGGGTGCACGTTGGGCGATCTGGACCGGCCAGGGAATGTCGTGAGCGCGCCGATCTTCATCAGCTATTCCTCCAAAGACCAGAAGATCGCGGAGGCCATTTGCCGCGCCTTGGAGGCGCGCGGTTTCGACTGCTGGATCGCGGCCCGCAACGTAGGGCCCGGCGAGAACTTTCAGGAAGCGATCGTCAAGGCGCTCCGCGGAGCGCGGCTGATGCTGCTGGTGTTCACCAGCAATGCCAACAATTCGAACGAGATCAAGAAAGAGGTCGTTCTTGCCGGCCGGCATCATGTGACGGTGGTCCCGGTCCGGGTCGAGGACGTGATCCCCAATGATGCCTTGGCGTATGAATTCGCGACCCGGCAATGGATCGATCTGTTCACCGACTGGGAACGTGAGATCGAGCGCCTGGTGACGCAAATCGGGAGCATCCTGACCGAGGGATCGCAGCCCGTCCGGGCGCAGGCCGGCGATGCCGCAATGCCGGAGCAGCCGATGCCGCCCCCCGCCGTCGAGAGATCGGCGCGCCGCCCACTGGCTTTTGTCCTGTCGGCGCTGCTCCTGCTCGGCCTCGGCGGCGGAGCCTACCTCTACCTGAGGCCGGTTGCGCAGCCGCCGGCCCCGCTCCCGGCGGCAACATTGCCGGCTTCGCCGCAGGAATCCAACGCCCCCATCACGGCGACCCGCGTGGAGTCGGTGCCGGCATCGGCTCCCTCATCGGCCGCGGCTCCACCATTGCCCGCGGCACCTGCGGAGGCGGTTACGCCGGAGCCGCCCTCCTCCCCACCACCGTCGCCGCCGGGCGCCGATGAGCGCGCGTGGCGGGAGGCCTCCAACGTGGGAACGGTTCAGGCCTTCAGGGAGTATCTGGATCGATATCCCGATGCGGCTCATTTCGCCGATGCGCGCCAGCGTATCCAGGTGGCCGACGACAAGGCCTTTACCATTGCAAGCGGCGCCGGAACCATGCTGGCGCTCAACCAATATCTGACGCAATTTCCCGACGGCGCCCACGTGGCGCAGGCCCAGGCCAGCGTGGCCGCGCTGGAGCAACAAGCAAACGATCCAAATCCCCCCGCGTTGGCTCGTCGCTTCGACGGAAGCTGGCAAATCGCGATTTCTTGCCCGCCTTTAGGCAAGGCCGACGGCTATACGGAACAGTTCCCAGCTCAGGTGAAGGACGGAAATCTCCACGGTCAGTACGAGACCGAGGGCAAGCCGGGATCGCTCACCTTGGATGCCAGAATTCAGGCTGACGGCAGCGCAGAGATTTTTGCCCACGGCCTCACTGGCAAGAGCCGCTACGCCCCCGGAGCGCCCCCGCCGGGGAGCCCGGTCAGCTACCGCATCCAGGCCAAGTTCGACCGCACGAGCGCGACCGGCAGCCGGGTGGAAACCCGTCCGTGCACTTTCACCGCGTTCAAGCGCTGAGCGCTGCCGGCCTTTCAGCGCAGCACTCGCAAATCTCACGAAGAGCCGCCCCGGATTCGGAAACCCCCGACCTCCCCATTCCGCGCCGGGGCGCATCCCGATTTCCGCGAGCCTCCTGGTTCGGAAGCCCAACAATGGAGCGATGATTCAATGTCGTCGAGCAGCAAGTCGGACGCCACGGCGCTGGCCGCGAAATTCGCCAATGATCACGTCGCCGACGTGGTCGAGGGCTTGAATGGACTGGAGCCCGGCCTCGCCGCCGAGGTACTGGGAAAGCTGCCGGTCGAGCGCGCCGCGCATATCCTGGGGCAACCCGGGTTCGATCAGCCGCAACGGCTGGTCGAACGGCTGCCCATCGAAAGCGCCGCCGCCATTCTCGCCGCCATGCTGGCGGATCGGCGCGCCGACATCTTCCGCCGGCTCTCCGAGCCGCTGCGAGCCCAGCTGTGCGGCAAGCTTGAGGAGCCGTTGCGCCGGTCGTTGCTGGAGCTGCTGGCCTATCCTCCCGAGACCGCCGGCGCCATCATGACGACGGAATTCGTGAGCGCAGACGCGGATTGGACAGCCGCCAGAACATTGGACCATATCCGTTCGGTCGGCGCCGGCAGCGAGACGATCTACGCGATCTACGTCGTGGAGCCCCAAAGCCGGCAGCTTATGCGCGCCCTGTCGCTGCGCCAGCTGGTCCTCAGCGATCCGCAGACCCGCGTCGCCGAGATCGGGCCGGCCCGCAAGCCGCTGACCGTGTCGCCCGCGACCGATCGCGAGGACGTGGCGCGTCTCATCTCCAAATATGACCTGCTGGCCGTGCCAGTGGTGGATGCCGCCGGCCGGGTGATCGGCATCGTGACCGTCGATGACGTGATCGACGCCATCGTGCAGGAGGACACCGAGGACGTGCAGAAGTTCGGTGGCATGGAGGCGCTCGATCAGCCCTACATGCAGATCGGCTTCGCGGCGATGATCAAGAAACGCGCCGGCTGGCTCTCCGCCCTGTTCCTGAGCGAGATGCTGACCGCGAGCGCCATGCAGTCATTCGAGGGCGAGCTGGAGAAGGCCGTCGTACTGACCCTGTTCATTCCCTTGATCATGAGCTCGGGCGGCAACTCCGGCTCCCAGGCGACCTCGCTCATCATCCGCGCCTTGGCGCTGCACGAGCTCCGGCTGCGGGACTGGTGGCGCATCGCGCTGCGCGAGCTGCCGGCCGGAATAACGCTCGGCGCCATTCTGGGATCGATCGGCATACTGCGCATAACGGCGTGGCAATCCGCCGGATTTTACGATTACGGGTCCCATTGGCCGCTCATCGCGATGACGGTCGGAATGACGCTGGTCGGAATCGTAACCTTCGGATCCCTGTGCGGATCCATGCTGCCATTCGTCCTGAAAAGACTGGGATTCGATCCGGCCAGCGCCTCGGCGCCGTTCGTGGCGACGCTGGTGGACGTATCCGGGCTGGTAATCTACTTCAGCATCGCCTACGTGATCCTGAAAGGGACGCTGCTGTGAACCCATCGTAGGGGCGACCCTTGTGGTCGCCCGCGAGCCAATCCGGCCGCGAAAAGGGCGGGCACAAGGCCCGCCCCTACGTACGCCGCCTTCCGTTCAACTTTGAAGAGGCTTCCAGCTAGAAAGTTCCCCGCGCCCGGCTGTACATCGACGGATCGTCTTTCGGGCCGCTCGCTGACCAGATCACGCGCAGCGGCATCGGTATCTGCGGATTGAGGCCGCGGGCCTGCGTGCCGAACTGATTTTCGAGCCAGCTCGCGCACTCCGTCGTGGCGGTCTTCTCGATCTTCTGCTTGATCTCGCCGACGGTGGCGATACCGGTTTCCGACGAGGTGATCCGCTCGACGTTCTCCGACAGGCAGTCGAAGACAATCCGCTGCGCGCGGTAGCGCAGCGCAAAACCGTTGTCGTCGCGCCGCATGGCGCCCTCGAACCTGCCGATCGCGGCGTTCGAGGCCTTGATGATCATCCCGTCGGCGAGTTCGCGCAGCTGATCGTCCACCAGACCACCATGGGTCTGATAGAGTCGCTGCGCGAACAGGGTCGAGCTTCGGTTCGCGGCCAGGAGCTCGGAGACCTCGAAAATGCGCCGGTAGACGGATTCGGCGGCGCGCTGGATCAGATTGTTGAGATCCTGCATCGGCGCGTTGCCGCGGTTGTTGCCATCGAACAAATGCGGCAGATCGGCGGCGACCCGGTCGAGGATGCGCACGCGCAGGCGTTCGGCCGACCAGTTCTCGCCCAGGAAGCTTTCAAAGGTGTCGAGCTTGGCGCTCTTGAACGCCGCGTCGAGCGCCTGCTCGATCGCATGCTCGGTGACGTCACCCGGGGTCGTGATACGCTTGTCCTGCTCGCGCTTGAACCGATCGACGATCCGCTGGATGCGCCCGGTCCAATCGCGGTCGTCGTCCTTGGAGGAGGTCTGCCCGACCTTGGCCAGATCCTGGGTCGAGCCGACGACGCCGAGCAAGCCGCTCGACACCACCGATTTAAGGACCGAGGTCTGGACGCTGCTCGGCGGCGCCCCGAGCGAGGCCAGCACCCGGTCGTTGCGCGAATTGCTCGCGCTCGAGCCCGATTTGTCCGAGCTCGAATCGTCGCTGCTGTCGCGCCGGCTGGACCGCTCGTGACGAGAGCCACCGCCTCCGCCCCCGCCGCGTCCCAGATTGAACCGTATGCCGCCGCCCATCATGGCGCCGACGATGCCGCCGAATTGGGCGTGCGCCGGCTCCGGACGAACGAAGCTGCCGAACGCCAGCAGAGCGGCGGCGGCACATGTGATCTTCCAGCCGTAGGAGTGCTTGTGCATGTCTGTTCCACCTCAGATGTCGATATTCACCGATCACCCATACCAATCATCAAAACCTGTTCAGCGGCGCCCGCCTCGGGCGCCGCTCATCGCCGCTTGCCGCTTGATTTCGCCGGCTCGGACAAGCCTTGCGCGGTCTTTATCTTCTGGTCGATCAGATCCGCGTAGCTGACCTTGTTCTTCTTGGCCTGCTGGTAGACGTCGACCAGGGTATTGCGCAGATCGGCATTGTCGGAGCAGCCGCTGGTGCGCTCGATGTTGCGCATCTGCGACTCGGTCGG
>DASYFD010000254.1:0-4320 GCA_036498625.1 Xanthobacteraceae bacterium | reverse complement strand
CAGACGCTCGGCGACACCTGCTACGAGAGCGACGGCCGGCCGCGCCGCTATGCGCCGGTCTGCGAGCGCAAATATTCCTGGGGCTCGGCCAAGGAAGACTACATCCTGCCGGAAGCCCACACCGTGCAAATCCAGATCGCGGCCGATCAGCTCGCCGGCGTGACCGGCGACTGCGTCTGGAGCTGGCAGCCGCGCAAGCCGGGCGGCAAGGCCGAGACCAAGAAGCTGGCGTGCAAGGACAAGCTCACCATCGCGCGCGTTCCCTTTGCGCTCGATCGCGCCGTTTCGGGCGTGTCGGTCACGGTGAAATTGCCGGACGGCCGCGAGCTTGCCGAGCACGATGTGGTGGTCGAGGACCTCTTCATCGTCGCGTTCGGCGATTCGTTCGCTTCGGGTGAAAGCAATCCGGATCGGCCGGTGCAGTTCAGCGCCACCCGCCAGATGATCTACGATCCCAAGCTGGCGCGCGACGAGGTGGCCTCGCGGGATCTCGACAAGAAGCCCGCGCTCGGCGGCATGAACCAGGGCTTCGGCCTCGCCTCGGCGGAGGACCAGTTCAATCCCAAGGTGCTGCCCAAGCGCTATATGGACGACGAAGCGGCTGATCGCGTCTTCAAGCCGAATTCGGCGGAATTCCAGGCCGCCTTCGACAAGGCCGGCGCCAAGTGGCTGAGCCGCGATTGCCACCGTTCGCAATACGGCTATCCGTTCCGCGTCGGCATCGAGCTCTCGCTCGAGAATCGCCATCGCTCGATCACGTTCGCGAGCTTCACCTGCTCGGGAGCGGAGATCGCGCAGGGCCTGTTCGGCGAGATGGATGCCCGTGAGGGCTTCAGCGATCCGGCCGGCGTCAAGGTGCGGGCGCAGTTCGATCAATTGAGCGACCTGATCTGCCGCGGCGGCGCCAGCGCGCGCACCCAGGCGGCAAGCTACACGGTGCCTGACTTCACGTTCGGCAACACCCAGATCACCACGCGTCGGGTCAGCAAGATGTGGTGCCCGCCGCAGCTGCGCAAGCGGCCGGTCGACCTGGTGATGATGTCGATCGGCGGCAACGACGTCGGTTTCGGCGCGCTTGCCGCCTATGCGATGACGGAAAGCGCGTCGGATTTCGCTCCCATCGCGGGCTGGGTCGGCGGCTCGATCCGCTTCAGCCCGCAAGTCGCTCGCTCCTATCTGGGCGTGCTCGACGTGCGCATGAAGGCGGTCAAGGACGCGCTCGCCGACGGTTTCGGCATCGCGCCCGGACGCGTCCTGCAGTCGTCCTACGAGCCGATCCAGTATGATGAGACCGGCGCGCTGTGCGGCTCGCAGCCGACGCTCGGAATGGACGTGCATCCGGGTCTCAAGCTCGACCGCGGCCGGCTGCAGGAGACCGCGGATTTCCTGAAGGAACTGCTGGCCAAGCTCGAATGCATCAGCAGCACCAAGGGCAAGAGCTGCCCGGCGGATCTCGCGACCGGCGCCGGCACCGGCTTCACCCTGGTGACCGACCACATCCCGGAATTCACCAAACGCGGGATGTGCGCGCGCGATCCCAAGCGGGCGCTGGCCGATGGCATCGAGATGCGGGTTCCGCGCGTGCCGCTGAGCGGCGCCGAGTTCAAGCCCTACTCGCCGGCTGCGACCTTGACCTACGAGCATCACTGGCGGCTGTTCCGTTCGCCCAACGATGCCTTCCTGGCCGCCAATACGCACCGCGAGGGCACAGCGGTCGTCGACATGCTGCAGCCCGCCTATGCGGGGCTCTACAGCGGCGCCATCCATCCGACCGCGGAAGCGCATGCGATCGTGGCCGACCACGTCGTCAAGCACGCGCGCCAACTCCTCGACAAGCGCGAGGTGGCAGACGCCGCCAAATGACCGGGTGAGCGAAAGCGTCAATAACAAATGGCCGGGCACTGTCCCGGCCATTTTCTTGAAAACTGCGCCCGAAGGCGAGACCATTGGTCGAAGAGAAGGGGGCTTGGTTTCATTCCGCCGCCTTGCGTGCGTGCCCGAGCCGCGCATTGAGCCGTGTGAGCAGCATCTCGGCGGCGTCGGTGATCACGGTGCCGGGCGGGAAGATCGCCTCGGCGCCGGCCTTGTGCAGCGCGTCGCAGTCCTGCGGCGGCACCACCCCGCCGACCACGATCATGATATCGCCGCGGCCTTGTTGCTCGAGGTCGGCTTTGAGCTGCGGCACCAAAGTGAGATGGGCGGCGGCGAGCGAGGAGATGCCCAGGATATGGACGTCGTTCTCGACCGCCTGGCGGGCGGCTTCCGCGGGCGTTGCGAACAGCGGCCCGATATCCACGTCGAAGCCCAGATCGGCAAAGGCCGACGCGATCACCTTCTGGCCGCGATCATGGCCGTCCTGCCCGATCTTGGCGACCAGGATGCGCGGCCGGCGGCCTTCGTTCTCCTCGAACGCGGCCACCAGCTTCTTCACCCGCTCGACCGCGTCGGACATGCCGACCTCCCGCTGGTAGACGCCGGAGATCGTCTTGATCTCCGCGCGGTGGCGCCCGAACACTTGCTCGAGCGCCAATGATATCTCGCCGACGGTGGCCTTGGCGCGCGCCGCGTCGATGGCGAGTGCCAGGAGATTGCCGTTGCCGCCGGCAGCCGAGCGGGTGAGCGCCGCGAGCGCGTCCTCGACCGCGCGCGGATCGCGCTCCCGCCTGAGGCGGGCGAGCTTGTCGATCTGCAGCTGTCGCACCGCCGCGTTGTCGATCTTGAGCAGCTCGACCGGCGCCTCCTGCTCGGGCCGATAGATGTTCACCCCGATGACGGCCTGCTGGCCGGCGTCGATGCGCGCCTGGGTGCGGGCGGCCGCTTCCTCGATGCGCAGCTTGGGCAGGCTCGCCTCGATCGCCTTGGTCATGCCGCCCAGCTTCTCGACCTCCTGGATGTGGCCCCAGGCCGTCCGCGCCAAATCATGCGTGAGACGCTCCACGTAGAACGAGCCGCCCCACGGATCGATCACCCGGGTGGTGCCGGATTCCTGCGCCAGCACGATCTGCGTGTTGCGGGCGATCCGGGCCGAGAAGTCGGTCGGCAAGGCCAAAGCCTCGTCGAGCGCGTTGGTGTGCAGCGACTGGGTGTGACCTTGCGTCGCCGCCATCGCCTCGACCGCGGTGCGCACCACATTGTTGAACACGTCCTGGGCGGCGAGCGACCAGCCCGAGGTCTGGCAATGGGTGCGCAGCGACAGCGAGCGGGCATCCTTCGGGGCGAACGGCGCCATCAGCTTCGCCCACAACAGGCGCGCGGCGCGCAGCTTGGCCACCTCCATGTAGAAGTTCATGCCGATCGCCCAGAAGAACGACAGGCGCGGCGCGAACTGGTCGATGTCGAGACCGGCCTTGATGCCGGTGCGGACGTATTCGACCCCGTCCGCCAAGGTGTAGGCGAGCTCGAGGTCGGCGGTCGCGCCCGCTTCCTGCATGTGATAGCCGGAGATCGAGATCGAGTTGAATTTCGGCATATGCGCGGCGGTGAAGGAGAAGATATCGGAGATGATGCGCAGCGACGGCGCCGGTGGATAGATGTAGGTGTTGCGCACCATGAATTCTTTGAGGATGTCGTTCTGGATGGTGCCGGAGAGCTTCTCCGGCGGCACGCCCTGCTCCTCGGCGGCCACGATGTAGAGCGCCAGCACCGGCAGCACCGCCCCGTTCATGGTCATCGACACCGACATCTGGTCGAGCGGGATGCCGGCGAACAAGGTCCGCATGTCGATGATCGAGTCGATGGCCACGCCCGCCATGCCGACGTCGCCGGCGACGCGCGGATGGTCGCTGTCGTAGCCGCGGTGGGTGGCGAGATCGAAGGCGACCGACAGGCCCTTCTGTCCGGCCGCGAGGTTGCGCCGGTAGAAGGCGTTCGAATCCTCGGCGGTGGAGAAGCCGGCATATTGCCGGATCGTCCACGGCTGGGTGACATACATGGTGGGGTAGGGGCCGCGTAAATAGGGCGCGATGCCCGGATAGGTCTCGAGAAAATCCAGGCCCGCTATATCGTCGGCGCGGTAACGCGGCTTGACCGCGATGCCTTCGGGCGTGAGCCACGGGGCGGCCGCCGTCGCGCCGGCTGCCGGAGCCGCACCGGCTGCCGGAGCAGCTCCGGTCATGATTTTGGCTTGCGCAAAATCGACCTCGGCGAAATTCGGAATGGGGCTCATCAGCGTGGTCCTCTGCTCCCCGGGGCCGGCTGCCCACTACTATATATCGATTCAGCTGGCGCCGGCGCGGGCGATCTGCTGCTGCGCGGCCTGCAGCACCGCCACGGCGTCGCAGCCGGCGTGAATGAAGGTCTCGATCCCGGCCGCCGCCAGCT
>DASYFD010000253.1:0-20146 GCA_036498625.1 Xanthobacteraceae bacterium | reverse complement strand
CGACAGCCGTGCGGTCTATTTCCAGCAGGCCGCCTATGGGGTGCCGGTGCGCATGGCGCTGATCTCGCTCCTGCTCGGCCTCAACAAGGGCAAGTCCCTGCACCGCTTCGAGGGCGGCTTCGACAAGCAGAAATATCCGCTGTACGACCAGCCGCGCCACATCGGCATCCACTGCATCAACCGCAACTGCATCGTGCACGAGCCCATGGAGGCGCAATACGTGCGCAACCGCTTCCAGCTGGTGAAGACCGCCGCGACCGAGGGCTGCAAGCTGCGCTGCGACTATTGCGAGAGCGACATCGAGAGCTTCGTGGTCGCCCACAAGAAGAACAAATGGTTCGCCAAGGACGCGGCTCTGCTGCTGCGGGAAGACGAGCACAATCGGCGCGAGCTGATCGTGTTCGCCGACGACGCCGACGCGCGCGAAGCCGGTTTTCATTTCAAGCGGATTTCGCTGGGCGCCCGCCCGCCCCGCCGCCAGGGCCTCAAGTCTTCTTCGTGAGCCGAAGCGCTTTCAAGAAAAGTTCAGATGAAAAGGTTTTAGCGTTGGCTGGTTTCGCACCTATCCCCGGCGCGCAGCGGTCTCCTTCTCCCCGCGCGCCATAAGGGCGTTTTACGCCCGTCTTCGACGGGCTATGGAGAAGGTCGGGATGAGGGGGCTCCTCCGCGAGTCTGAGCTTGTGGAAACGCCCCCTCACCAGGCCGAATTCTGGTTTACACTCGGCACGTGTTGCCCTCTCCCCGCAAGCGGGGCGAGGGAAACTGCGGCGCTCGGCAATCGCAGCCAGTAAGACGGAACACGAGCCCCGGACGCCCGGACCGAGACCGCCATGCCCCAGCCGATCGATGCCCTGCCCTACGCCGCCGCGCTCCTCATCGGCTATCTGTTCGGCGCGATCCCGTTCGGCCTCATCCTCACGCGCTGCGCCGGCACGCCGGACATCCGCTCCGTCGGCTCCGGCAATATCGGCGCCACCAATGTGCTGCGCGCCGGCGGCAAGGGGCTCGCCGCCGCCACGCTCGTCGGCGACGCCCTCAAGGGCACCGCCGCGGTGCTGGCGGCCCGCTACTTCTTCGGCCCGGACGCTGCGCTCGCGGCCGCGATCGGCGCGCTCATCGGGCACATCTTTCCGGTCTGGCTTTCGTTCAAGGGCGGCAAGGGCGTGGCCACCTATATCGGGCTGCTGATCGGCCTCGCCTGGCCGGCGGCGCTCGTCTTCTGCCTGATCTGGCTCGCGGTCGCGGCGCTCACCCGCTACTCCTCGCTCGCCGGCCTCGTCGCCGGCGCCGCCATGCCGCCGGTGCTGTGGTTGATCAGCGATCAGCGCACGGCGCTGCTCTTCGTGCTCCTCACCGCGCTGGTGTGGATCCGGCATCGCGCCAATATCGCGCGCCTGCTAGACGGCACCGAGCCCAAGATCGGCCGCTCGGCGCCCGCGGCCGGGCCCTGACACGGCGACCCGCCGTGTCGCAGCGCAGCGATAACCGGGCATCGGTGCGCCGACGGGTCACGCCCGCGCATCTGCAGGCGGTTGCGAGTTTTGGCCGCGTAGCAGAGCCGCTGGCAGCTTTGGTCGCGACCCAAATCGACAACCATCAGGCAGAATTCTGACGTGACCCAGCTTTGTCCGTTGACCCGATTGGCAGGACGATCTGGAACAGCGCCCCGCTCTTGCCGTCCGATGATGCGGTTATTTGACCGCCATGGCCTTCGACGATCATGCGGCAAAGGGCGAGCCCCAATCCTGTTCCCTGAGCTTTTGTCGAAACGAACGCGCTGAATACCTTATCCAGCTGACTTGGATCGATTCCCGGGCCCGAATCCTGCACCGAGACCGCAATTTCATCGCGATCACGAACCGCTGTTTTCACCCGTAATGTACGATTTGCGTTGGTCGTCCGCGACATGGCTTCGACCGCGTTGTTGATCAGGTTCAAGACAACCTCCCGCAACTGAGCCCCATGGCCATTGACCAGCGGCAGCTCGGTCGTCAGCTCGTAATGGACCGTCACGCCATGACTATCCAGGTCTTTTCGCAAGGAGTTTGTCACGTCGACAACAATCCGGTTCACCTCGATCGGCTGCCGTTCCCGGCCGCTCCTTCCGAACAAGGCCCGAATGGCGTCAAACACCTCGCTGGCGTGGTGCACGGCACTTTTGATCCGAATCAGGGTTTCCCGTACTTCGTCATGATCGGGTGGAGTCCGTGAAAGCCCCTGAAGTCCCATGAAAGATTCCATGGCGATGGCGCCGAGTGGCTGGCGAATTTCATGGGCGATGGCGGCCGTGACCGCCTGCGCGTTCAGCAGCTTATTGTCTCGTTCCAGCTCCAGCATGGCGTTCGACTGTCGGAGGCGCGCTTCGGTCTCCCTCCGTTCGGCGAAGAGGGCTGCAAGGATGTAGGCGCTGATCGTCACGAACAGGATGGCGGTCTGCGCGCCCAGAACGCGGTCGGCGGTCGAGAAGCTGGAATCGCCAAAGTGCCCGATGCCGTAAATTGTCGTCCAGACGATCGAGATCGAAACCAGGAACGCACCGGCGGCGGCAAACGCCGGCCGCGAACGGGCGGCAAGCCACAGCACGATCGGAAGCGACCAGGCGACCGGCAGCAGAATCTCCCAGGCACCGCGCGGCAGCAGGATAGTGCCTGCCGTCACCAGCGCGAGCATCACCAGCGCGCCGGTGACCTCGATCCATTCGCTGCGCGGTGGTGGTCGCCGTATCGCGCCGGCAATCCCGATCACCAGCGGTGCCACCACGATGATGCCGACAAAGACCGATGCGAACCAAAGCCCTGCGGTGGTCAGCAATGTGACTGACGGACCGAGCGCCAATCGCAATGTAACGGCGGCGCCGAGCGACGCGGGCAAAGCCCCGATGACGGCAGCGGCCAACAGGCCGGCGACATTGCGCCCGCGATCGAGCGCGAAATCAGGGCCGAAGTAGCGCGCGATCAAGACGGCGCTGATGAGCGGCTCTACGGTATCGCAAAGCGTAATGGCGGCGATGACCCAGGGAATGTGCCAAAACGCCTGCGGCGCGGTCAGGCCGACACAGATTTGCGCTATGGCGATCCCGGCGACGGCCGGCCATCTCCTCCGCGGCCCTAGAACGATCAAAGCCCCTGAGGATACGCCGGCCGAGGGCCAAAACACCGATATGCTGCCGGGCTGCAGCACCAGACCCAGCGCGGCCGCCTCCGCCACCAGGAAATAGGCCAGGCCGACCGCCCCGGCGACCGTAAGGGGGGCTGCCAATCGCCGTGCAAGATGACCGGCGGTGAGTTGCTGGCTCGCACCGCGCCCTCGTAGAGTTTCGCCCATCCAATCAACGCTCGACCGCCGCGCGGCCGAGAAGCGTGATGAACCCGCGCCGCCTGAGGACGGAAGATTAAGCCACAAAAGCGTCGAGTGCGACTGGTCTCCAGAGCATGATTGCGGAGTATGCGATCTTCCGCGATCGTTGATGCTCTCACGGAGTCGTCCCTGCGAAAGCAGAGACCCATACGCCGTGCCTATCGAGAGGACACGGCGTATGGGTCCCGGCTCCGTAAGCGCCTTTGCGCGCCTCTTCGACGCGCTATGGGGCCTGGACGGCCCAGAGAGTGTGGGCACCGATTCCACTTTTGTCGATCAGGCCAGGAGTCCTCAACAGCCGCCGGCCGCAATCTCCTGCACGAAATTCAGGAAGGCTCGGACCTTCACGGGCGGCAGGTGCCGGGACGGATGATAGGCATAGAGCGGGTAGACCTCATCTGACCAGTCCGCAAGAATCCGGACCAGCTCGCCACGCTCCAGCCAGTGGTCCAGCCCCAACCCCAGGCTCTGGAAGATGCCCTGCCCCGCGACGCAGGCTTCGATGGCGGTCGAGGGGTCGTCGGTCGTGATCCGTCCGCGCACCGAGACCTCGAATTCGTCACCGTCCCGAGCGAACCCCCAGGCGAAGGGCAGTCCGGTCTGCGGGTCGCGAAACAGGATCGTCTCGTGCTCGAGGAGGTCATGTGGCGTGGTGGGAACACCGTGCCGATCGAGATACGCGGGCGCCGCGCAGGTCACCACGCGCGTCTCCAGCAGTTTGCGCGCGATCAGCGAGGCGCCTTCGGCCGGGCCGAAGCGGACCGCCACATCCGCCCCGGTCATCATCTCCTCGCGATGGTTGCTCACGATCAGGTCCACCGAGAGCAGCGGATACTGCCCCAGGAAATGGGACAGCTTCCGCGCCAGCACCATGCGCGAGAACCAGGGATCGACGTTCACTCGGAGCTTGCCGCTTACCGCCGCAGCGGCGCCGCCGGCTTCACTCGCCGCCTCCTCGATGCCGGCGAGCAGCGGGATTACCTGGGCGTGGAAGCGCCGGCCTTCCTCTGTCAGCGTCACCGAACGCGGCGTACGGTCGAACAGGCGCACGCCGATCCGCGCCTCGAGCCGCGCCACCGCGCGGCTGACGCCGGACGGCGTCAGCCCGAGCACCTCGGCCGCGCGGGCGAAATTGCCAACCTCGGTGACGGTCGCCAGCACGCCGACGCCAGTGAGGATGCGTGCATCGAAACTCATGGGCGAATGTCCTTATCAGTGACTCCACGTCATCTTAGCATTGATATTTATGCGCTCAAATCATCGCTGAGCTTCCACTAGATGAAATCCAGCCGGGCCCACGGGACGCCCCCGGTCCGAATGACCGAGATTCATCATGTGGAACATCAATCGTCGGGACTTGCTGGCCGGTGGGACCGTACTCGCCACGAGCGCAGCTTTGGGCACCGGCGCGCGCCAGCCCGGCTCGGCGCAGACCCCGGGTGCTCGGCCAAAACCTGACGAGGAGAAATGACATGCAGACCCGCATCGAAGCGCTTGAGGAAATCCGCGCCAATCCGCGGGGCGCGCGCCAAGGCACGATGGCGACCGATCTCGCCGCCCGCGCCATGGACATTCATTGGCCCGCCGGCTTCGAGCCGGAACGTGCCGACCTGTTCGCGCACAACGAGACCGTGGTGGAGGCTTCCTGCGAGACGGTCTGGCGGCACATCGTCGACGCGCCAGCATGGCCGCAATGGTATCCCAATGCGCGCGGCGTGCAGCTGCTGGGCGGCGCCGGGGCGCTGGCGCCCGACGTGCGGTGGCGCTGGACGACCTTCGATCTCGCCATCGAGAGCCAGGTCCACGAGTTCGTGCCGAACCGCCGGCTCGGCTGGTTCGGCGCCGCGCCCGGCGAGACGCCCGCCTTCTACCACAGCTGGCTGCTCGCCCCCGAGGGCAACGGCTGCCGCGTGACCATGGACGAAGCGGGCGTCGGCTCGGGCGCCGCGGCGTTCCGCCGTGCCGACGAGGCCCGCATGCACCGCGGCCACACGCTGTGGCTCGCTACGCTCAAATGGGTGTCCGAGGGCCGCTGAGCCTTCGCGCGCCGCTGAAGGCCCACCACAACACCAGTGAACAGGTGGGCGTCGCGCGACCTGGAACCTCCAAGCCTGTCGCGAGAAAGGAGACACCATGTATGCAATCACCGGAATCACCGGAAAGGTCGGCGGCGCGCTCGCCAATACGCTGCTTGAAGCGGGGCTGCCCGTCCGCGCGGTCGTGCGCGATGCCGCGAAGGCCGTACCCTGGCAGGCGCGCGGCTGCGAGGTCGCGCTCGCCGAGATGGAGGACGCCGAAGCGCTCGCCGCGGCCTTCGCCGGCGCCGAGGCGGTGTTCATTCTCCCGCCGTCCGACTTCGATCCCGAGCCCGGCTACCCCGGCGCCCGGCGCGTGATCGAGGCAGTGCGCAAGGCGCTGAAGATGGCGCGCCCCGGCAAGGTCGTCTGCCTGTCGACCATCGGGGCCGACGCCGAAGAAGACAATCTGCTGACCCAGCGCAAGCTCCTGGAGCAGGCGCTCGCCACGTTGCCGATGCCCGTCACCTTCCTGCGGCCCGGCTGGTTTATCGACAATGCCGCCTGGGATGTCGCCTCGGCGCGTGATGAGGGTGTGATCCACAGCTTCCTGGCGCCGCTCGACAAGCGCTTCGCGATGGTGGCGGCGCAGGACGTCGGCGTCACCGCGGCGGCGCTGATCCAGGAGCAGTGGACGAACGTGCGCGTCGTCGAGCTGGAGGGACCGCAGCGCGTCTCCCCCAACGCGCTCGCCGCCGCCTTCGCGGCGGCGCTCGGCCGCCCGGTCCGGGCGGAGTTGGTGCCGCATGACCAGTGGGACGCGTTGTTTCGCGCCCAGGGGCTGCGCAACACCACCCCCCGCATCCGCATGCTCGACGGCTTCAACGAAGGCTGGATCGATTTTGCTTGCGATGACGGCAATCGATTGAAAGGCACGATCAGCGCCGCCGAGGTGGTCGCCACGTTGGTCGGGGAGCTGACCCCGGTGGCTACGATGGCGTCTCACCGCACGCGCGCAACGTGAATTGAAACGTGCTGCCCGCCCGAGAATTTCGCGTCGCCCATATGCGGCCGCCATGCTGCTCGACAATCGACCGGCAGATCGACAGGCCGAGGCCCATGCCGTTCGGCTTCGTCGTGAAGAAGGCGCTGAACAACCGGTCCGCATCTTGCGTCTCGATTCCGCTACCGGAGTCCTCGACCGCGACGAGTATCTGATCGGGCCCGTGCTGAAGCGATCGTATCCGCAGCTCGTGACGGCGGCCTGTCACGGAGCTCGTGGCCTGCATGCCGTTCATCAGGAGATTCATTATGACCTGTTGCAGCTGGACCCGATCACCAACCACTTTGGGCAGCGCGGATGCAAGCTCCTGCCGCAGCGCAACACCATGAGAGAGGGCCTCGTGCCGAAAAACGATCATCACGTCTTCGATCACGCCATTGATATCGAGGGGCACCTTCTGGATGTCGGCCTTGTTCGCGAGCGCGCGGACGCGCCGTATCACCTCATTGGCTCGATCGCTATCCATCATGATCTGCCGCAGGGCGCCGCGCGCTTCTCCCAGGTCGGGATCTTCGCGGTCGAGAAAGCGCAAGGAGGCCGCGGCGCTGGCGGCGATAGCGCAGAGCGGCTGGTTGACTTCGTGCGCGATCGAGGCTGTTAGCTCGCCCAGGGTTGTCACGCGCGTGGCATGCGCGAGCTCGGTCTGAGCCTTGTGAAGCTCCTCCTCCGCCCGTTTGGTTGCTGTGATGTCAATCAGGGCCCCAATGAATTCCAGCTGATCCGCCTGACCCCTGACGGCATGGGCAGCAACGTGGACATGCTTGACTGCGCCATCAGGCATCAGCAATCGATGCTCGTAATCAAAATCCTTCCCGTCGCTGGATGCACGGTCGATTGTCCCCCGAACGAGAGCAAGATCTTCCGGATGGGTGCGCTGCAGGACCTGGTCCACGGTAACGGAAAGCGCCTTGTCGTATCCATAGATCCTCGAGCATTCCTCCGACCAGAAGATCTCTCCGCTGGATACGTTCCAGCCGAAGCTGCCGGTGCGGCTCAATCTCTGCGCTTCGGTCAAATAGACCTCGCTTCTTCGCAGTTCCGCCGTGCGCTCCTGCACCTTGAGCTCGAGCTCGGACCTCGCTTGCAATGACGTCAAATCCGCTTGCAGCACATCGCGACATTGAAACAGCAGCTTTCTGTACAGCGTGCTGTACTGGTTGGGTTTTCCGTCCAAGACACAGATGGTTCCAAAGATGCTGCCGTTGGGCCAAGCTACCGGAACTCCCATGTACGAGATCATTCCCAATTTGATGTCGGGATTGGTATTCCAGTCCCGATCCCCCAGAGCGTCGGGAACCAGCAGCAGCTGGCGGGTTTTCATCACCGTTTCGCAATACAGCCCGGTGTTGAGGCAAGCGAGCTCATCCCGCTCGTACGGATTTCCCTCGGACTCGCTGCGAGCAAAAACCCTGATGTTCGGCGGTTCCACCTTCATGATCAACGCAGAGGGGACGTGTAAGACCTCGGCAAGGAGATCAACAATTTCCTGCCACTTCTGAGTGACCTGGGAAGGCACTTGGATGATATCAATGGCATTCATGCCTGGATCCATCTCGGATACCGATGCCGAAGATACGCTACTTTAGGCCGTCGGATTGAAAAGTCGAAGCCGTTCTTGTTGCCCTTAAGGACAATATCCCGACGCCGATTTCAGCGTGAAAATTCATCGAGGCAGGCTGGTTGCGCTGACCAAACGGATTGCTCTTGGACCGATTCAAGACCTGCCGTAGCGCGTTGGTAATAGGACGATTGGTCGCGCCTTCATTCAATCTACTCTTCCGGCTCGCGCAGGAAACCAGGCGAAAGAGAAGCCGCCAAGAGTGCCTCAAAATCTGGCCGCTCGGCCCCGCGGCCGGACCCTGAATTCCAACAGCGATAGGACGATAATTCGGATTGTGCCCGGCCAGTCCGTGAGCAATTCTCGGCCCCGAGCGGGGGGCAGCGTGAGCACCAGTGGGGACGGCGTCCGGTTGACCGACGAGGAGCGGCTCGACTGGCTGCGGCTCATCCGCAGCGAGAACGTCGGGCCGCGCACCTTCCAGGCCCTGCTGCGCCAGTTCGGCAGCGCGGCGGCCGCGCTTGCCGCGCTGCCCGGCCTGGCGCGCCGCGGTGGCGCCAGCGCTTCGGGGCGCATCGGCTCGCGCCCGGAGGCCGAGCGCGAGATCAAGGCGTCGCGGGCCGCGGGCATCAGCTTGGTGGCGCTGGGCGAACCCGGCTATCCGTGGCGCCTGGCGATGATCGATGATCCCCCGCCGCTCGTCGCGGTGCGCGGCCATCTGGCCGTGCTCGATCGCCCGATGATCGCCGTGGTCGGAGCCCGCAATGCCTCAGCGGCCGGCATCAAGCTCGCGGGCCGGCTCGCGCGCGAGCTCGGCGAGGCGGGGCTTGCGGTGGTGTCGGGGCTGGCGCGCGGCATCGATGCCGCCGCCCATCGAGCGAGCCTTCCGACCGGCACCATCGCGGTGCTGGCCGGCGGGCACAACCGCATCTACCCGCCCGAGAACGTCGAGCTCGCCGGCGCCATCCTGGCGCAGGGCGCGGCGCTCTCCGAGATGCCGGTCGACCATGAGCCGCGCGCCCACGACTTCCCGCGCCGCAACCGCCTGATCTCGGGCCTCGCGGTCGGCGTCGTGGTGATCGAGGCGGCGCGCCGCTCGGGCTCGCTCATCACCACGCGGCTCGCGCTCGAGTAGGGCCGCGAGGTGTTCGCGATACCGGGCTCGCCGCTCGATCCGCGCTCCGAGGGCAGCAACGGCCTGTTGAAGCAGGGCGCCACGCTGGTCACCGAGGTGGAGGACGTGCTCGCCGTGCTGCGCCCGATCCTCGGTCAGCCGCTTGATCGCTTCATGCAGGAGACCGAGCCGGCCGCGCCCTCCCCGCCCCTCGCCGAGCCGGGCAATGAGGAGCGCAGCCACATCGTGGAGCTGCTCGGGCCGACGCCGGTCAGCATCGATGATCTGGTGCGCCTCGCCGGCCGCTCCGCGGCGGTGGTGCGGATCGTGCTGCTGGAACTGGAGGTGGCGGGCCGGCTGCAACGGCACGGCGGCGGGCTGGTGTCGCTGGTGTGAGCACGAACCGCGAGCAACTGTTGTTCGGACTCTGACGCTTCATTCGCCCTGTCCGGAAGCACTGCGGTCTCCTTCTCCCCGCGCGCGGGGAGAAGGTCGGGATGAGGGGGCGCTTCAACGAGTCTCTTCCTCTCGATGCACCGACTCGTGGAAACGCCCCCTCACCGGGCCGAATTCTGGTTTCCGCTCGGATCATGTTGCCCTCTCCCCGCACGCGGGGCGAGGGAAGCCGTGCTGCCCGGCAGTTGCAGCAAACGTCAGAGACAGCACACCTGCTTATTCAGCGGCGTGGCGGAACGGCGGGTCCGCGACTGCCGGCGCTGCATCGCGGCCGGCGCGCGTTTTGAACAGCTTCTCGAAGTAGATGTAGATCACCGGCGTGATGTAGAGGGTCAGGATTTGCGAAACCAGCAGGCCGCCGACCACGGCGATGCCGAGCGGACGGCGTAGCTCGGATCCGGGGCCGGTGCCCAAAGCAATCGGCAGCGTACCCATGATCGCCGCCATGGTGGTCATGGTGATCGGCCGGAAACGCAGCAGCGCCGCCTGAAAGATCGCCTCGACCGGATCGGTCACGCCGGCGTCTTTCTGCTGCAGCGCAAAGTCGATCATCATGATGGCATTCTTCTTGACGATCCCGATCAGCATGATGATGCCGATGAGGGCGATGATGGTGAGATCGTAGCCGAACAGCAGCAGCGTCAGCAGCGCCCCCAGGCCAGCCGCCGGCAGGCCCGACAGGATGGTGATCGGATGAATGAAGCTCTCGTAGAGAACGCCGAGGATCATATAGACCACCAGCACGGTCAGCAGCATCAGCATCCCTTGGCCGGCGAGCGATTTCTGGAATTCCTGGGCATTGCCCTGGAAGCTGGTTGATACGGTGGCGGGCAGGCCCGTCTGCCGCTCGATCTCGACGATCTGGTCGACGGCACCGCCGAGCGATGTCCCCGGCGACAGATTGAACGAGATGGTGACCGCCGGAAGCTGACCCTGGTGGTTGATGGTCAGCGGCCCGACCGAAGAGGCCAGCGACGCGAAGGTGCTCATGGGAACCAGGGCGCCGTTCGCGGCCCGCATGTGGAGGCGTTGCAGATCCTCGCTGGTGTTCTGGAACTGCGGCCCGACCTCGAGCAATACCTTGTAGTCGTTGAACGGCCTGAAGATGTCGGCAACCTCGCGGGTGCCGAACGCACTGTACAAGGTGTCGCGGATGCGGTCGGCGTCGATGCCGAGCCGCAGCGCGATGCTTTGGTCGATATCGATCATCACCTCCGGATTGTTCACCTGCAGATCGCTGCTCACGTCGACCAGGCCGGGCAGCTGCTTCAGCCGCGCTTCCAGCTTGCCGGCCCAGCCGAACAGCTCGTTCAGGTCGCCGCCCTGGAGGGTGTACTGGAACTCGGACTTGCTCAGGCGCGCTCCCAGGGTCAGGTTCTGGACCGGCTGCATGAACACCTGGATGCCCGGGATCTGGGCGAGCTTGACGCGCAGGCGCCGGATCACCTCGGTGACCGGCTGGCCGGGGCGGTCCGCGATCGGCTTCAACCCAAAGGTGATGTTCCCGGTATTGACCAGCGGCGGTCCCGCACCGTCACCCACCAGCGAATTGACCGTCCGCACCGCCGGATCGTCGGATATCACTTTCGCGGCGCGGGTCTGCAGCCCGACCATGTCGGAGAACGAGATGCCCTGCCGTGCTTGCGTACGCGCAATGACCACGCCGGTATCCTCGGACGGAAAAAATCCCTTCGGCATCCATTGATAGGCGCCGATGGTGCCGGCGATGGTGGCAAAGGTGACCAGCAGGGTGACGAAGCGGTGCTTGAGGACGAACCGCAGGCTACCGGAATAGCCGGCGAGCAGTCCCAGGAAGCCGCGCTCGAGCAGGCGTCCGAACCGGTTTTCCTGAGTGCCCGCACGCTCGCGCAGGAAGTGGCTGCACAGCATCGGCGTCAGGGTCAACGACACGAAGCCGGATACCAGGATCGCAATGCTGACAGTCAGGGCGAACTCGCGGAACATGCGGCCGACGACCCCGCCCATGAACAGGATCGGGATGAACACCGCCACCAATGAAAGGGTGATCGACAGGATGGTGAAGCCGATCTCCCTGCTTCCCCGCAACGCCGCCGCGAACGGCGTCTCGCCGGCCTCGACGTGCCGCACGATGTTCTCCAGCATGACGATGGCGTCATCGACCACGAATCCGACCGAGAGCGTCAGCGCCATGAGCGAGATGTTGTTCAGGCTGAAGCCGCACAACCGCATGGCCGCGAAGGTGCCGAAGATCGACAATGGCAGCGCCAGCGCCGGGATCAGCGTCGCGGCCGCCTTCCGCACGAACAGAAAGATGACCAGCACGACCAGCGCCGCGGTCACTACCAGGGTCTGCTGGACGTCGGCGACCGATGCGCGAATCGATTGCGACCGGTCGAACAGGAACTCGATATTGACCGACGGCGGAATGGCCGCGCGCAGCGCCGGTAGCATCGCCTTGATGCTGTCCACCACCGCGACCGTGTTGGCGCCGGGCTGGCGGTAGACGCTCAGCGTGATGGTGCGCGCGCCGTCGAACCAGGCCGCCACATTGTTGTTCTCGACCGAGTCGATCACCTTGGCGATGTCGCCCAGGCGCACCGTCGAGCCGTTCCGGTGGGCGACCACCAGCGCCGCATAGTCGGCCGCATGGGTGGGCCCGTTCGACATGTTGAGGGTCAGGGCCTGGGGACCCATCAACCGTCCGATCGGCTTGGCGGAGGTCGCGTTCGCGACCGCGGTCTGCACCGCCTGCAAGTCGAGGTTATGGGCCGCCATCGCGTTGGGGTCGACCTGAACCCTGACGGCAAATTTCTGGCCGCCGAACACCGACACCAGCGCCACGCCCGGAAGCATCGACAGGCGCTGCGCGATCGTGGTCTCGGCATACTCGTCGATCTCGAACAACGAGAGCGTCGCGGAGTTCACCGACAGGCTGAGGATCGGCGCCTCGGATGGATTGACCTTGCGGAACGACGGCGGATTCGTCATCTGCGGCGGCAGCCGTCGCTGTGCCAGGCTCAATGCCGACTGGACGTCGAGCGCCGCGCCGTCGATGTTGCGGTCGAGGTCGAACTGGACGGTGATCTCGCTCTCGCCGAGCACGCTGGAGGAACTCAGCGACACCACGCCGTCGATGGCGGAAAGCTGCTTCTCGATCGGGGTCGCGACCGAGGACGCCATGGTCTCGGCGCTGGCGCCGTCCAGGCCGGCCGTAATCACGATGGTGGGAAAATCGACCTTGGGCAGCGCGCTGATCGGCAATTGCCGGTAGCCGACGATGCCCGCCGTCAAGATCGCCGCCATCAGCAGCGTGGTCATGACCGGCCGGCGAATGCACAGCTCGGGCAAATTCATCGGTTGGCCCTCGGCCATCTGATTCAACCGAGACTAGCATTCCGGCCAGTGTCCGCGGAAGCGCAATCGCGGTGTTGGAGGTCAAGGTTGTCGCGAAAAGACGAAAGACCGCAGAATTCACCGATCGTTGGCGCCATGTCGATGTTGCAAGGTGATGCTTCATAACAACGACCGGCTACAGCCGAACAGGCAGCTTCGGGCCGCATCCCAATTCGCGGAACGTCCCACCAGGGCGAATATCCGGATTCGGGGATCTACCCCTACCGCCCCACCGCCAAATTCGCATCCGCCGCGCTCGCTGCCCTACCCGACCTGGCGCGACGCGGCGGCGTGAGCGGTCGCTCCGATACGCGCCATCGAGACGTTCAGCGCTTCCTAGCTTCCAATCATGTCGTCGAGCAGCTTATTGACGATAGGCTCCGCTCTCCGGCCGGTCGTGCGCCGGCGTGGTGGGCGATCCAGTGCGTCATGGCCGGGCTTGTCCCGGCCACCCACGCCTTGCTTTGTAGCGCGAAAGACGAGGGTGGCCGGCACAAGGCCGGGCATGACGACGGAGCGAGGCGTTGCGCACCTGCCAACTAAAAAACTCACCCGCGGCACTATGTCTATTGCGACGGGACCGCGCTTCTTTGCTGGGCGAGGAACTGCTCCAGGCGCTCTGCCGCGACATCGACAACGCCATCAAAGCCGGTGACGATGCGTTTGGTGCGTCCCAAGACGGCTTCGCCCGGCACCTCGGTCATGCTCTCGAGGACCTGGGTCATACCTGCCAGGGCGGCCTGGTGAGCGTTCAGGGTGGGCTGGACGCGGCTCTCGATCTGTCCGAATTTTGGATTCGCGGATCCGGCCGGCGTCGGGGCCTGAATGACTGGAAGTCGCGCCGCGTCCTGCGGTGCGGGAAGCAGGACATTGGCAAAGGAGTTGGCGGCTGCGACACGCGCCCCCAGCGGTCCCAGGCCCCATTTGTCGACCAGATACTTGAGCAGGCTGGTGTGATCGAAAACGGTATGAATGACGCCAGGCTTCACGAAGGGCGACACCAGTATCGCCGGCACGCGAACACCGAGCTGATCGAATTTGTATTCCTCGACGTGATGGTCGGGGGGTACCGCAGGCGGCGGGACCACGTGATCGTAGAACCCGCCATGCTCGTCATACAGCACGACCAGCAGGCTCGATTTCCAGAGCTGATCGTTGCGTAAAATCGCATTGTAAACGTCCGCGATGAGCCGCTCGCCCTCGAAGACGTCGTGCGGAGGATGGTCGTCGGCGGCGCCCGGCTGATAATATGGCGGCTCGATGAAGCAGTATTGCGGAAAGTCTTTTGCGTCGCCACCGGCATCCCGGAAGAATTTCGTGAGCTTGACATAGTGCCGTGCGTTTTCCGGCTCCAGCTGGTGAACCAGGATGAGCGATTGCGGGATGTCGCCATAGTAGATGCGCCAGTCGATCTGCTTCTCATTTAGGCGATCGTAAAGCGTGGTCTGGTCGTACCAATGAAGATTGGCGTCGAAGATGCCTTCCGGCATGGAAGCGCGGCCGATCGACGTCCCGGAGTGCACGAAGAAGCGGTTGGGCCAGGTGGGGCCTGGAAGCGAGGAAAACCATTTGTCGCAGACGGCAAAGTTCTTCGCCAGGGCGTGCAATGCGGGAAGCGTCCCATCCGCGAAATATTTCATGATTTCGGCGCGGTCCGCCGGCTGAGAGTACGGATAGGCGACCGCAAAGTCCGCGACGAAACCGGAGTTCGCCTTGGAGAGCTGATTCAGGGCGTGCTGAAGCTCATGCTTCGGATCATATTTGATGGTCCTGCTGGCGCCGGCTATCTGCTTGTAGGATTTTCCATCGGCCTTGTTTATTCGGTCGGGCTCGCCGTCCTTCGCAGCGCCATCGAGACCGGCGATCGCCGAGGACAATCCACCAAGCATGTGATCGAACGAGCGGTTTTCCAGCATCAAGACGATTACGTGCTTTATCGGATCGGCGTCCGGCATGGCTAGACTCCAAATAGGCTGCGAGCATGAAGCTGCGAGCATGCGCGCACGTAGCGTACCAAAAGTGGCAATGAACGCATAGGCCAGGTCGACCCCCAAGCGAGAACGCGCCTGCGATCACAGCAGCCCGCCGGTCAGCCATCTTCGGAATCAGCAGGCGCGCTGACCGGGATACCGGCAGGCTCGGCGCCCCCTGGCAATCTCAGTGCACGGCGGCGACCCGCGCGCCGGCGCCCCGGGTGAACAGCAGCAGTCCCGCGGCCAGCAGCAGCAGAACGCCGAGAACCGCAAACGTGTCGGCATAGGCCATGATCAGGGATTGCTTGTGCACGATGTCGCCGAGCGCGACGATCGCCTTGCGCTGCGCCGTGGCGGCATCGCTGATGCCGTGACTCATGAAATAGGCGGCAAGCTCGTTCAGCCGCACCCTGACGCTGTCGCGAAACATGGTCACGGCGCTGCCGACGACGTTGGAATGGAACTGCTCGCGCTTGGTCACGATGGTCGCCAGCAGCGCGGTTCCGAAGGCGCCGCCGAGATTGCGCAGCATGTTGAACACGCCGGACGCCGCGCCGGATTCCTGCCGGAAGATGCCCACCATGGCGATGCTGGCCAGCGGCGTGAGCACCACGGCCTGGCCGATCGAGCGCACGATATTGGGCACCCGCAATTGATCGCCGGCATAGTCGGGCGACATGGCGGCGTTCATGAAGCAGCTGGCCGCGAAAACGCAAATCCCCACCACCACGATGAGCCGCGCATCGAACCTCTTCATCAGCCAGGGCACGAACGGGATGATGGCGAGCTGCGGCAGGCCGGTCCAGGCCAGCACGAAGCCGATCTGCTCGGCGTTGTAGCCGAACACCTGGCCGAGATATTGCGGCAGGATATAGACGGTGCCGTAGAGCGCGAACCCGATGAGGATGTTGGCGAGCGTGCCCAGGCCGAAATTGCGCCGACCCAGGAGCCTGAGATTCACCGCCGGGCTCGCGGACTTGAGCTCGATCCAGACGAAGAGCGACAGAAAGACCGCAGCGACCAGCGCGAGCCGCACGATGAAGACGGAATCGAACCAGCCGTCCTTGTTGCCTTCGTCGAGCACCGTCTGCAAGGCCGCGAGCCCGATGGCCATGGCTCCGATGCCGAACCAGTCGCCGTGCTGGATCAGGGAGAGCCGCATCGGCTCGCGCTCGAGCGTCAGCCACAGCACCACCACCATGACGGCGCCTGGAACCAGATTGACGAAAAAGATGTATTGCCAGCCATAAGCCTCGGTGAGATAGCCGCCGATGGTCGGACCGATCGCGGGCGCGAAAGTCGCGGTCAGGGCGAACAGCGACAGCCCGATCGGCTGCTGCGGCTTTGGCAACCTGGTGAGCACCAGCGTGAAGGCCATGGGGATCAGCACACCGCCGGTGAACCCCTGCAGCGCACGCAGCACGATCATCTGCCCGAGATCGCGCGCAAAGGCGCAAGCGACGGAAAATGCCAGGAACAGAATCGTGTTGACGATCAGGTAGCGCCGGAACGAGAACACGCGGCTCAGATAGTCGGTCAACGGAATGACGATGATCTCGCCGATGAGATAGGCCGTGGAAATCCAGGCGCCGTTGTCGACCCCGGTTCCGATCCCGCCCTCGATATAGAGGAGCGATGCATTGGTGATCTGGATGTTCAGCACCGCCATGAAGGCGCCGAGCAGCGCGCCGATCACCATCACCCAGCAACCGAAGCCGGCCCGATCGGCCGGTTGTGGCGGGCTCGCGGTTGCATCCGGCATGGTCACGGTCGTTTGCCTCGTATCCGCCGGTCTCAGTGCACGGCCGCGGGCCGCGCCGCACTCTCGTCCGGCGCGGACGGCTTGCTGTCGACCACCGTCTTGGCATCGACCGACGTCCGGGTGTCGATGGTCGCGGTCACGGACATGCCGGGCCGCAGATTGCCGCGAAGCGGGTCATTCGCATCGATCGCGATCTTCACCGGGACGCGTTGCACGATCTTGGTGAAGTTCCCGGTGGCGTTGTCGGGCGGCAGCAGCGCAAATTCCTGCCCGCTGGTCGGGGCGACGCTGTCGACATGGCCTTTGACGGTCGCGCCCGAATAGGTGTCGACCACGATGTCGACCGGCTCCCCGGCGCGGATATCCGCAAGCTGGGTTTCCTCGAAATTGGCGACCACATAGACGGCGGCGAGCGGCACCACGGCCATGAGTTGCGTGCCGGCCTGGACAAATTGTCCGATCCGCAAGCTTCGATTGCCGACGACGCCGTCGATCGGCGCCACGATGTCGGTGAAGCCGAGGTTCAGCTGTGCCTGCTGCTGCGCGGCCTGGCTGCGCTGCAAGGCCGCATTGGCCTTGGCGAGTTGCGCCTGCAGCATGGCCACCTGCTGCTCGGCGGCGGTGACCGCGGCGGTATCGCGCGTGACGGTCGCGCGCGCGATGTCGAGCTTGGAGAGCGTTTGCTGGGCCATCTGCACCGTGCCGGCCCCGCGATTGGCGAGGTCGCCATAGCGAGCGTTCTGCTGCTCCGCGTAGGTGAGGTCGGCCTGATCGACCGCGACCGTGGCGTGGGCCTGCGCGATGACGGCCTGCTGCTGCTGCAGCTCGGCGGTGACGTTTGCAATATCGGCCTGCGCGGTCGCGACGTCAGCCTTGGCCTGGTCGAGGGCCGCCACATAGTCGCGGTCATCGATCTTGGCGAGGGGTTGGCCGGCCTTCACCGGCTGGTTGTCGGCGACCAGCACTCCGCTCAAATAGCCGGATACCTCCGGGGCCACGATGGTGGAATCGGCCTCCACATAGGCATCGTCGGTCGATTGAAGGAAACGGCCGACCGTCCAGTACTGGCGTCCGTAGGCGCCGGCCGCGCCGATCAGCACCACCGCAACACCCAGGGCCAGCAGCAAGCGCGCAGAGAACCGGTGTGGCGCGGGCTTGGGCGGCACCGGCTCCCGGAAAGCAGCCGGCAGCAGCATCGCCTCGGTCAGCGCGAGCTGCCGCGTCACCTTGAATTCCGCAGGATTCGTCGCTTCGGTCATGGGGGCCAATCCGGGTTGATTGGCACATGGGCCTGCGAAAACCGGGGCGCCATTAAATTGGTTGTTAGAGTGGCGTGCTGGCGCGCATTCCGCGGCCTCGATTGAGGCTCCCTGTGCGGCTCGCGCCGCCCCGGCTCACCTAAAATCGAATTTAATTTTCTGAGCGCCAATTTAGTGGCGCGGGCAAACCATCAGCCCACTTCAAGCACAATGGACGCCGATGAGACGGGGGAAACGCTCCAGGCGTTCCAGCAACGCTTGATCAGGAGACACCTCATGTTCAAGGATGATTCGAGCTCCCTCGCCGCTCCCGCGGCATTTCTCCAGCCGCCACAGGATAAGATCGGTTTTGTCGGACTTGGCCACATGGGCACGGCGATGGCCGCCAACCTTGCCGCGGCCGGATACCAGGTGAGCGCCTATGTCCGTCGACCGGAGCAGATAGGCAAGCTCACCGGGCTCGGTCTTAAGCCCACGACGGATATGGCCGACCTGTTTGACTGCAAGGTCGTCATCAGCATGCTGCCTGACGACGCCGCCGTCGGCGCCGTCGTTTTTGGGCACGAGGAGCGCGGCAGCAAGGGTCTTGCCGCCGGACTGGCGCCCGGCGCGATTCATCTTTCCATGAGCACGATCAGCACGGCGGCCGCGGCTCGCCTCGCGGCCGAGCATGCGCGTCGCGGGCAAAGCTATGTCGCAGCGCCGGTCTTCGGAAATCCGGATGCCGCCAAGGCGCGCGAGCTGTTCATCATCGCCGCCGGCGACCCGTCCGCCGTCGCGCGCTGCCAGCCGATCTTCAAGCAGCTTGGACAGCGTACGTTTTTTGTCGACACCGATCCCGCCCACGCAAACCTGATCAAGCTGCTCGGCAACATGATGACCGCGACTACGCTCGAGATGTTGGGAGAAACTCTGGCTCTGGCCCGCAAGCGGGGACTCGATCCCAAGTCTTTCATCGACATCCTGACGAGCACGATGTTCGGCGGGCGCGCCCATCGAATCTATGGCGACAAGATTGTCGGGCAGCGCTACGCGCCCGGCTTCGTCATGCCACTGGCGCTCAAGGACGTGCGTTTGGCGCTGGCCGAGGCTGCGAACGCCGGCGCCCCGCTGCCATCGGTCGGCGTGGTGCGAGACCGGATGGTATCCGCGATCGGACGCGGCTATGCCAATCTCGACTGGAGCGCGCTCGGCCTGATCGCCGCCGAGGAAGCAGGGCTGTGCGCGGAAACACAGCCGGGAACTGCGGTGACACCTCAAGTTGCTCGACATTCGAGCGCTTGACACGAATACACAAATCAGCGCATTCGGGAAATTGAAACTGACGAAATGCGCACCGATCTTGGATCTGCCCGGGTCGTTTTTTTGTGCGAATCCACACCCGGTTTGCTCTGGCATCCAGATCAATCGATGCTCAGCGCCGGCTCCAGGCTTGCAGACGTTGCATAGCTCCAGAGCCATCCGTAGCCCGGTTCGCTGTATCCCACCGGTTGTTTACAAGCGGCCATGCTCTGAAGCCATGCATTCTTGTTTGATCGTGGAGCAGCGAGACCGCTCGCCGGTGCGACAGGGAGGCAAGGGTCGCCGGCACCGCCCCGTTTTCATTTGTTTTCGGATTGTATTTTCAATGGGCTGCGCTTGGAGCGACAAACCCCTGCGCACCGTGATACCTCCACTTTGGCCAAAACGAATTTGAATTCGTGAATGAAAACAGTCGCGGCGGTTGCGGCAGCACCGGCAAGAACGAATGCCGGATCGGCGAGCGAGCGCCCCAAACCAAGCTCCCCACAGGCAGAGAATCCCCCTCCGCCCGCCCAAACCGCAGCCACAGAAAAGCCTTGCGGCTCCTTATTTACCCCTTCCTGCGACCCTCCCGCCGGGTCGGGGCACCAAGGCCCCGATTTGACAGCGGGGGGTGGTCTCCCCATGTTCGCCTCGCGACCAGGCGCGGCCGATTCCGCTCCGATATAGCAGAGTCTGCCGCCAACCCATTGGATTTACATGAATATCGTCGTCGTTGAATCGCCCGCCAAGGCCAAGACGATCAACAAATATCTGGGCCGTGGCTACGAGGTGCTGGCCTCTTTCGGCCATGTGCGGGACCTGCCGGCCAAGGACGGCTCGGTCGATCCCGAGCACAATTTCCGCATGCTCTGGGAGGTCGACGCCAAGGCCCAGAAGCACCTCAACGAGATCGTGCGGGCGGTCAAAGGC
>DASYFD010000252.1:0-26648 GCA_036498625.1 Xanthobacteraceae bacterium | reverse complement strand
CATTCCCGGCAATCCGACCATCATCGTGCAGAACATGCCGGCCGCCGGCAGCCTCGCCGCCACCAACCTCATCGCCAATACGGCGCCCCGGGACGGCCTCACCATCTCGCTCATCCAGCGCGGCATGCTGCTCACGCGGCTCATCAATCCGGCCGCCGTGCGCTTCGATCTCGACAAGCTCAACTGGATCGGCAACATCTCCAGCGAGGTCGGCGTGGCGTTTGCCTGGCACACCTCCGCGCACAAGACCGCCAAGGACCTGTTCGATCGGGAGCTGATCGTCGGCGGCCATACCGGGGTCGATCCCGAGCTGACGCCGCGGCTGTACAACGCGGTGCTCGGCACAAAATTCAAGATCGTGACGGGCTACAACGGCACCGCCGACATTGGCCTTGCGATCGAGCGCGGCGAGGTCGAGGGGATCGGCGACTGGTCTTGGTCGAGCCTCAAGAAGCAGAAGCCGGAATGGATTCGCGACCGCAAGATCACGCTGCTGCTGCAAAGCGGGCTGCAGAACGATCCCGAGCTGCCGGGCGTGCCGAATGCGCTCGAGTTCGCCAAGACCGATTCCGACCGCCGGGTCATCGAGCTGTTCCTCACGCAGAAGAAGGTGGCGCGTCCGATCATCGCACCGCCCGGCGTTCCAGCCGAGCGGCTGGCGATCTTGCGCACCGCGTTGGCGGCGCTCGCCAAGGATCATGAGTTCCTGGCCGATACGGAGAGGTCGGGCCTGGAGGCCGATCCGATCTCGGGCGAGGCCGTCGACAAGGTCGTGGCCTTGATCGCCTCCACGCCTGCCGCGGTCGCCGAGCGCTATTCGAAAGCGTTCGCGGGGACGGGCCCAGCCCCGTGAGGTCTCGGGGTGATCGGGCCTCAGGCTCCGGTCGGACTGTCCACGGCGTGTCGAATGGCTTGCCGAATCCCGCCATTCGACAGGAACAGATCGTGGTTGACGACGCCCCAGCCCTCCTGTGAGGCGTCGATCACGTGCAGCCCCATCTGCTCGAGCTGCACCTTCTGGGCGGCGCCCACGCGGGTCATCCCTCCGGCCATCCACCGCGACACCGCGAGCGCACGGTCGTTGGTCGCCGTCAGCACGGTGATCTTGCGGGCCATGGGGCCGATGCGCTCGACCGAGGATGCGAAGACGTCCATGTCGATGTCCGGCGAGGCGAACACGACCGCTCCCAGCCGGTCGGCCGCCGTGTCGCCTTGATGCGCGTAGAGCTGGCGCAGCGCTTCCATCGCCAGCATGGTGCCGATGCTGTGCGCCACGACGTGAAGGCGGCCGACCGTCCGGCTCGCCATCAATCCGTCGAGCACCTTCTCCAGCGCGTCACGCGACCACATGGCGCTCTCGCGGTCGTAGCCGTAGTCGAGCAATTTCGCCTTCGACGGCCAGCTGAACGCCAGAGTGTCGCCGCGGAACCGGATGCCGTCCGACAGGCGGGCGGCGTCGAGCAATGCGCTCTCGAATGTCTGGTTGAAGCCGTGAACATAGATCAGCACGTCGTGGGCGCCGGTCGACGGCCCGGGCAGGTCGCCGATCTGCGGCACCGGCTCGATCGCATCGACGCGCCAATCCGCGAGCCCGACCGCGGCGAGCGAGAAGCGGCTTTCGTCCGGCGGCGTGAGCCTGGCGTGCGCGATGCTCAAGCCAGCCGCTCGCTCCGGCCCGAACCAGGGTTTTGCCCGCGCGCCGTCCACCGGCTTGCGGTTGGTCGCGACCAGCAGGACCGGGTTGGCGGACAGCTCGGAGGCATCGAAGCGGGCGCCGGTCGACGCCAGGCTGGCGCAGCCGCCGAGCGCGAGCAGCGAGCCGGCAGCGCTCAGCCCACGCAACACGGCCCGGCGCGACACGGCGTCGAGCGGAGACTTGTCATGGCGAGCCGCCATAGCGCGAACGATCACGCCCATTCCCGATCCATCGCAACAAACGCCGCGCCCGCCCCCCGCCTGCCTGGAGGCCGATCGCGGCAACAACAGGGCGGGCGATCGATTTGGCGCCGAGTCCGGGCTGCGGGAGGTAATCCGGTGGCGTCCGGCCGAATATCGAGGATCCACCTCTTATCCGATGGAAGGAGATCGAATGAAATTGCAGGTTCATTTGGTTGCTCGTCTTGTCGCAAGATTTTGCAGCGGGCGCTGCGGTATCATGCGGCGGAATTAGGTAGCATGATCCAGTGTTTGGTATCATGGGGCGGTGGCCGACGACAAACTGGCGACATAGTTTTCCAATCTTCTGTCGTGCATGACGATACGCAAGCCCAGGTTGGATTGGATCAAAGAGGTCCTTGCCGACCTTGAAGATGCCTGTGAGCCTGCTGCCCCGACATCGCTCCGAATCGTCTCGCCGCCCGCCACCGCATCAACCGACCTGCAGCCGATGAACGATCATGCTGAAACGCCGGAGGGCGACGATCGGTGTGCGTCATGGCCGCTGATGCGGCGCGCGGTGGCGCAGAGGGCCTGAGAGTGAATTTGAAATTGGAAGCCTCGGCCGTCGCCCACAGCGCTTGCAGCACGCGTCGCTGAGACGTTGACTCGCCGCCCGCATGGCGGGCGTGGCTTCGCCGCCACACGTTCGCGAAATTGTCACTTGCTCGCCTCTTGAGGCTGTCGAGGCGTTTCCGTCGGAGCCACGATGCCTTACAGTTTCGTTCGATGAGAGAGGCTCGGCGGCAATTCGCCATCGGGCCGGGGCGGGGGCCATTCTCAGGGAATCGCAAGCGGCTGCGTTGCGCGCCCGCGCGTGCCGCCGACGCTTGCAGACGTCGCTGTTGCGCCGATGCCGCTGGCGTCGGCGGATTGAGCCGTGCGCGTCGCGGAACGCGGAATTCCGAGCGCGCGCCTTGCGAGGGTTCTCATGGCCGCCAAATCGCCGTCCAAGCCGAAAAGATCGGCCCCATTCCTGCGGCTGGCCTATTCGGCTCCCGCGCCCGATGATTCCCTCGGTGCGGAAATCCGTCGCTTTACCCGGCCAGCCACCAAGGCCCTGCCGTTCGTGAAGCTCAGAGCCGACGATCAGCCCTTGTGGCGACCGGAAAGCTTCTGGAATGTCGAGCCGACGGGAAGGCGGGCAGACGATCTCCGCCTGGGCCGCCGCTACGCCCGCTTGGCAATCGCGGCCATGAAGGCGGACCAGGACAGCGACCTGATCGCGCTCGTCATTCAGGACATCATCAGGGGTGCGGCGGAGCGCAGAGGGAAAAACGGCCGCGGCCCAAATAGCCCCGCTGTGCGCGGCTTCCTTGCCGAGATCAGCGAGCTCATTGCGGCTGCGCCGTAGCGGTCATTGGCGGGCGCGATTCGGACGGTCGCGTCTTCCCAAGCTCGACAGCCCGAACGGCAGCTTCATTCATTGGACGGGAAGACGGCGCCTATCGGCGCTATCCGGTGGTATCCGGGTGCGTTCGATCGCGAATCTCCCGTGAATCGACATTATCATGACCCAATAGGGCCGGAATCGACCGGCAAACGGATTCAAGGGATTCGAGGGCTGCAGGATAGGGGTGTTGACACTGAGGGAGGGACCAATGCCAAACCGAATAATTGTCTTCGTGCTGGCGATCCTCATTGTGCCTGCTGCCTTCTTGTTGTCGACCGGTTCGAGCTTTGCGGAACGCGCGGCCGACGATTGCCTCACCAAGCCTGGCTCTACGGCGCCGCAAGGGCGCCACTGGTTTTACCGCCTTGATCGCGCGGCCCACCGTGAATGCTGGTACCTGGGGCCGGAGGGCGGCAAGACGCGGGCAGCCGCACGGCCCGAGCCGGAGATGCGGGTCCCCACAACCAAGCCGCTCTCGCCGCCGAACGCGCCATTGCTTGCCGGAGCCGGCCCTGCCGGTGTCGCACCTCTTACGATCGGCACCGCCACGACGAACCCCCTTGTGCGTCGGCCCGACAATGTCTCTCGCCCGACGACCAGCGAGCCCGCCCCCCTGGATGACAGCGATGCCGGGGCGCGCATGCCCGACCAGCAGGACGATATGCCATTGATATGGCCGGTGCTCACCTCAGGCGAGCGCGGCGCCAGCGCTCCGCAGCTTGCAGCCGCGATCGGGTCCAAATGGCTGCTGGCGATTCTTGCCGGCGCACTGGCGGTTGCCGGATTCTCGGCTCGTTTGAATTTCAAACGGTCCCCTGCTCGCCCGCTGGCACGCGAGGCCGCGGTCGGGCGTTTCCCGCATGAACGGGTGCCCCCGACTTCCACCGGCAAGCCCGCAGCCGTCAGCTTGGCTGACTTCATCAACAGCTCGAATCGAGCAACACGCCCGAGCCACTTCGCTCCGCCGCCACGGCCGTGGAGCGCGAATCATTTCCAAGAAAGCAAGCTTCGCCGTCAGGTGGCCAGGGCCTCCTAGCCGAGGTCGCCGTCTACCGAGAGTGTGCGGGAGCGCGCGCTACCGAGAAATGCGCGGCCCGAACCATCAGGCCTGCGGTCGGAAACACGCCATCATTTCTTTCTTGATGGCGGCAGCCCGAGCTGCTTGCGGGTCGCGGGCTCGAGCCGCCAATTCTCTCCGCCGGCAGCCACGCGTTCGTTGATGTAGCCTTCCGCCCGATCCAGCCGCTCCGCGAATGACGCCGGCTTGTCGTCGATCGACGACCAGTAGTCGTTGAAGAACCCGCGCACGAGGCTGCGGCGGCGATCGATCTCTTCTTGGCTTGGCGAGCCCTCGGACTCGCCGGTGCGGCTCGCGGGCTCGATGCCGATCCGGATCTCGGGTGCGACGCTGGCCTGGCTTTCGGGCAGGCTTACGATGACATCGGGGCTGTCGTGCCGGGGTAAGTCTTGCGGCACCGTGCGGCTGTCGATCTGGTTCGTCTCGTGCGTCTCGTTCGTCTCGTGCGCCGCACGAGTTTCAGGCGGCACATCCGGCGGCGGGCCGATCTTGCGCGGACCGGCCGGTAGCTTGACGAACTCGACCGCGCTTTTGATCCAGCCCAACAATTTCACGTGGCGCCCCGTCGGCAAGTCGCAGCGAACGGATACTATAGATGACTCACGATGGTTTGGGCAGCGGACTGCCATGGAATTGCGGCCATCCCTTGCCCCTTGCCGGCCGCGCGATCGTCCTTGGGTTCGCTTATGCTCCCCGGGCCGGCAACGTCACCATGAAGCAGCTGCCGCGCTCGGGACGGTAGGCTACGTCGCCGCCGTGCCGGCGCGCAATCTGTCGCACCAGGGCGAGGCCGAGGCCGGTGTCCTTCGGGCCGCTGCGTCCCGGAATGCGGTAGAACGTCGAGAACAAACGCTCGCGCGCGTCCTCGGCAATCACCGCTCCCCGATCGGACACGCTCAGCGTGACCTGATTGCCGCGTCGCTCGACGGTGACCTCGACCGGCGGCTCGCCATGGAGCTTCGCGTTCTCGACCAGATTGCGGATCATGCGGCGCAGCAGTGTCGGGTCTCCCCGCACCATGACGGGATGTCCTTGCATGCTGCAATCCTCGTAGCGCGCGCATTCTTCGGCGGCGAGCGCCACCAGATCAATGTCCTCCCGGACATCAAGCCCCTCGGTGGCATCGAGGCGGCTGACCAGCAGAATTTCGTCGACCAGCTGGTCGAGCTCGGCGATGTCTCGTGTGAGCTCCGCCTTGCGTTCCGGATCCGCCTCCACCAGCTCGAGACCGAGCCGGATGCGGGTGAGCGGCGTGCGCAGCTCGTGCGAGGCGTTGGCGAGCAGCAGCTTGTGGGCGTCGACCAGGTTCTCGATGCGGGCGGCCGCCTGATTGAAGCTCTGCGCCAATCGGGCCACCTCGTCACGGCCCTCGACCTTGACCCGGGCGCGCAGATCGCCGGCGCCGAGCGACTCGACGCCGCGCTGCAGGCGCTCGAGCCGGCCGGTGAGCCGGCGCACCATCGGCCGGGCGCCGAGCGCGACCGCGAGCGCGATCAATCCGAGAAACGCGGCCAGGTGCGCCGCGCTCGGCCGCTGCGCGAACGGCAGGCGCGCCACCAGCCAGCGCCCGTCCGGCAGCCGGATCGACACCGCCGGCCCGGCCGCGGTCCGCAGCCAGCCGCCGGCCCGGTCGCGGTTGGGCGTCGGCAGCGGTCGGCCGGCGGCGGCGAGCGGAACATTGGTCTGGCCAAACAGTGCCAGGTCGGCACCCAGGCGCCGCGCCAGCCGCTCGATCGCCTGCTGCTGTGCTTCGGCGGTTGCATTCGCCGGCGGCATCAATTCGACGATGACCTCGCCCGCGACCTCGAACGGCTGCTCGAACGGGAGCATGCCGGCGCTGAAGTGCCAGACTGTGCCGGCCGTGATCACGACCAGGAACAGGCTCGCCACGATGGTAAGGTAGACTTGCAGATAGAGGCGTCGCATCGGATCGCTCTCGTGCGCTGATCGTCTTCGCTAGTCTTGGGCCTTGGCGAACACATAGCCGGCGCTACGCACCGTGATGATGCGGCGCGGCTTCTTGGGATTGTCCTCGATCGCGGCGCGGACGCGGGAGATATGGACGTCGATCGAACGGTCGAATGCCTCGATCGCCTCGCCCTTGATCAGGTCCATCAGCGCGTCGCGCGACATGACCCGGCCCGCATGCTCGGCGAGCGCCAACAGCAGAGCGAACTGATAGCCGGTGAGCGCCGCCGGCGCCCCGTCGAGGCGCACCTCGCGCGCGCCGCGATCAATCTCAAGCCGGCCGTAGCGCAGCACGTCGGGTTTGGGTCCGGCGCGGCCACGCCGCAGGATGGCGCGCAGCCGCGCCAGCAGCTCGCGCGGCTCGAACGGCTTGGGCAGATAATCGTCGGCCCCCATCTCCAGCCCCACCACCCGGTCCATGGGGTCGCCGCGGGCGGTGAGCATCAGGATCGGACCGTCGGAGCGGGCGCGCAGCCGCCGGCAGATTTCCAGGCCGTCCGCGTCCGGGAGCATCAGATCCAGGATGACGGCATCCACCGGCTCGCGCCCGTGGAGCGCAAGGCCGCGCGTGCCGTTCTCGGCGTGAATCACATGGTATCCCGCCTTGCCGAGGTATTCCGCGACCATGCCGGCGAGGCGGGAATCGTCTTCGATCAGAAGGATACGTTCACCCACGAATTTGGATCACGTGTGTCGAACCTTGCGCCGATCAACCGCGATGCCAGCGTGCCCAGGGGCCGCCGTCGAAGGCCGCCACCCAGTCGGCGATCTTCCGGCGCTGATCCGGATTGAGCACCTCGGAGGCGTCGGTCACCGCCTGGGCAATGCGCTTGCTCGCGGTTTCCGCGAGCGCGACCTGATCGGCCCGCAACCGCTCGATTGCACTACGATCGACGGTAGGGGCGGTCAAGAGCGCGATCGCCTGACTGCGGGCGGCCTGCGCCTTCTCGTGCAGCGGGCGCAGGTCGTTGACGGTCGCCTTGGCGATGCCGGCAATCTTGGCCTGCTGATCCGGGCTGGCGTCGAGCTCGATCGCCATGTGCTTGGTCGCGCGGTCGATCCGATCGTCGATCTGCGCCGGCGTGAGCGGCCCGCCAAACGGGCCCATCCCGCCCATCGGGCCCATGAAGCCGCCGTGGTGCCAGGCGAACCCCTGCCCGAACGCGGTGCTCAGCATGTTTCCGGTAAGACCCGCCACCAGCGCGACGGCGAGGAGCACGAGCACGAACACGCCGCGGCGACCGCGGCAGGTCCGCGTCGGAGTCGCGTTCGCGCTCGAGAACGTGGTGTTGCTTTGATCGGTCATCTGAAGTCTCCTATCTGGGTCGCAGGCGAATTGGGCCTGCGCGGCCAAGCTAGGCGCCGCTGTTTTCCGCGGCGTGTCTGCAATGTAAAGTTTTGTAAAGCGCCCCGATCCGCGTCAGCTTCCATTCATATGAGCGTCGAAGAACGCGATGGAGTCCTGCACGGCCTGGATTTGCACGGCGTCGGGCCGGTAGGTTCCGTCGGAACTGCGTTGCACGTAAACGAAGCCGTGCACATCGTGCTCGTAGGTTGCCCATTGGGTCGCCTTGCCGGCTTCGACCAGCAAATCATGGCAGACCCGGAAGATGCCCTGCAGCTCGTCGCTGTTGCGGCCCTGCACGAAGATCGGTGTCGTGATGGTGCTGATCCGCGCCATGGCCACATCCTGCGTGATCCGGGCCCGGACCTTGTCGGCCTCGCGCATCAACAAATTCTCGACGTCCAAGAGGCCGGTCTTCGGGTTGATGTGGGCGGTCGCGTCGGGCCGCAGCCGCAGGAATTCGTGCGCCGCCGGCTCGCTGGCGATCATGGCCCGTATGCCGTGATATTCGGACGCGATCTTGAAGGCCATCTCGCCGCCATGGCTCATCCCCATGTAGCCGACCCGGTCGGCGGCGATTGCGGGCAACGTCTTGACGTATTCGACGATGGCGATGACGTCCTCGTATTCCAGGGGTCCCCGGTTCAACAGCAGTCCGTGCTGCCGCCGGTCCTCGATCAACCGGCCGATCCGGTCATAGGCGTAGTCGACCTCGGCGCGATAGCGCATCCAGGCGACCGCGTAGCCGGCCGCCAGGAACTGGTCCTGGGTCCAGCTTCGATTCTGCGTAGCATCGCGCACCGCCGCCATGCCGCCGCCACCGTTGCCGGACGCGAACAGGATGACCGGGAAGGGCCCCGCCCCGGGCGGCCTCCTGAGCCCGATCGGCGCATAGACCCCGTCGATCATCTCTACGTACATGAGCTGGACCGGAATATTGGACCCCCGCACCGGCTCGCTGATGGCCACGTGCAATGGATCGATAGCTGGCGGCATGACATCTACTCCTTGGCGCGGGGCGCATTTGTCCGTCCGGGGCGCCCGCTGTCCAGGGTGACCTCGCCGAGTCCGGGTCGAGGCAGGTTTCGAGAGGCCCAACGACGGTGCAACCTTGATCGGGGCCGCCGGAACTGCCACATCCAGTCCACCATGAATGTGCCGCTTCGCCCCCCCGAAAGTGCCCCGGCCCGGCTGCCTCTGACCGAGGTCGATCGGCGCCGCACCTTTGCGATCATTTCCCATCCCGACGCCGGCAAGACCACCCTGACCGAGAAGCTGCTCCTGTTCGGCGGCGCCATCCAGCTCGCCGGCCAAGTCAAGGCCAAGCGTGACCGGCGGGCGACCCGCTCGGACTGGATGGCGATCGAGCGCGAGCGCGGCATTTCCGTCGTCACCTCGGTGATGACCTTCGAATACGATGGCCGCGTGTTCAACCTGCTCGATACGCCGGGCCACGAGGATTTCTCGGAGGACACCTACCGCACCCTCACGGCGGTGGATTCGGCCGTGATGGTGATCGACGCCGCCAAGGGCATCGAGGCGCGTACCCGCAAGCTGTTCGAGGTCTGCCGGCTGCGCGACATTCCGATCATCACCTTCATCAACAAGATGGACCAGGAAAGCCGCGATCCGTTCGATCTTATCGACGAGATCGAGAAGACGCTGGCGCTCGACGCCGCGCCGAGCAATTGGCCGGTCGGCCGCGGGCGGGACTTCATCGGCACCATCGACGTGGAGACCGGGGGCGTGCGGCTGCTGAAGGGCGACGCCGGCACCGCCGGCAAGCTGCGCGAGATGACCATAGCCGAGATGGCGGTGGACAACCCCAAGGTGGACGCGGGAGCCGCCCAGGCCGAGTACGATCTGGTGCGCGGGGCCGTGCGTCGCTTCGATCTGAACTCCTTCCGTGAGGGGCATCTGACCCCGGTGTTCTTCGGCAGCGCGCTCAAGAATTTCGGCGTGCGCGATCTGCTGGATGCGCTCGCCACCATGGCGCCTTCGCCGCGCTCACAGGTGGCCGACAAGCGGGTGGTGACGGCCGAGGAGCCCGGCATGTCGGCCTTCGTGTTCAAGGTGCAGGCCAACATGGACCCCAACCACCGCGACCGCATCGCGTTCGTGCGGGTGTGCTCCGGCAAGCTCAATCGTGGCATGAAGGTCACCCATGTGCGCACCGGCAAGGTCATGAGCGTGCGCACGCCGCAATTCTTCTTCGCCCAGGACCGGGCGCTCGCCGAGGAGGCCTATGCGGGCGACGTGGTCGGCATCCCCAATCACGGCAGCCTGCGCATCGGCGACACCCTGACCGAAGGCGAGAATCTCAACTTCATCGGGGTGCCGAGCTTCGCACCGGAGATCCTGCGCCGGGTGCGGTTGCCCGACGCCATGAAGGCCAAGAAGCTCAAGCAGGCACTGCAGGAGCTGGGCGAGGAGGGGGTCGTGCAGGTGTTCCGGCCGACCGACGGCTCGCCCGCGCTGGTCGGCGTGGTCGGGCCTCTGCAGCTCGACGTGCTGCGGGAACGGCTCGCCGGCGAGTACGGCGTGGAGATGGAATGGAGCGTGGCCGAATTCACGCTGGCGCGCTGGATCGCGGCGCAGGACCGCAAGATCCTCGACCGGTTCGTGGCGACCTACCGGGCCTCGATCGCGGAGGATCTCGATGGCGATCTGGTGTTCCTGGCGCGCAACGCCTTCAATCTCGACTACACGGGCCAGCAGAGCCCCGGCATCACCTTCAACAATGTGAAGGACATTCGGGAGCGCAAGAAGGGCGCTTAAGACGGGGTCGCGGACGCCGCCTTCGCGGCGAGGAATTCCGGCAGTGCTCCGAGCCAGTGCTCGGGCTTGACCTGCTTGGCGGCCGCCAGCTTGCCGATCTCGTAGATCTCGTCGACGATCGCCGGATTGTCCATGCCACGGTAGCGCTCGGCGTCGCTCTCCGAGACCTTGAGATCGAGCTCGTCGCGCAACCAGTTCACCTCGAGCTTCACGTCATAGCGCGCGAACCGGAACATCTTGCCCCCTTGCGGCACCTCCTCGCAGAGCGAGCCGACCTCGGAGTTGATCTTCCATTGGGTCAGGCACTCTCCCATCCACTGCATCTGCGCGAGCGTCAGGGTCTCGGCATCGGTCATCAGCGACATCAAGGCGTAATAGGCGAGCTTGGCGAAGCGCCCGACGCCCTCCTCCGCATAGGAAAAGCGCGGCCGATAGGTGCCGGTACCGATCGAGGTCACCGAGAGCTTGTCCGGTCCGGTCGGCCAGCAGATACCGAAAGGCTTGAAGGTGGCCATCTGGAACAGGGCCAGCGACGGGTTGTTGAACGGCGTCACACCGCCGTCGATGAATAGGCCTTCCTCGGCCTTGCTGATGGTGAACACTTCCGGATCGAAAAAATGCGGCGCCGCGGTCGAGGCCCGCACCAGGGTGGCGAGACTGTATCTCTCATTGCCGTCATGGCTCGCGCCGTCCAGCCAGTAAGGGGCGCGCGGATTGTTGGCGACGATCCAGGGACTGCAGGTGTCCATGCGCTTGGTGACCACGCAGAGGCCGGTAATGAGGTCCGCGCTGGACAGCTGGCGGTCCTTCACGATCTTCAGGATTTCGGCGCGCAGCCCATCGGCGTTGAACTTCGCCTGAAACAGCGGAATACCCCAGCGGGTCGGCTGAAAGGCGCGCGGCGCCAGCCGCAGATAGAACTCCTTGATCTGCTCGGTGCGAAAGCCGAGCGCGAGCGCGCCGGCGATCAGCGCGCCGGTCGAGGTGCCGCCGACCAGATCGAACCAGTCGCCCAGCCGTGCCTCGATGCCCAGGCGTTCCGAAACAATGGATTCGATGCGCTCCAGAAACGCGACCGAGATGGCGCCGCGCACACCGCCGCCATCCATCGCAAGAATTCGTTTCGGACCCGGACCGAACAAATGCCAGTCACGGGGGCAGTCGAAGGCGGGCTTTTCGGTCACCGTATGTTTCTCCCATCGTCGGACAGGCAAGCGGCAGACATTGGATTTAGCATTGCGGCGCCCGCTACCTTAAATCATTTTCGGGCATGTGTGGTCGCGGTGCTGCGCCGGGGTGGTAGGCTGCGGGCCGGCAGATAAGGGGGACGACATGGCCGGGAACGCACCGGGCGGGGAAAAGGCCAGCGCGACCGTTGACGCCGCCGGAGCGGCGCGGCTGCGCCGGCGCTTTCCCACCATCGATGATCTGCGCCGACGCGCCCGCCGGCGGGTCCCGCGCTTCGCCTTCGATTTCGTCGACGGCGGCGCCAACGACGAGACCTGTGTCGAGCGCAATGTCGCGGCCTTCCGGGCCGTCGAGCTGTTGCCGCGCTATTGCATCGACGGCAAGGGCGCCTCCAGCGAGGTCGAGCTGTTCGGCATGCGCTACGCGGCGCCGATCGGGATCGCCCCCATGGGCTCGCCCGGATTGATGTGGCCGGGGGCGGACGAGTATCTCGCCGCCGCGGCGGAGCGCGCGCGCATTCCCTTTGTGCTGTCGACCCCCGCCAATGCGGCGATCGAGACCATCGCCGCGATCGCGCCGGAGGTGTTCTGGTTCCAGCTCTACCGCTTCCCGCACAACGATCATGCCATCACGTTCGACCTCGTACGCCGCGCCGAGGCGGCAGGCGCCCGCGTGCTGGTGCCCACGGTCGACAGCGCCGGGAAATCGAAACGGCCGCGCGATATCCGCAATGGCGTCGCGGTTCCGTTCCCGATCACGCTCAAGAGCGTCTGGCAGGTCGCGACCTCGCCGGCCTGGGCGCTCTCGCTTCTCCGGCACGGCATGCCGCGCACGGAAAATCTGGTGCCTTATGCGGGCCCCGATCCCACGCAGGTCGCGACCGCCAGGACCATGCAGCTGCGCAGCGGCGGCAGCCATACCTGGGACGAGCTCGCGCGCCTGCGCGAGCGCTGGAAGCGCGCCTTCGTGGTCAAGGGCATCCTGCATCCGCAGGACGCCGAGCGGGCGGTGGCGCTCGGCGCCGATGGCATCATCGTGTCCAATCACGGCGGCCGCCATTTCGACGGCGCCCCGGCCTCGATCGACATGCTGCCGGAGATCGTGGCCGCGGTCGGCGCACGCTCGACCGTCATGATCGACAGCGGCATTCGCGGCGGTCTCGACGTGGTGCGCGCGCTCGCGCTCGGCGCCAAGGCGTGCTTCACCGGCCGGCCCTTCATGTACGGCCTGGCGGCGCTCGGCCCGGTCGGCGCCTCCCACGTGATTGACATGTTCCTCGACGAGATCCGCACCGAATTCATCCATACCGGGGTTCGCTCGGTGGCCGAGGCGGCCGCGATCACGGCGCGCCATCCGGGCGCCTGGCGATTGCCCGGATAGGCCAACCGTTCCATTTTTGCCGATCACGCTCTAAGATCGTGCGCCGCATGGGCCACCGAGCCCGATCGATAGACCGGATGCAACCCATGTCCTCGTCCCTGCTGCTGACCCGACGCTTCGCGCCCCTGTTCTGGTGCCAGTTCTTCTCGGCATTCAGCGACAACTTTCTCAAGAACGCGCTGGTGTTCCTGCTCGTATTCAATCTCGGCGGACCCGAAGCCGAAGCGCTGACGCAACTCGCCGCCGCGGTCTTCATCGCCCCTTATTTTTTCCTTTCGGCGCTCGGCGGCGAGTTCGCCGACCGCTTCGACAAGGCCAAGATCGCCCAGCGGCTGAAGTTCGTGGAGATCCTGGTCGCCGTCGTGGCGGTCTTCGGTTTTGCCATCCATTCGGTGCTGGTGCTGTTCATCGCGCTGACCGGCTTCGGCGTGATCGGCTCGCTGTTCGGACCGATCAAATACGGCATCCTGCCGGACCATCTCGCCCGCTCCGAGCTGCCGGCCGGCAACGCGCTGGTGGAAGGCGCGACCTTCATCGCCATCCTGCTCGGCCTCATCGTCGGGGGCATGGCGGCGAAGGATGGCGGCGACCCAACCTCGTTCGCGCTCCTGATGATCGTATTCTCGCTCGCCTGCTGGGGCTCGAGCCTCCTGATCCCGCCGACCGGAGAGGCCGCACCCGAGCTGAAAATCCGGGGTAACATCGTCGTTTCGACCATCGATCTCTTGAAGCATCTGCGCGACGACCGCCGCATCTGGTGGGGCGCCATGGTGACGAGCTGGTTCTGGTTGGTGGGCGCGGTCGTCGTCGGGCTGCTGGTCCCCCTGGTGAAGAACGTGCTCGGCGGCGCCGAGGAGGTGGGAGAGACGTGCCTTGCCGTGTTCTCGATCTCGATTGCTGTCGGCTCCGGGCTGGCGGCCTGGTTGGCGGCCGGGCGCATCATTCTGCTGCCGACACTTATTGGTGCCTTTCTGCTCGGCCTCTTTGCGATCGATCTCGGCTGGTCGACCGCCGGTGCCGCGCCGATTCCGGGCCTGACCGGCTACTGGTCGTTGTTCACCTCGGGGCGCGGGATCCACATTGCCATCGATCTCGCCGGGCTCGCGATCGCGGGCGGTCTCTACATCGTGCCGACGTTCGCGGCCGTACAGGCCTGGGCCGGCGCGGATCGCCGTGCCCGCGTGGTGGCCGCCGTCAATGTGCTGAACGCCGCTTTCATCGTGGGCGGCACCCTCTCGGTCGCAGCGTTGCAGTGGGCGACGGGGCTCGGCACGCCGGGCGTCTTCATGCTGCTGGGAGCCGCCAGCCTGTTCGTCACGGTCGCGATCGGCCGCACCATGCCGGCGAGCGCGCTCAGCGATGCCTTGTCGATCATCTACCGGGCGCTGTTCCGCATCGAGGTGAAGGGGCTCGAGAATCTGCACAAGGCCGGCCACAACGTCATCATCGCGCTCAACCATGTGAGCTTCCTGGATGCCGGTCTCGCCATGTCGCTGCGCAGCCGCAAGCCGGTCTTCGCCATCGACATCGCCATCTCCAAGAAGTGGTGGGTGAAGCCGTTCATGAAGCTTACCCGCGCGATCCCGCTCGATCCCATGAAGCCGATGGCGACCCGCACGCTGATCAACGCGGTCAAGGAGGGCGAGGCGCTGATCATCTTTCCGGAGGGCCGCATCACCGTCACCGGCAGCCTGATGAAAGTCTATGACGGCGCCGCGCTGATCGCCGACAAGACCGATGCCGAGGTGGTTCCGGTGCGCATCGAGGGCCTGGAGCAGACGCCGTTCAGCCGGCTCTCCTCGAGCCAGGTGCGCCGCCGCTGGTTTCCCAAGGTGACGGTCACGGTGCTGGAGCCGGTCAAGCTTGCGGTCGACCCCGCCCTCAAGGGCCGCGCCCGCCGCCAGGCGGCCGGCGCCGCGCTCTACGGGATCATGTCCGATCTGGTGTTCCGCACCACCTCCACGGACCGGACCGTCTTTCAGGCCCTGCTGCAGGCCGCCGAGGACCATGGCCGCGGCCGCATCGCGGTCGAGGATCCGGTGAGCGGTGCGCTCAGCTATCGCAAGCTGCTCATGGGAGCTGCCATCCTGGGCGACAAGCTGATGCGCTTTGCGCCCGAAGGCCGCGCCGTCGGGTTGATGCTGCCCAACGCCAATGGCGCGGTGGTGACCTTCTTCGCTCTGATGTCGGCGGGCCGGGTGCCGGCCATGATCAATTTCACGGCCGGTGCGACCAACATTCTGGCGGCCTGCAAGGCCGCCCAGGTGACCACCATCCTCACCTCCCGGGTTTTTGTTGAGAAGGGGCGGCTCGACGGCATGGTGGCGGCGGTCGCCAAGGAAGTCGCCATCGTCTATCTGGAGGACATCCGGCCCACCATCACGCTGCTCGACAAGCTGCGCGGCATGATGCGTGCCGGCGCCGCCCTGGTGCCGCGCAAGGCCGATGACTGGGCCGCCATCCTGTTCACCTCCGGCTCGGAGGGCACCCCCAAGGGCGTCGTCCTTTCCCACCGCAACATGCTGGCGAACGCCGCCCAGGCGCGCGCCCGCATCGACTTCGGCCGCGAGGACAAGGTCTTCAACGTGCTGCCGGTGTTCCACTCCTTCGGCCTCACGGTCGGGATGGTGTTGCCGCTGGTCTCGGGCGTGCGGCTCTATCTCTATCCTTCGCCGCTGCACTACCGCACGGTGCCGGAGCTGATCTACGGCGTGAACGCCACCATCATGTTCGGCACCGACACGTTCCTGGCCGGCTATGCCCGCTCGGCGCATCCGTATGACTTCCGCTCGCTGCGCTACATTCTGGCGGGCGCCGAGCCGGTCAAGGAATCCACGCGCCGGGTCTATCTGGAGAAATTCGGCCTGCGCATCCTGGAGGGCTACGGGGTCACCGAGACGGCACCCGCGCTCGCCTTGAACACGCCGATGTTCAACAAGTTCGGTGCTGTTGGACGCATCCTGCCCGGCATGGAAGCCCGTCTCGACAAGGTCGAAGGCGTCGAGGAGGGCGGCCGCCTGGTGGTGCGCGGGCCGAACGTGATGCTCGGCTACCTCAAGACCGACCGGCCCGGCGTGCTCGAGCCGCCGCCCGACGGCTGGCACGACACCGGCGACATCGTCACCATCGACCCGCAGGGCTTCGTCACCATCAAGGGACGCGCCAAGCGGTTCGCCAAGGTGGGCGGCGAGATGATCTCGCTTGCCGCGGTCGAGGCGCTCGCCGGCGAGCTGTGGCCGCAGCAGCCCTGCGCGGTGGTGGCGGTGCCGGATGCCCGCAAAGGCGAGCGGCTCATCCTGGCCACCCAGAAGAAAGATGCGACCCGCGCCGAGTTCATGACCTTCGCCAAGCAGCAGCACGCCGCCGACCTGATGATTCCGTCCGAGGTCATGATCTTCGACAACCTGCCGATGCTCGGCTCCGGCAAGGTCGATCTGGTCAGCCTGGCGAAGGTCGTGGCCGAGCGCTGCGCCGCCAAGCCCGACATGGCGCGCGTGCAGGCGTGAGCGGTTCCGACTAAGCCTGTAGCCTGGTAGCCCGCACGGAGCGAAGCGAAATGCGGGAGCGGCGTTCCCGGATTTCGCTGCGCTCCATCCGGGCTACGAGCCTTCAGGGGGAGGGATCCCTCAGCTGTGCCGCCATCCAGTCGGCGCTGTCGGAGCGCCACCGGTAGGCGCGGTTGGTGGCAATGTGATTGCCGTCCTCGATGATGTTGAGCGTGACGGGGCCCGTGACCTCGCGCGCCAGCCGTTCTGCATCTGCGCAGGGCACCAGCCGGTCCTGCCGGCCATTCATGATGTAGATAGGGCAGCTGATCCGGTGTGCGATGCCGGCGAGCGAGAGCGTGGCGGCATGGCGACGCGCCTCTTCCATGCCGGCGCAGTGGCTGCGCACCCGGAAGGCCTCGCGGGTGAGCGCCGGCAGGCCGTCCCATGCGGCCGCCCAATCGAACGGGCCGCCGAGCGCGATGCAGGCGCGCGCCCGCGGCTCGAAGGCGGCGGCGCGCGGCGCATAGTAGCCGCCCAGGCTCACGCCCCACAGCCCGATGCGCGATGAATCGAGATCGCGGCGAGTCGCGATGAAGTCGATCACCGCTGCCACCGCCACCTCGTAGTCGCCGCGGATGGCGAAATCGTATTCGGCCTCGCCCTGGCCCGGCCCGTCGAAGCTCAAGGTCGCCATCCGGCGCGCCAGGAACGGCTGCTCATAGCAGTCGGCCTCTTCCTTGGCGGAATCGAGCCCCATCGCCATCACCACCACGGCGGGGCGCTCTATGCCCGGCGGCTTGCGCAGGATGCCGGCGAGCCGGCCGCCCTGATACGGCATCTCTACCCGCTCGCCCGGCGGGCGCAGATGCGGCAGCGCCAGCGCCCGGCAGGCCACCGCCTTCATGTGGGCGGCCTTCATTTGCGGAACATCGTGAACAAATAGGAACTTACCAAAATGATAATAAACGCCGGCGCGCTGCAGGTGCTCGCCGGCGCTCAGCGTGTTGCCGCGCTCGAGCGCGTCGCGACCGAGTGCCTCATGCAAGGCGGCGCGCCCCGACCAGGCGGCGCACCAGCCGTCCCAGGATGCAACCGAGGCGGTAACCTCCTCGAAGTCGGTGAGCGTGACGCCGTTGGCGAGGAAGCGCGGCGCCCAATGGGCGATCGCCGAAGTCACGCGGGCATCCTGCGACATGGGCCGTGGTCTCCTGCATGTTTCGCGGTGGACCTTGTAGCCCGCATGGAGCGAAAGCGTAATGCGGGAATCCCGCTCCCGCATTGCGCCGCGCTTCATGCGGGCTACGACTGTGTCAGTTCGGCATGTGCGGGCGCCCGGAGCGCAATGGTTTCCAATTGATTTGCAACTCGTGAATCCCGGTAAAGGTTACCTCGACGTTGAGCAAACGCGGTCACGCTCCATAAATAATAACGCTTCAGCCCCTCTTCAGCATAGATCGAGAAGCCGGCGGCGCTACACCAATTGAATACCTCCCTCGCCGCTATATTGCGGACAACGAGAACAGGAACAAACATTCGTCATTTGAGGAAATTGCAATCGTGCGCGCAAGTACTTTGGTCATGATCGGGTTTGCGGTTCTGTTCGGCCTGCTCGCCGTGTTCGTGGCGCAGTCGTGGCTGACCAGCCAGGCCGATGCGCGCATGAAGAGCCTGGAGTCGCAGAAGCGGACAGTGGCGACGCAGACCATCGTGGTGGCCGGCAAGCCGCTGCGGTTCGGCAACGAGCTCAATGCGACGCTGCTGCGCGAAATTCCCTGGTCCGAGGATGCGCTTCCGGCCGGCGCCTTCGCCAAGATCGGCGACGTGCTGGCGCCCGGCAAGCGCGTCGTGCTGGCGGCGATCGAGGTCAACGAGCCGATCCTTTCGGTCAAGATCACCGGGCCGGGCCAGCGTGCCACGCTCTCCGCCGTCCTGCACGACGGCATGAAGGCGGTCACCATCCGGGTCAGCGACGTCGAAGGCGTGGCGGGCTTCGTCCAGCCAGGCGACCGCGTCGACATCGCGCTCACGCGTCTCGACGGCAAGGGCGGCGCCACCACCGACGTGGTGCTGCAGAACGCAACCGTGCTCGCCATCGATCAGCTCGCCGACGAGCGCGGCGCCAACGTGGCGGTGGCCAAGTCGGTGACGCTCGAGGTCGACACGAACGCGGCCCAGAAGCTCGATCTGGCGGCATCGCTCGGCAACCTGTCCTTGCTGTTGCGCAAGGCCGGCGAGACGACCTCGCCGAAATCGCTACGCGTCTCGCTCAAGGATTTGTTCGACGAGGTCGTCACCGACATCGGGGCCGCTCATTCGACCATGGTCATCACGGTCAGGCGCGGCACGGTGAAAGAGGATTACAGCGTGCCGATCGAAGGCAAGGATCGGCGCGCCAGCGCGACATCGGAGCAGGGGCAAGCAGTTCACTAGTTCGGGGAAGGCTCATTTAGGGCGGGGGAGGTTGTTGTGAGATACCAGACAGGCTATGCGGCTGCGGCCGTGACGGCAGGATTTCGGGGCAGGAGCGGGGAAGCGGGGCGGGGGGCCGATAGAAACCGGCAAAAACAATTTCGGCTGCCCGCCTTGCTCGCGCTGCTCGCGCTCACGGCGTCCGCCTTGGTGCTGACGCCGGGCTCGCTCGGTGCCGCGCAGGCGCAACGGCTGCTGCAGGTCAGCGGCGCCAAGCGCTCGGTCGCGGTCACGGTCGCGGTCGGCAAGACCGAGGACGTGCGCATCGACGGCGCCTTCACGGACATCACCATCGGGGATTCCGACGTCGCCGACATCTCGCCGCTGACGGATCGCACGCTTTCCATTCTGGGCAAGAAGATCGGCACCACCCGGGTGACGCTCTACGGCCCGGGCAAGATGCAGATCGGCATTTTCGACATCGAGGTGACCTACGACGTCAGCCGCCTGGCGGCCGAGATCGGCCACTTCAGCGATGGCAGCATCAAGGTTTCCTCCGTCAACGGCCGCATCATGCTCTCGGGCACCTCGCAGGATGCCCAGACGCTCGATCGGGCCATGATCATCGCCCGCCAGTTCGCGCCCGATCCGATCAATACGGTCACGGTGCTGCAGGCCCAGCAGGTGATGCTCGAGGTGCGCTTCGTCGAGGCCTCGCGCCTGGCCAGCCGCGCGCTCGGCGTGCAATGGAACAGCTTCGGGAAGAACACGCTCGCCAATGTCGGCTCCGGGCTGCCCGCCAGCCAGCTGCCGATCACGCAGCCGAGGGGACGCTTTCAGCAAGGCACCGTTACGCCCGCCGGGCTCGGCGGCCCCAATGAGTTGCCGGGCCAGCTCCCGATCTCGCCGATCGTGGCCGCCGGCGTGCTCGGCTCGGCCTCGCCCTATGGGTTCCTGCTCGGCGAGCTCAATCGCGCCGGGCTCTCGATCGATGTGGCGCTCAATGCGCTCGAGGAAAAAGGTCTCGCCCGCAGCCTGGCGGAGCCGAATTTGGTTGCTCTGTCGGGCGATACCGCGAGCTTCCTGGCCGGCGGTGAATTCCCGGTCCCGGCCCCGAACGGCCAGAACGGCATCGGCATCATCTACAAGACCTATGGCGTCGGATTGGCCTTCACCCCGACCGTGCTCAAGGCCGGCCTGATCAACCTGAAGATCGAGCCCGAGGTCAGCCAGCTCGACAGCAGCCATCCGGTCCAGGTCGCCGGCATCTCGGTTCCGCCGCTGATCGTGCGTCGTGCCAGCACCACGATCGAGCTGCGCGACGGCCAGAGCTTCGTGATCGGCGGCCTGCTGCAGAACGACAGCACCACCGATCAGGATCAATTGCCGTGGCTCGGAGACGTGCCGGTGCTGGGCACCCTGTTTCGCAGCTCCGCTTACATCAAGCATGAAACCGATCTCGCCATCATCGTCACGCCGCATCTGGTGCGGCCGATCGCACCCGGCACCCCGATCAAGACGCCGCTCGACAACACGCTGCCGGCCAACGACATCGACTTCTTCCTGATGGGCAAGGCGGAGATCACGCCGGCCGACGCCCGCATGGCGGTCGGCCAGACCCAGCCCTATGTCGGTCACATCCTCGACCTGCCGAAAGATCTCTCGAAAGGAGCCGTCAATGTGGTCGCAGTCAAGAACTAGCACGCTGCTGCGCTCGGTCGGCTTCGCGTTGCTCCTCAACCTGGTGCTGCTCTCGAGCCTCGGCATGATGCTCTCCGGCTGCTCCGACCTGTACTTCGATCGCCGCGAGACGGTGGCGCTCGGCGCGGACGACCACGTCGCCGCCAACGAGGTCGCGCAGATGATCGATCCGTGGCCGCGCAACGTCGGCAGGCGGCAGATCGCGTTCGACGGCCAGAAGATGCAGAGCGCGGTCGAGCGCTACCGCACCGGCCGCACCATCCCGCCCGTCAACGTCACCACCAGCTCGACCGCCTATCAGGCGGCCGAGCAGGCGGCGGCCTCCACGATGAACACGGTGGCGCCGCCGCCGTTCTCGACGCCCGCCGTGCCGGTCAAGTGATGGCGCGCGCGGAACATCGAGGCGATGAGCGGATGCGATGAAAGTCGGTCGAACCAATAGCGAGACGGGCCAGACCCAGGTGGTGGTCGTGACCCCGGATCCCGGCTTCGAGGAGCTGGTGCGCTCGACCTTCGGGGCGAGCGAGCAGATCGCGCTGCGGGTGATCGCGGGCACGCTCGCCTCCGTCGACGGCGACATCGATGCGCAGGCCGCGACCGTCGCGGTCATCGATCTCGATGAGGCGCCGACCGAGGACATGCAGGCGCTCGAGCGCCTGATGGCGCGTGAGGGTTCCGCGTTGCCGGTCGTCGCCGTCACCAAGAGCGTCGACGCCAACCTGGCGCGCACCCTGCTGCAGATGCGGGTCGCCGATTTCCTGGTCAAGCCTGTGTCCCCGGTCGATCTGGTGCGCACCTGCGCCCGCGTCGCCAACGGGCCGGCTGCCGCCAGCGCGCCGACCGAGGCGCAGATCTATACCTTCCTGCCCGCCGTCGGCGGCGCCGGCGTCACCACGCTGGCGATCCAGAGCGCCTTGATCCTGCTCAACAGCGGCGCGCGCGGAAAATCCTCCACCTGCCTGGTCGATCTCGATTTCCAGCACGGCGCCTGCGCCGACTATCTGGACATCGAGCCGCGGCTCAACCTCGCCGAGATCGAGCCGCGGCCGGATCGTCTCGACCGCCAGCTGCTCGAGGTCATGCTATCGCATCACGCCTCGGGCCTGGCGGTGGTGTCCGCTCCGCATCATCTGGCCGAGATGCGCTCGTTCGATCCCGACGTGGTGACACGGTTGCTCGATCTGGTCTCGACCAACTTCGACTACGTGGTGTTCGACATGCCGCGCACCTGGTTCTCCTGGACCGACAGCGTGCTGCTCGGCTCCAACAATCTGTTCATCGTCAGCGAGGCGACGGTGCCGGGCCTGCGCCATGCCAAGCGGCTGGTCGAGGCCATCCACGAGCGGTTGGGCGACGGGCCCAAGCCGCAGGTCATCGTCAATCGGTTCGAGCAGCGTCTGTTCTCCTCGGGCCTGCGCCGGGCCGACATCCAGCAGGTGCTCGCCGAATCCTTCGCCGCCTGCATTGCCAACCAGTATGGCCTGGTGCGCGAGGCGATCGATCGCGGCGTTCCGATCGACGAGGTCAAGCCCGGCAACAAGATCACCGCCCAGCTGCGCAAGCTGGTGCTGCCGGCGGCCGCCCAGAAGGCGCCCGCGCCAGCCGGCGCCGGCACCCTTAAGAAAGTCAAGTTTTCATGGGCGCGTTAGTGGCTTCAACGATCAATCCCCACGTGTCCCGCAAGCACGGCGGTCTCCTTCTCCCCGCGTGCCATCAGGGCGTTTACGCCCGTCTGCGACGGGCTATGGAGAAGGTCGGGATGAGGGGGCCCCTCCGCGAGTCTGAGCTTGTGGAAACGCCCCCTCACCGATCCGCGCTTGGGTTTCCCGACGTGCCGTGTCGCCCTCTCCCCGCAAGCGGGGCGAGGGATGCTGCACAGCGCGCCGCGCAACGCTGCGATTGAGGACAGCATGGTCGGTCGTTTCACGGTTCGCCGTCCCAATCAAGCGGAGCCCGCCTGGACCCCGGAGGAGCCGTCGCCGGCGCTCGAAAACGTGTCCTGGACGGTGTTTCCGGAGCCCGCCCCGGAGCCGGCCGCGCCCGCCCCCAATTCGCTGCTCAGCGACAAGCTGCTCGACGCCAAGGTGCGGCTGCATCGCCGGCTGATCGAGGAGATCAACCTGCAGGCGCTGGAGAAGCTGCCCGAGGACGAGATCCGCGTCCACGTCATGCAGCTGGTGACCCAATACATCCTGGTCGAGCGCCTGCCGCTCAATACCCAGGAGCTCAACTCGTTCGTCTCGGAAATCCTGGACGAGATGACCGGGCTCGGACCGCTCGAGCCGCTGCTCAAGGACCCGACCGTCAACGATATCCTGATCAACGGTCACGAATGCGTCTATGTGGAGCGCCACGGCGTGCTGGAGCCCTGCGGCGTGCGCTTCAAGGACGAGCAGCACCTCCTGCGCATCATCAACAAGATCGTCTCGGCGGTCGGCCGGCGCGTCGATGAATCGCATCCCATGTGCGATGCCCGCCTGCTCGACGGCTCGCGCGTCAACGTGGCGGTGCGGCCGATCGGGGTCGACGGGCCGCTGGTCTCGATCCGCAAATTCTCCAAGAAGCCGTTCAACCTGAGCAAGCTGGTCGAGGTCGGCGCGCTGCGGCCGCAGATGGCGGAGGTGCTGGGCGCCGCCGTCAAGGCGCGCGTCTCGGCCATCATCTCGGGCGGCACCGGTTCCGGCAAGACCACCATGCTCAATGCGCTGTCGGCCTTCATCTCCGAGAAGGAGCGCCTGCTCACCATCGAGGACGCCGCCGAGCTTCAATTGCAGCAGCCCCATGTGGGACGCATGGAGACGCGTCCGCCCAACCTGGAAGGCAAGGGCGAGATCCGCCAGCGCGAGCTGGTCAAGAACGCGCTGCGCATGCGGCCCGACCGCATCATCCTGGGCGAGTGCCGCGGCGAGGAAGCCTTCGACATGCTCCAGGCCATGAACACCGGCCACGAGGGCTCGATGGCCACCATTCACGCCAACACGCCGCGCGACGCCTTGACCCGCCTCGAGCAGATGATCGGCATGGCCGGCCTGCCCATGACGGTGGCCTCGATCCGCGGCCAGATCGCCGCCGCCATCCGGCTGATCGTCCAGCTGCAGCGCATGTCCGACGGCAAGCGCAAGGTGACCAGCGTAGCCGAGGTCACCGGGCTCGAGGGCGACATCATCCAGATGCAGGAGATCTTCAAATATGTGCGCACCGGCACCGCGCCGGACGGGACCGTGATCGGTCACTATCAGGCGACCGGCGTGCGCCCGCGCTTTCTCAACGACCTGCTCACCATGGGGATCAAGATCCCGGGCAGCTACTTCGATCCCTCGCAACCGCTCTGATCCGCGATGTCGTTCGACTTCGATCCGATCTATCTGATCTACGCCCTGGTGGCGGCCTCCGCCGGCCTGTTCGCCGAGGGTTTCTATCTGCTGTGCTTCACCGGCGCCTCCTACCGCAACAACGTCAACCGCCGCCTCAAGCTGCTCAAGGACCAGCCCGACCGCGAGAACATCCTGATCCAGCTGCGCCGGGAGCGGGGCTTGACCGGCTCCGGCGGCTACAGCCTGCGATCGGTCAACTTCAACCAGCTGGTGCTGCAGTCGGGCCTCACCGTCGGGGTGCGCCGGCTGGTGACGTTCGTCGGGATCGGCACTGCCGTGATGTTCGTGGCCGCCCTCCTGGTGCGCGGCAGCTTCGTCCAGGCGCTCCTGGTCGCGCTCTTCTGCGGCCTGGTGCTGCCGATCCTGGTGTTGCGCTCCCTGCGCAAGCGCCGGCAGAAGGCCTTCGGGGCGCAGTTTCCCGACGGTCTCGACATGATCGTGCGCAGCCTGCGCGCCGGGCATCCGGTTCCGGTCGCCATCGCCATGGTGGCGCGCGAGATGCGCGATCCGATCGGCACCGAGTTCGGCATCGTGGCGGACGAGATCACCTACGGGGCGGATCTGGAGTCCGGTTTGCGCAGCCTCTATTTCCGCGTCGGCCAGGACGACCTGCCGCTGTTCGTGACCGCGGTCGCCATCCAGGGCACCACCGGCGGCAATCTCGGCGAGATCCTGGCGAACCTGTCGACCGTCATTCGCGAGCGCTTCAAGATGCGCCGCAAGATTCGCGCGCTCGCCGCCGAGGCGCGCGCCTCGGCGCTGATCCTGTCGTCGCTGCCGATCGCCATCTTCGCGATGATCCAGATCGTGACGCCGGAGTTCTATGCCAGCGTCTGGGACGAGGACATCACCAAGAAGACGCTGGCGATCGCCGGCTTCTGGATGGGGGTGGGCAACTTCATCATGTACCGGCTGGTGAATTTCAGGATCTGACGCCATGGATTTCCTCACCGACGCGCTTGCGGGCGTGTTCGCCGACGGCTCCGCCATGATGCTGGCCGTGCTGGTGTTCCTGGCGACCGCCATGATGACCTTCGGGGTGATGGCCGCCGTGCGGGTGCGGGGCGCCGTCAAGCGTCGCACCGCCGGCATCGCCGCCATCGCCGGCGATGTCTCGGTGCAGGACCAGGGCACTTCGCTGCGGCAGTCGAGCCTCAAGGCGGCCCAGCGGGTGCTCGACTACACCACCAAGCATTATGGGAGCGGCGACCAGGGCGCCGTGAAAATACTGCGCCAGCGCATGATCCGGGCCGGCCTGTTCGATCCGCGCGCGGTCGGTTATTTTTTCGTCGGCCGGCTGGCACTGTCGGTGGTACTGGCGCTGGCCGCGTTCTTCGTCGTTCCGATGTTCGTCTCGCTCGGCCCTTCGGTGTTCTGGCTGGTCGTGCTGGTGGCGGGCGGGCTCGGCTATGTGGGCCCGAGCTTCTATCTCGACCGGCGCATCAAGGCGCGCGCCGACGAGCATCGCGCCGGCTTTCCGGATTTCATGGATCTCCTGGTGGTGTGCGCGGATTCCGGCCTGAGCATGGAGGCGTCGCTGGAGCGGGTCGGGATCGAGCTCGCCGGCACCTATCCGTCGCTCGGCGGCAATATCCACATGACCAATCTCGAGGTCCGCAACGGCCGCAGCATGACCGACGCGCTCGAGCATTTCGGCGACCGGCTCGGCCTCGAGGAGGCGCGCTCGTTCGCCACCTTGATCCAGCAATCCGCCGAGCTCGGCTCCAGCATCACCGACGCGCTGCGGGTCTACAGCGACGACATGCGCCACAAGCGGCTCTCGCGCGCCGAGGAGAAGGCCTACGCGCTGCCCGCCAAGCTCTCGATTCCCATGATGGTGTGCATCTTCCCGGTCCTGTTCGTGGTGATCCTGCTGCCGGTGGTCGTGCGGCTCTACACGCATCATTATTGAGGCCTCTGTCGGCGCGGTTAGGGACGCAGCGCATTTCACTCCTTCTCCCCGCGTGCGGGGAGAAGGTGGGATGAGGGGGCCCCTCCGCGAGTCTGAGCGTGAGGAAACGCCCCCTCACCGAGCCGAGTTCTGATTTTCCGCAGTGCTTGCTGCCCTCTCCCCGCGCGCGGGGCGAGGGGTGCTGTGGCGCGCGGCGATCGAAGGGGTACGGCGGCGCGGCGGTCGCTGACGGTATCTTGCCACCTTCATTCCGTTGAATTTCCTTACATATTTCCGTCCGCCCGGCCGTTGGCCCGAGCGAGGAAATCTTAACCATCGTGGCTTAGCTTGGCGCGCGGGGTTGCGGCCCAGGATGGGTCTTCGGAATTGCGCGCGCGGCGGGCGCCAATCGACCGTGCCGCCGCCCGCGGAGCAGGTTGGTATGAGTTGCGTTAACGGTCGAGCTGTCGTCGCGCTGGCGTGCCTGGTCTTCCTCGGTGGCTGCGAGACATCGACCAAGCTGGGCGATTTTTTCCACAAGCCGGACGAGGCGACCTCCTCGCTCGCCTCCGCGAGCCCGACCGCCGATCCCGACGCCACCGGCTCGATCGGCGAGCCGCCGCCGCCTCCCGACGCCGGCCTGCTCGGCAGCGACCCGAGCGACGACCTCGCGCTCGGCAAGAAGCATTACCGGGCCGGCAATTTCGGCCTCGCCGAGCG
>DASYFD010000251.1:0-12596 GCA_036498625.1 Xanthobacteraceae bacterium | reverse complement strand
CGGCCGATCAGCGGGTTTTCGAAATCGATCTCGATCTCCACCCGGAAACCGCGCGCATAAGGCCGCAGCTCGCCGATCGACGCGTCCTTGACGACGCGCACCGGCTTGAGAACCTGGATGCAACGGCGAGGCGCCGCCAGCGTCATGATTCCGGCTTGGTCGATCGCGCTCACGAAGGGCTCTGCGCTGCCATCCATGATCGGCACTTCCGGGCCGTCGATCTCGACGACCGCATTGTCGACGCCGAGGCCGGACAGCGCCGCGAGGACATGTTCCGCCGTCGAGCAGAGCGGCCCGCTCGGATCGCCCAATACGGTGGCGAATTCGGTCGCCGTGACCGAGCGCACGTCGGCGCGGATCTCGCGATCGGGGCGGCCCTCGAGGCCGGTGCGGAGAAAAACGATGCCGGTGCCGGCATCAGCCGGATGCAGCGTCAGCGTGGCCGGCAACCCTGAATGAACACCGATGCCTGTAACCGCGGCATCGACGCACAACGTCGTCTGCTTGCCCGTTTTCATCCCTACCCGTCCCACTTGAGTTGTCTCCGCACTGACGCGGTACACAACTGATCCCCGTGGTTCCCCGCTGGGTCGCCTTTTCGCCACGAATTGCAGGAATGAGCCGTTTCGGCTTCAATCCCCCCGCGCAATTCCCCTCGCGGAAAACCCCCTGTTAGTCACGAACCTTAGACGGGGGTGGCCGGATCGCCAACTCACGCTTTTTTACCAACTGTTACCTGAAGCTGTCCCGCTTTGACCCACATTCCGCCACCTTTTCGGCAGGGCCGGCCGGGCGCTCACAATTCGACCACCCCCAAGGGCCGGATTTTTGGGCGACGTCGGGGCCCTGGCCCAGCCCCCAGCGGACTCAAGGGTTTCCTAAAATAACCTTTGAAAATCAAATATTTACTTGACCAGCCCCTGGTTCGATGGCGCGCGAAAAGGCGGCCCCCGGCCGAATGGCCGAGGTCCGCCGTCCGCACCGGTGCGGGTGCAAGGTCGCCTGGCTCAGTTCGCCTGGCGGCGAAGGAAAGCCGGGATCTCAAGTTGATCGTCATCGACCGGGTTATGCACAGGGGTTGCCCTTCCATGCTGGTCGAGGCCCTGTGGAACGCTCCGTTTGGCGTATTCGGAGACGGCTTCCTGGCCGCGCGAATCAGCGCCGCGCGGCAAGGGCGGCATTTGCGGACGCTGCGGCATGCGCTCCGGAAGCGGCGGCATCTGTCGCGTCGTCGGGCGCTCCGGCGGGGCTTGCCCCTCCTCGCGCCGGCCGAGGCCGACGGAGGCGAGGCGCGCGAGCAGCGACATCCGCGGCTTGTCGGCCGGGTCGACGTCCTCGCCCTGTCGGGCCCGCATCTCGTTCTGGGCCGGCAGCGGGAACTCGTCGATGCGCGGCATGCGCGGGGCGCGCAGGGCCGGCCGTTCCGGCTGCGGGGGGATGAATACTTTCGGCGTCGCGGGCTCCGGCGCTTGCGCGGCGGGCTTGGCGGGCACCTGCTCGAACAGCGAGGGCTTGGGCGGGATCGGCCGGATGGTGACGTCCTCCAAGGCGGCCGCGACCGCCGCGGTGGCCGCGGACTCGGCCGGCGTCGGTGCATGGGTGGTGGGCGCCGCCGCCTGCGGCCGCGCCTCGGCCTTCTCGATGCGCTCCTGCATGCGCTGGGTGTCGGCGCGCAGCCGTTGCGTCAGCTCGGCGATCCGCGACTCGTGATTGGCCACGGCCGCCACCTTCTCGGGCGCGGTCGCGGGCGCACGCACGACCCCGACATCGTCGACGCCGGTCGCCACCACCGAGACCCGGATGACCCCCTCCAGGCTCTCGTCGAAGGTCGCCCCGACGATGATGTTGGCGTCCTGGTCGACCTCTTCGCGGATCCGGGTCGCGGCCTCGTCGACCTCGTACAGCGTGAGATCGCGGCCGCCGGTGATCGAGATGAGCAGGCCCTTGGCGCCCTTCATCGAGGAGTCGTCGATCAGCGGATTGGAAATCGCGGCTTCGGCGGCGGCGAGCGCGCGCTTCTCGCCCGACGCCTCGCCGGTTCCCATCATCGCCTTGCCCATCTCGCGCATGACCGCACGCACGTCGGCAAAGTCGAGATTGATGAGGCCTTCCTTGACCATCAGATCGGTGATGCAGGCGACGCCGGAATAGAGCACCTGGTCGGCCATCGCGAAGGCGTCCGCGAAGGTGGTCTTCTCATTCGCCACGCGGAACAGATTCTGGTTGGGGATGATGAGCAGCGTGTCGACGACCTTGTGCAGCTCCGAGATGCCGGCCTCTGCCAGCCGCATGCGGCGCACGCCCTCGAAGTGGAACGGCTTGGTGACCACCCCGACCGTGAGAATGCCGAGCTCCTTCGCGCAGCGCGCCACCACCGGCGCCGCGCCGGTGCCGGTGCCGCCGCCCATGCCGGCGGTGACGAACACCATGTGGGCCCCCGCCAGGTGGTCGCGGATCTCGTCGATCACCTCCTCGGCCGCCGCGCGCCCGACCTCGGGCTGCGAGCCGGCCCCGAGGCCTTCGGTCACCTGCACGCCCATCTGGATGATGCGCTCGGCCTTCGACATGGTGAGCGCCTGGGCATCGGTATTGGCGACCACGAAATCGACCCCCTCGAGCCCGCTCGTGATCATGTTGTTGACCGCGTTGCCGCCCGCCCCGCCGGTCCCGAACACGGTGATCCGCGGCTTGAGCTCACGGATGTCGGGGATTTTCAGATTTATGCTCATGGCTGCCTCTTCATTACGCGCGCGTTTTCAACGCCGCGGGTCGTGCCGGTCCGCCGCCGGCTGATGGGAATTTGGTAACCCCGAGTCATCAGAAGCTCTCCCGAAGCCAGCGTCCGACCCGTGCGATGTAGCCTGTTCGTGTCGTTGCATTCCGCGTTCGCCGCGGTTCGAAATGTTCCAGATGCGCCATCTGCGGGTAGACCAAGAGGCCGGTGGCAGTGGCAAAAGCAGGACCCTTGGCTTCCTCCGGCAATCCGGAAATGCCGAGCGAGCGGCCGACCCGGACCGGCCGATTGAGGATGCGGGCCGCCAGATCGGCGAGGCCGCTCAGCTGGCTCGCGCCTCCGGTCAGGATCACGTGCCCGCTCGGCTCGGCCGCGAACGGCGAAGCCGCGAGCCGGTCGCGGACCATCTCGAGTATTTCCTCGATGCGGGGCTTGATGATGCGAATGAGCGCGGAGCGCGGCACGAATTGCGGGGTTTCCCGCTCATCGTGTCCGACCGGAGGTATCGTGATCATATCGCGCTCGTCGGCTCCGCCGGCGAGCACACTGCCATACAACGTCTTGATTCGCTCGGCGTCGGCGACGCTGGCATTGAGGCCGCGGGCGAGGTCGGTGGTGACGTGCCGGCCGCCGAGCGTGAAGCCATCGACATGGACAAAGCGGCCGCCAGCAAAGACCGCGATACCGGTGGTGCCCGCCCCCATGTCGACGACCGCGGCGCCGAGATCGGCCTCGTCGTCGGCCAGCGCCGACAGTCCGGCCACATAGGGGCCCGCCACCAGCGCCTCGACGGCGAGATGGCAGCGCTCCACCGCCAGCATCAGGTTGCGCACCACGAACACGTCCACGGACGCCACATGCATGTCGATGCCGAAGCGGCGGCCGCTCATCCCGCGCGGATCGCGAATGCACTTGGCGTCATCCAGCGCATAGCCGATCGGCAGCGAGTGCAGCACGGCACGGCCGGCGCGCGCCGAATGGCGGCTGCCGGCGGAAAGCACGCGCGCGATGTCGCCGTCGGATACCGCCGAGCCGGCGACATCGACCGAGGCGGAAATGAGCTCGCTCCCCGGCCGCCCGGCCGACACCGAGACCACCACCGCCTCGAGCTGCAGCTTGGCGGCGCGCTCGGCCAGATCGACGGCCTGGCGGATCGCGGCCTCCGCGGCCGTGAGATCGATCACCGCACCGGCTTTCATGCCGCGTGCGCTGGTGTGGCCGAAGCCCAGCACCTCGATCGAGTGACTGCGGCGGCGCAGCGTGTCCCGGTTCGAATTGGGCTTCAGACGTCCGATCAGGCAGGCGACCTTGCTGGTTCCGACATCGAGCGCGGCAATGAGCGCCGAGCGCTTGGGCGACAGCGGCTTCATCTTGGGGGTGAGGCCGTGCTGGAGGATGCTCATGCGGCCCCTCCTTTCTTGGCCGGCTTCTTGTCCTTGAGCGCCTCGGCGCGCGCGGCTGCGGCGGCTTCTGACAGCTGCACGGTCACACGGTCTTTCAATCGCAGATCGACCGCGAGGATGTCGCGGGAAAGCAGCTTCTTGTCCTTGTCGAGCGAGACCAGCGTCACCAGGGCCTGCTCGATGTCGGATTCCGGCAAGCGGACGTCGAGGCCGTTGCGCAGCCGCAGGTTCCAGCGCCGTTCGCCGATCAACACCGAGGCACGGACCTGATCGCGCAGGTCGGGATAGCGATCGAGCAGCGTCAGAATTTCCGGCGCCCGCGCCGCCGCGCCGACGCCGACCACGAGCGGCAGGCGAATCAAGCGCGGATTGACGTAAGGCTCGAGCACGGTCCCGTCGCCGGCGACCACCGAGACGCGGCCGGCCTGTTGCCAAAGGGCGAAAGCCGCGCGCTCCTTGATGCCGATCTGCAGCCGATCGGGATAGAGCTTGAGCACGGTCGCATCCGCGATCCACGGATTGGCCTTGAGACGATCGCGCGCGGCGTCGACGTCGAAAAAAAGCAGCGAGGTCGTGCCGGTCACGCCCGCGGCGCTGAGAATTTCTTCCCGGGTGACATGCCGTTCGCCGGACAGCGCGATCGAGGCGATGCGGAAGCCGGCCGCATTGGCGGCGGCATCGCGCGCGTCCTTGAGGGAACCGACGATGGCGGGGATGTGGTCGCCGACCACCACCCCGTAGGCGATCGTGGCAAGAAGAAAGACAGCGCTCGCCGCCAGGCCCACCCCGGAGCGCACCCGCACGTTGAACAGCCGGATCGAGCACCGCTGCAGCAGGCCCGCAAAGCCCGACCCCGCCGGGGGCAAGTGCCGGTCGGCATGGACATGGGATGCCGCCCGCCCACGACCGCGCGGCCGGGCGCGCCATGGTGTGACCCACGGCGCGATCCGTGTCAGCGATTGAGCGAGGCGTCCTCGACCATCCATCTCACGAGCTCATCGAACGAAATGCCGGCATGCGCCGCCAGCTCGGGCACGAGCGACGTCACGGTCATTCCAGGTTGCGTATTGACTTCGAGGCAGACCAACCCTCCCGTCCCCTCAATCCGGTCGTCGTATCGAAAGTCCGCCCGGCTCACTCCCCGGCAGCCGAGCGCACGATGTGCCGCCAGTGATAGTCTTCGGGCCTGTTGGTAAACAAAAGATGAAACCGGCGCCGGAAGCAGGTGCTTCGAGCCGCCGGGAGCGTATTTCGCCTCATAGTCGTAGAACCGCACCGCAGGCACGATCTCGATCACCCCGAGCGCCTCCTCGCCCACGACCGCGCAGGTCAACTCCTTGCCGGCAATGTATTTTTCGACGATGACCCGGTCCCCATAGGCCCAATCCTCGCGGTACAGCTCCTGCGGCGGATGGCCGTGCTCCTCGGTCACGATGAAAACGCCGACGCTCGAGCCCTCCGCGATCGGCTTGACCACATAGGGCGGGGGCAGAAGATGTTTGGCGCCGGCCTCGAAGCGGGAAACCACCAGCCCCTCCGGGACCGGGACGCCGGCGCCGCGAAAAACCTCCTTGGCCACGTCCTTCTGCATGGCAAGCGCCGAGGCGAGCACGCCTGAATGGGTGTAGGGAATGCCGAGGATCTCCAGCACGCCCTGCAGGGTGCCGTCCTCGCCCGGGCGGCCGTGGAGAACATTGAGGGCAACGTCGGGCTTCAATTCGGTCAGCACGGCGGCGACGTCGCGGGCGACATCGATCGGCGTCACCCGGTAGCCCAGCCGCTCGAGCGCCGCCGCGCAGGCGGCGCCGGAGCGCAGCGAGACGTCCCGCTCGGCCGACCAGCCTCCCATGAGAACGGCGACGTGCTTGCCCATACCCCTCCGATCAGCGCACTGATTCGTTTCACGTCCAATAGAATCGAGATTTGGCAAGCCGTCGAGAGTCTTACTGCTGTTCGTTATTGCTCGCCGGAATGCCGTCGTAGAGCCAGGCCAGGCAGTCGAACATGTGCTGTTCGGTCCAGTCCGCCACGGTCAGCTGGCGGACGTCCCGGGCGATGCCGCCGGCATGGTAGAATTCCCACAGCACCCGCGAGTCGAGCTGAACGCGCGCGGTCCGCACCACGCGGGCGGCTTGGTAGCGGCGGAATGCGGCCGCGAAATCCCCTTGCGCCTCCTCGATCTGCTCGGCCAGGCAAACCCCGTCCTCGATCGCCATGCAGGCACCCTGCGCGAGCGACTGCAGGGTCGGATGCGCGGCATCGCCCAGCAGCACGACCCGGCCCTGGTGCCAATGCCGTATGGGATCGCGATCGGAGATCGCCCAGCGGCGCTCGAGGTCCATCAGGGCGAGCAAAGCCTGCATGGCCGGATGCGCGTCCCCATAGGTGCGCTCCAGCTCTGCCCGATGGCCGCGCTCATCGCCTTTCTCCGCGTAGGTCGAGGTGCGGAACACCGCCACGATGTTGAACAGGGATCGGTGCCGCAGCGGGTAATGAACGATGTGATAACCGGGCCCGCCCCAGAGCACGACCTCGTCGCGCAGCACGCCAGGCGGAATCCGCTCCATCGGGACGATGGTGCGATGCGCCACATAGCCGATCAGGCGCGGCGGGCCCTCGTTGTGCAGCTGGCCGCGCACGCAGGAGCCGAGACCGTCGGCGCCGATCACCGCCGCGCCCGCAATGCTGCGGCCGTCCCGGGTGCGCAACCGGACCTCGGCGCCGTCGTCCTCGAACCCGACCACGGAGGTCGCGGGCTCGAGCTCGATAGTGGGCAAGGCCTTGCAGGCATCGAGCAGCAGCTGATGCAGATCGACCCGATGAATGACCACGTAGGGATGCTTGAAGCGGCGGCGAAAAGTCTCGCCGGTCGGGATGCGCACGATCTCCTTGCCGTCGAGCGCATCCAGCATGACGATGGCGGGCGGCGGAACGGACGCTCGCAGCACCGCCGCATCGACACCGAGCCGCTCGAACATCGGGAAGACGTTGGGCGCCAGCTGAATGCCGTAGCCGATCGCGCCGAATCGTGGGGCTTCCTCCAGCACCCGGACCCGCCGGCCGCCGCGGCCGAGCGCGAGCGCAGTCGCGAGCCCGCCCAAACCGCCACCGACGATCAGGATGGGAGGGTCGGCCGGCATCGTTCAGGGCGCCATCCCGATCCGCTTGATCTCCCACTCCAGATCGACGCCGGAGCTTTCCTTCACGCGGGCCCGCACCGTCTCGCCCAGGCTCTCGATGTCGGCCGCACGCGCGTTGCCGAGATTGATGAGGAAGTTGCAGTGCAGGGTCGAGACTTGTGCGTCGCCGATCCTGAGGCCGCGGCAACCGGCGGCGTCGATGAGCTGCCAGGCTTTCCGTCCTGGCGGGTTCTTGAAGGTCGAGCCGCCGGTGCGGCTCTTGACCGGCTGCGTCGCCTCGCGCGATTCCGTGATCTCGTCCATCGCGGCGGCGATGGCGCCCGGGTCGCCGGCCGCGCCTTGGAACAGGGCATCGGTGAAAATGATGTCCTCGGGCGCGCCGCAATGCCGGTAGGTGTAGTGCATGTCGGCCACCGCCAGCAGTCGCAGGCGCCCGCGCCGATCGACGCCGCGCGCCTCGACCAGCGCGTCCTTGGTCTCGCCCCCGTAGGCGCCTCCGTTCATGCGCAACGCGCCGCCGATCGCACCCGGAATGCCGCGCAGGAAGGCGAGACCGGAGATGCCGGCCTCCTGCGCGGCCCGCGCCACCTTCACATCCGGGACCGCCGCGCCGGCGCGCACGCGCTCGCCCGGCTCGATCGCGACCGCGTTGAAGCCGCGTCCCAACCGGACCACCACGCCCGGCACACCGCCGTCACGCACGATCAGGTTCGAGCCGAGCCCGATCACCGTGATCGGGATCCGGTCCGGCAGATGGGCCAGAAAATAGCAAAGATCGGCCTCGTCCTCCGGCATGAACAGGACCTGCGCCGGCCCACCGGCGCGGAACCAGGTCAGCTCGGCGAGCGACTGGTTCGCCAACAGCCGGCCGCGCAGCTCCGGCATTATGGCCATCAGCTCCGCAACGATGTCGGGGAAGCTCATGGCCGGCGGCCGGGCGGAAGTTGGCGCGTGAGTGCCGCTGGCGGCCGCACCGGCATCACGCCACCTTGTCGAGCGCCGCCAGCTCTGCGGGCAGCGCATAGGCCCATTGGGTGATGGAGCCGGCGCCGAGAAACACCACGATATCCCCGGAGCGGGCGAGGCGGCGCACCATGCCGGCGATGTCGCCCGGCGCCTCGAGCGGTATAGCCTGCCGGTGCCCATGGGCGCGCAGCCCCAGCACCAGGGCGTCGCGATCGGCGCCCGCGATCGGCGCCTCGCCGGCCGGATAGACCGGCGCCACCATCACGGTATCGGCGTCGTTGAAGCAGCTGCAGAACGACTCGAACAGCGCGGCCAGCCGCGTGTAGCGGTGCGGCTGCACGATCGCGATCACCTGGCCGCTGGCGGATTCCCGGGCGGCGCGCAGTACCGCGGCGATCTCGATCGGATGATGGCCATAGTCGTCGATGATCGGAATGCCGTTCCATTCGCCGGTGCGGGTGAACCGGCGCTTGACGCCGGCGAAGCCGGCGAGCGCCTTGCGGATCAAATCGTCGCCGACGCCGAGCTCGCGCGCCACCGCGATGGCGGCGGTGGCGTTGAGGGCATTGTGACGGCCCGGCATCGGCAACCGCAGATCCTTGATCTCGTGCGCGGTGTCGCCGGCGCGATCGCGGAACACCACGGCAAAGCGCGATTGCCCGTTGACGTGATCGAGATCGCTCAGCCGCACGTCGGCTTGCAGATTCTCGCCGTAGGTTATGATGCGGCGATCCTCGATGCGGCCGACCAGCGATTGCACCACCGGGTGATCGGTGCACATGACCGCGAAGCCGTAGAACGGCACGTTCTCGACAAAGGCGCGGAACGCCTCCTGCACCGCATCGAAGGTCTTGAAATGATCGAGATGCTCGGGGTCCACATTGGTCACGATGGCGATGTCGGCCGGCAGCCGCAGGAAGGTGCCATCCGACTCGTCGGCCTCGACCACCATCCACTCGCCTTCGCCGAGCCGGGCGTTGGTCCCATAGGCGTTGATGATCCCGCCGTTGATCACGGTTGGATCGAAACCGCCCGCATCGGTCAGCGCGGCGACCAGCGAGGTGGTGGTGGTCTTGCCGTGGGTCCCGGCAACCGCAATGCAGCGCTTGAGCCGCATCAGTTCGGCCAGCATCTCGGCACGGCGCACCACCGGTCGGCGCTGCGCCCGCGCCGCCAGGAGCTCGGGATTGTCGCGCTTGACCGCCGAGGACACCACGACGACATCGGCCCCATCGAGGTTGCGCGCATCGTGGCCGACGGTGACGGCGATGCCCTTGTCACGCAGCCGCCTGACATTGGCGCTGTCGACCACGTCCGAGCCTTGGACCTGGTAGCCGAGATTGGCCAATACCTCGGCCAGGCCGCTCATGCCGATGCCGCCGATGCCCACGAAGTGGATCGGTCCGATGTCGCGCGGCAATTTCATCGCGAACGCGCTCCCCTTATTGGATCATGCCTTTGCGATCGTATCGAGCACTAGATCAGCCAGCCGCTCGGCGGCGTCAATAGCGCCGGCCGATTTGGCCGCCCCCGCCATGGCGGCGAGCCGTGGCGGCGCGGCCGCAAGCGCGGCGATCTCGGCGGCGAGCCGCTCCGGCGTAAAGTCCTCTTGGGGCAGCCGGATGGCACCACCGGCCTTTTCCAGAACGGCCGCATTGGCATGCTGGTCCTGGTCGAGCGCATGGGGCAACGGCACCAGGATGGCGGGCCGCCCGATGGCGGCAAGCTCGGCCACGGTCGAGGCGCCCGAGCGCGCGACGACGAGGTGGGCGGCCGCGATCCGCGCCGGCAGGTCCGGGAAGAAGGGCGCGACCTCGGCACTGATGTGGAGCCGCCCATAGGCGTCGCGAACCTCCGCCAGATCCTCGCCGCGCGCCTGCTGGGCGAGCAGCAGCCGAACCCGCAAAGCCTGGTCGAGCCGCTCGATCGCGGCCGGCACGATCTCGGACATGATCCGCGCGCCCTGGCTGCCACCGAAGACCAGCAGGCGTAGGAGACCGTCGTCCGCAAGAGGCGGATAAGGCGTCGCCGCCGCCGCGATCACCACGGGGCGGACCGGATTTCCGGAATGCGCGGCCTTGGCGGCAAGCTGTGGGGCGCGGTCGAGCACGCCGGGGAAGCTGGTCGCGATCGCGCTCACCCGCGGCGCCAGGAAATTGTTGGCGCGCCCCATGACGGCGTTCTGCTCGTGGATGAGGGTCGGGATGCGCCGCAGCGTTGCGGCCAGCACGGGCGCGACCGTCGGATAACCCCCGAAGCCCACCACCACGGCGGGCTTGATGCGTCCGAGCAGAAGCCAGGCGCGCATCAAGGCGAGGCTCATGATGGCGGCGGTGCGCGCCAGCGCGACGGGATTGCGCGCCCGCAAGGTGTCGCTGGCGATGACGTGGATCTGACGGGCCGGAAAGCGCTTGCCGTAGCGCTCCGCCCGCTCGTCGGTCGCGAGATCGACGGTGAGGCCGCGACGCGCGAGCGCTTCCGCCAGCGCCTCTGCCGGAAATAGATGTCCCCCGGTCCCGCCGGCGGCCAGCAGAACGAGCGGCGTGGCTCCGCCGGATTGCATCAGGCCGGGCTCCCAGCAACCGCGAGCCCGCCCACGCCCGGCAGGTACTCCGAGCGCGGGCGTTCGCGCGTCAGGGCCAGCAACATCCCCATGCCGTAGGCGAGCGAGATCATCGAAGAGCCGCCATAGGAGATGAACGGCAGGGTCATGCCCTTGGCGGGAATCAGATGCAGGTTCACCGACATGTTGATGGCCGACTGCAGACCAAACAGGATCGCGAGCCCGGCGACCGCAAAGCGCCGGAACGGATCCTCGTCCTCGAGGGCCCGGCGCAGCGCGCGCAGCACAATGAAGGCAAACAAGGACAGCAGGACCAGGCAGAGCACGATGCCGAACTCCTCGGCCGCGACCGCGAAAACGAAGTCGGTATGCGCCTCGGGAAGGATCCGCTTGATGGTTCCCTCGCCTGGCCCGCGCCCGAACCAGCCGCCGCGCACGAACGATTCGAGCGCCTGGTCGACGTTGAAGGTGTCGCCGGAGGCCGGATCCATGAAGCGCTGAATGCGCCGGGCGACATGCGGCACGGTGGCGTAGGCGCCGGCGAGCCCGACCGCAGCGGCCCCGCCCAGCCCGAACACCCAGACCATCCGCATGCCGGCCAGGAAGAACAGGGTGCCCCAGACCAGCATGATCAGCATGGTCTGCCCGAAGTCAGGCTGCAGCACGAGGGCGCTGACGGCGGCGAGCAGCAGCCCGAGCGCAGCGGTATTGGCCGGCATCTCCGGCCGTCGCGCCGATTCGCCGAACAGCCACGCGATCAGGATGACGAAGGCCGGCTTGAGAAATTCCGACGGCTGAATATTGACGCCGAGAATGACGATCCAGCGGCGCGCACCCTTGACCTCGGCGCCGAACATCAGGGTCGCCACGATCAGCAGCAGGCTCACGATGAAGACGACCAGGGCGACCCGCCGGATATTGCGCGGCGACATGAGCGAAGTCCCCAGCATCAGGATCAGCGCCGGGATCAGGTAGAGAATATGCCGATTGACGAAGTAGAACGGCTCCAGCCCCAGCCGCGCCGCCACCGGCGGGCTGGCGGCGAGCGATAGCACGATGCCGCCCAGCATCAGCACGATCAGCGCCGCCAACATCAGCCGGTCGACGGTCCACCACCAGGCTGCAAAGGGAGTGCGTTCAACACGCGAGACCATGGTGGGTCTCCTTGGGAAATCGAGCAGTGCCGGTTCAGAGCGCCCCGACTATGGTTGCCCAGCCGTTAAGAAAAAATTTCGATTTTGGAGCAATCGCACCAGAAAAGTGAAGATCGCCCCCTTATGCGGGTGCGACGCCGGGAAGGGCCTGCACCAATTCGCGGAACTTGTCCCCGCGCAGCCCGAAATTGCGGAACTGGTCGAACGAGGCGCAGGCCGGCGAGAGCAGGACGACCGGCGCCATCTCGGTCGCCGCCTCGGCATCCTGGGCGGCGAGCGCGACCGCCCGCTCAAGGCTGCCGGCGACCGCGAAGGGAACCTGCCCGGCAAGCGTGGCCGCGAAGGCCGGCGCGGCCTCGCCGATCAGATAGGCCTTGCGGATGCGCGGAAAGAAGCCTGCGAGCGACTCGATGCCGCCGGTCTTCGGCTTGCCACCGGCAATCCAGAAGATGTCGGAGAAGCAGGCCAGCGCCTTGGCGGCCGAGTCGGCGTTGGTGGCCTTGGAATCGTTGACGAACAGCACCCTGCCCTTGCGGGCGATGGTCTCCTTGCGATGCGCGAGCCCCGGAAACGACCGCAGCGCGCCCTGGATGGCGGCAGGCTGCAGCCCGATGGCGAGCGCCGCACCGGAGGCGC
>DASYFD010000250.1:0-4239 GCA_036498625.1 Xanthobacteraceae bacterium | reverse complement strand
GGCAACACGACGAAAGGAGGATTCCACCAGCCGTAGAAGACCAGGGACGAGATCGTGGTGCCGACGATCGCGGCATCTGGGCTGTGGCGGGCGAGGCAATAATGGACAAGAAGAGCCGCCGGCAAGAAGACGAAGATGAATTCCGGCGTGCTAAAGAGCATGGCGGCCGTCCCGGTCGGCAGCTATGCGCATGCGATGGTGGCGAGCTTCGGGCGGGCGATGACCGTTGGCGACATTCTGGTTTTCGATAGAGCCCCATCCGCCCACGCGGCGTGCCCATGGCGCCGCCGAGGCGCCGTTGAGCACCCCGCCCGCCGGAATCCCCGACTGCTCCGCTCGCCGGGCGATCGCCCATGCCGCCGTGCACCTCAGAAGCGATCTCAACGCCCGCCGCCTCATCGTCCCGTTGGAACCAGACCCATCTCGAGCCCCAGGCTCAATCGTACATTACCGGACCGATCCCGACCATGTCTTCCAAAGCACAACCCCTCCCGCTCGTCCCCGCGGACGCGGGGACCTTTCGCGGGGACGAACGGGAAAGTCCGCGCTATGACGATTTCCCTACATGCGCATTTCGCGCCGGCGCCGCGCAGCGTTGCTCCGGCAGCTGGAGTGCTGGTCTAATTCCGATCGTCCGGCAGCACCGGCAGGGGATGAAACTCGATCCCTTCCTCGTGCAGCTTCCTGGCGTCGTCGGTCGAGGCCTCGCCGTAGATCGAGCGGTGGTCGATCTCGCCATAGTGCATCTTGCGGGCCTCCTCGGAAAATTTCGGGCCCACATAATCGGAATTCTTGGTCAGATGCTCGCGCAGCTCCTTGAGCTTCTTGTGCAACTCGCGTTCCTGCGGCGACACCATGGCGACCGGCGTTGACTGATTGGCCGAGTCGGCCGCGGCTTCGCGCGTGCGCGCCGGCCCGGTGTCGCGCTTGCGCGCGCCGGCGAGCCGCGGGCTCATGATCTCCTTCTCAACCTTGGCGGTGCCGCAGACCGGGCAGCTGACCAGCTTTTGCCTCGCCTGCTTGTCGTAGGCGGCGGAGTTCTGGAACCAGCTTTCGAAGGAGTGGCCCTTGGCGCAGACGAGCGCGTAGCGGATCATCGCGGCTCTCCGGCGGCCACGAAGGCGAGCGGCTCGGCCATCGGCTCGGTCAGCTCGAAGCGGCGCCCGTGCTGCAGGGAGGGAACCCGTCCGCGCGCGGCCGCCACTGCGGCGAGATCGATCTCCGCCAGCACGACGCCGGGCTCGACGCCGCCCTCGCCCAGGATGCGGCCCCACGGATCCACGATGAGGGAATGCCCATAGGTGTCGCGCCCGTTCTCGTGGCGGCCGCCCTGGGCGGCCGCGAACACGAAGCTGCCGTTCTCGATGGCGCGCGCCCGCACCAGAATGTGCCAGTGCGCTTCGCCGGTCTGCCGCGTGAACGCCGAAGGGATCGCCAGCATGGAGCTGCCGCTTTCGGCGAGCGCCCGGTAGAGGGCTGGAAAGCGCAGGTCGTAGCAGATGGTGAGGCCGAGCCGCCCCCACGGCAGATCGGCCGAAACCGCCGCCTCGCCGGGCCGGAAATTGCGCGACTCGCGATAGCTCTCGCCATTCGCCAGGTCGACATCGAACATGTGGATCTTGTCGTAACGGGCGACGATCTCGCCGTCGCGGTCGATCAGGAAGGAGCGGTTGGCGGCGCGCTCGCCTTCGAGCCTGATCGCGAGCGAGCCGACATGGAGATGGATCGCATGCTTGCGGGCAAGCGTGCGGAAGGCCGCGAGGCTGGGGTCGGCCTCCTCGGGCACGATCGCGGCAAACAACCGCTCGCGCCGGATCTCCATGATGTTGGTCATCTCGGGCGTGAGCACATATTCCGCGCCGCCCGCCTTGGCCTCGCCGATCAGCTTGCTCGCCGCATCGAGATTGACGGCAGGGTCGAGGCCCGAGCGCATCTGCACCAGGCCGACCGTGAACGCCGACGAGGGGGCGGCCGCGGTGCTCATGCGGCAGGACCTTGCGGGGCGGGCTCTTCGGGCTCGGCGCTTTCGCGCCCGGCGGCTTCGGTCAGGAGCGGATCAAGCCGGCCGGCCCGCTCGAGCGCATAAAGCTCGTCAGAACCGCCCACATGGGTCGCGCCGATGAAAATCTGCGGCACGGTCATGCGTCCGTTGGCGCGCTCAATCATCCTGCTGCGGCCCTCCCGGTCGCCGGTCACGTCGATCTCGGAGAAAGCCACGCCTTTCCGGCTCAACAGTGCCTTGGCGGATTGGCAGTAGCCGCAAAAACGGGTGGTGTAAATTTCGACGCGGGCCATCGTATTCACTTAAACCTTAGCACCCCGTTTATATGGGAACGCGCGCCGGCGCTACAACCCGGGCGAACACCAGCACGTCGACGGAGGCGGCGCCCGCGCGCATGAGCACCCGGGTGCAGGCCTCGATGGTGGCGCCGGTGGTCAGCACGTCGTCGATCAGCACCAGCCGGCGGCCCGCCACCTCGATGCGGGCATCCGGGCGCACCCGGAAGGCGCCCTGCACGTTGAGGGCGCGCTCCGAACGGGCAAGCCCGACCTGCTGGACGGTCGCTTTGACGCGCCGGAGCGCCCCGTGGGAAACCCGCAAGCCGCTGGCCTTGCCGACCACCTCGGCGAGCAGCGCCGATTGATTGAACCGGCGTGCCCATTGACGCCGCCAGTGCAGCGGCACCGGCACCAGAAGGTCGGCCTCGCGGGTGAGGTCGCGGCCCGCATGGGCCATCCAGCGCCCCATGAGCGGGGCAAGGTCGAGCCGGTCGCCGTATTTCAAGGCATGCACCAGGGTGCGGGCGATCTCGTCGAACCGCACGGCCGCGCGCGCCCGCTCGTAGGCGGGCGGATCGGCGATCGCCTCCATGGAGAGGACGCCGGGGCCGGGATCGAACGGGAACGGGATGCCGAGCCGCGCGCAATAGGGCGGCGCGATGAAGGCGAGCTTCGACCAGCAGGCCGCGCACAGCCCCTCGCCGGCGACCGGCTCGCGGCAGGAAGCGCAGAGCTGCGGCAGCGCCACCCCGAGCGCGAGCCCGAAGACGGTGCGCGCCGCTCCGGCGAGGCGAGCCAATCGCCCGGTGCGCGCCACTGCGGCGGTGACGTCCGTGGTCATGGCCCAAACGTATCGCCGCGGTGCTGCGGTCGTAAAGGCCGTGCGCGTGCTTGCACAGCCGGTCGGAGCAAAGATTTCGGGATGTGGCGCAGCCGTGACACAATAGGGCGATGGCCCCAAGCCCTGCACATCCAACACCGGTGATCATCGATCGCGCTTTGCTGCGCGCCCGCGGGCGGCGGGCGCTGGCGCTTGGTCGTTCCACATTCCTCATCGACCGCGTCGCGGAAGATCTGGCAGACCGGCTGGCGGGCGTGCTGCGCAGCTTTCCGTGCGGGCTCGATCTCGGCACCCCAACCGGTGCGGTGCGCCGGGCGCTCATCGGCAGCCCCAAGGTCGGCACCATCATTGCGGCCCATGCGCTGGTGGAGGCCGAAACCCGCGCCGGGCTTGCGATCGCGGTGGACGAGGAGGCGTTGCCGCTCCGCGACGGCGCGCTCGATCTCGTGGTGTCGGGGCTCGCGCTCCATTTCGTCAACGATCTGCCCGGCACGCTGGTGCAGATCCGCCGCGCCCTCAAGCCGGACGGATTGTTCGTGGCGGCGCTGCTCGGCGGCGACACGCTGAGCGAGCTGCGGGCCGCCTTCGCGGCCGCCGAGGCCGAGATCGAGCATGGCATCTCGCCGCGGGTGCTGCCGTTCGCCGATCTGCGCGATCTCGGATCACTGCTGCAGCGGGCCGGCTTCGCGCTGCCGGTCACCGATGTCGACCGTCTCACCGTGCGCTACGCCTCGCCGCTCGCCCTTATGCATGACCTGCGCCGCATGGGGGCGAGCAATCCGCTGATCGATCGCAGCCGCCGGCCGCTGCGGCGCGCCACACTCGCTCGCATGCTGGAAATCTATGCCGAGCGTTTCGCCGATCCGGACGGGCGCATCCGCGCCACCTTCGAGATCGTCTATCTGTCGGGCTGGGCCCCGCACGAGAGCCAGCAGCAGCCGCTCGCCCCCGGCTCGGCCCGCGCCCGCCTCGCCGATGCGCTGGGCACGCAGGAACGCTCGGCGGGGGAGAAGGCCGGGCGCTGATATGTCGCCCACCGCGCCTCCAGGGCGGGATCATCCGCGCAACGGCGCATCGATCGTTAACGTCCTCGAAGGCCTGATGTGAAACTGTGGGCC
>DASYFD010000249.1:0-7902 GCA_036498625.1 Xanthobacteraceae bacterium | reverse complement strand
GCCCCGGTGGCGAAAGTGAATTTTTTCGAGCCGGTCGATTGGACCCGATACCTGCCGGGCCGGATCACGCCCAACATGATCGAGCTCGACGGCAGGATCATCAGGATCGTGACCGGCCTCTCGGGGGTCACCTACAATGCGCAGCTCGCCCCCGTGAAGCCGACGGTGCTGGATGATTTCCTGAAACCCGAATGGAAGGGCAAGATTGCCTCGACGCCTTACGCCGCCGGCCTCGATGTGCTGCTGGCCGAGGACGTGTGGGGCAGGCAAAAGACCATCACCTATGTAAAGGCGCTGGCCCGGCAGATCGCCGGCGTGATGCGCTGCGGCGAGACCGAGCGAGTCGCGACCGGGGAATACCTCGCTCTGGTGATGGACTGCACCGGGCAGGATGCATTGCTCTGGCAGGACAAGGGCGCGCCGGTCGCGCAACTGATGCCGCTCGATGCGGCCCAGCAGCGCTACTACTACTTCGCGGTTCCCAAGAATGCCCAGCATCCCAACGCGGCCAGGCTGCTCACGGTCTTTCTGCTGACGCCGGAGGGCCAGAAGCTGGTCTACGATACCTGGAAGATCGATCTGCACTTCATGCCGGGCTCGAAGATGGGCGCCATGATCGCCGACTATCAGAAGCGCGACGTCAAGTTCAAGGAAGTGACGGTGCAATGGTGGAGCCAGCATCCGGAGATCGACGCCAGCCGGAGCGAGCTGATCAAGATCCTCACCACCAAGGAATGAGCCGCGCGCAATCACGTTTGTTTTGTCATGGCCGGGCTTGTCCCGGTTTGCTTTGTCATGGCCGGGCTCGTCCCGGCCATCTCGATTGGATTGGCACGGCCGTGCCTTCCTTATCGGGATGGCCGGGACATCAGGGCGTTACGCCCGTCTTCGCGGGCTATGCCCGGCGATGACAACCGGAAATATTGTGCCCGCCTTAACCAACAAACGAGGTCGCGATCTCGGCGATGGCATGCCGATCGTCATGCTGCTGGTGGTCGCGGGCGCAAGCCTGGTAATTCTGAGCCATCTGGCGGTGGTGCTGTGGCTCGCCTGGACCGACGGCAGTCCGGGCGATCCCGATCTGATCTACACGGCGCAGAATTTCGTCGAGGTGTTCTCGGACCCGCGCACCTTCAGGGTCCTCATCGACACGGTCGACTTTTCCCTTATCGCGCTGGCGGTGGCGCTCGCGTTCGGCATTCCGGCGGCCTGGCTCGCCGAGCGGACCGATTTTCCGGCCAAGACGCTCTTGTTCACCCTCATGGCGGTCGGCCTCCTGATCCCGGGCTTCGCGGCCGCCATGGGGTGGCTGTTTCTGCTGCATCCGCGCATCGGCCTCCTCAATCAGTTCCTGATGAGCAGCTTTCAGCTCGCCGCGGCGCCGCTCAATATCAACACCATCGCCGGCATGGGCTGGGTGCAGGGACTGAACCTGGCGCCGCTCGCCTTCATCATGACGGCGGCGGTGTTCCGCTCCATGGATCCGAGCCTCGAGGAAGCCGCCCAGATGCACGGCGCGGGCCCGTTCACGGTCTTGCGCCGGATCACCGTGCGGCTCGCCTGGCCCGGCATCATGGCGGCCGCCATCTACATCTTCATGACGGCGTTTGCGGCCTTCGACGTTCCGGCCATCATCGGCTGGGGCAATCGCATCTTCACCTTCACCACCTATCTCTACCTGCTGCTCAATCCGCAGGATTCGCTGCCGCGCTACGGGCTTGGCGCGGCGTTGAGCACGCTCGCCATGGCGATCGCGGCGCTGATGAGCTGGTGGTACGGCGCCATGGCGGGGCGCTCGCGCCGGTTTGCGGTGGTCACCGGCCGGGCCTATCGGCCGAAAATCATCCGGCTCGGCCGCCGCCGCTTTGCGGCCTGGTGCTTCATCGGCGTCTACCTCGTGCTGGGCAAGGTGCTGCCGATCGCGCTGCTCTGCTGGAGCTCGCTGCTGCCGTTCTTTCAGCTCCCGTCGGCGCGCGCCTTCGCCACCGTCTCGCTCACGCATTACTTTTCCCTGCCCTGGGAGCTGGTGCTCACTGCGCTGTGGAACACCTCCGTCCTGGCGGTGCTGGCCCCGTCGCTGACGCTGGTGCTGAGCCTCGCCTTCTCGTGGATCGTGCTGCGCTCGAAATTTCCCGGCCGCGCCGGCTTTGACTTCATCGCCTTCCTGCCGCACGCCGTGCCCTCGATCGTTTTCGGGGTCGGCGCGCTGCTGCTGACGCTGTTCGTCGTGCAGCGGGCGCTGCCGATCTACGGCACCATCTGGATCCTGCTGATCGTGTTCACGATCGCGCGCTTGAGCTACGCCACCCGCATGACCAACAGCGGCTTGATCCAGATCCATCCCGAGCTGGAGGAATCGGCGCTGATGAGCGGCGCCACCGCCTGGGGCGCGTTTGCCAGGATATCGGTGCCGCTGCTCGCCCCCACGCTGCTCTATGCCTGGCTCTGGATCGCGCTCTTGATCTTTCGCGAGCTCACCCTCGCGGTCATCCTGTCGACCGCCGACAACCTGACCTTTCCGGTGGTGGTGTGGAGTCTCTGGCTCGGCGGCGGGCTCGGCCAGGCCTCCGCGCTCGCCGTGGTGATGCTGCTGATGATGACGCCGATGATCGCGGTCTATTGGTTGTTCGCGCGCCGGCAGGGATTGCTGGCGAGCTGAACAGAGCGGTTCACAGAAAACCGCTCTGCATTTTTACATTGTCGTATTTTTCGGGCGGAAAACCGGCTTCCACTTTCCTGAACCGATATCAGTTGAAATGCCGGTGCCGCCATTCCCAGGGCGGCATGAAGCTGCCGGCCCAGATCCCGCGTCGGGCGGCATGCGCCTGCGCTTCGTCCGGCTGATAGGGGCTGTCATAGCCGTAGGCCATCGCCCAGCCCTCTCGTACCAGCCAGGCGTTGACGTCGGAGCCGTCCGGCAAGGCGCAGACCGCGAGCACGCGCCGGTAGCGGTCGAGGCCGGACGACTCGCACTTGAGCTGCCGTCCGGCGAGGTGATCGACCAGCTCGCGCGTGGCGGCGCGCCCGCACGGCCACTCCCGGTTGCCGGCGTCGGTGCAGGTTTGCTTGCTCTCCGGAGCATCGATCCCCAGGAGGCGGATGCGGAAGCCGGACATGTCGATGGTGTCGCCATCGATCACCCAGGCCTTGCCGGCGATGTCGCCATGGACGGCGGCCGGCGATCGGATATTCGCCCGCTGAAAGGCGTGGATGGCGAGCGCCGCCGCCAGCACGATGACGAGCCCCAGGGGCCTGGCGCCGACCGGTCTGGTCCCGGTCCGTCCCAGGCTCGGTCGCCCTTCCAACGATCGTGCTGGCGAAGGTCTCGTATGCAAGGTGTGCGTCCGGCTCGCCGCGCTTGGCGCCGCCGCCATGTTCGCCAATCAGGTCGGCGATTGCAATCCGTGTCGGCGCCCGATCTCGGCAGGCGACCGGACGGCAGAGCATCCGGGAAAGCTCAGAAACCGATCGCTCGGCCGCAGCCCTCGGCGCTACAGCTGCGCCGAGAAGCTCGATCGCAAAGGATTCACACGAAGGCCCGATCGAGGCCGCGGGCGGCCAGCAACTCGCCGATCCGCTTGCGAGCATAGAACATGCGGGTCTTCACCGTATTGGCCGGGACGCCGATGATCTCCGCCACATCCTCGATTGTGCGCTCGTGATAATAGACCAGATCGATGATCTCGCGATGCGCGGGCGACAGCAGCTTGAGGCAATCGCGCAGAATCTCGCTGCGCTCGGTCTTCTGCAACGCGACTTCCGGAGTGTCGGACGGGTCCTCGATGAACTCGATGACGTCGTCGTCCAGCTCGTCGGTCGAACGCCGGCGCAGCGCCGACAGCGCCTTGTGGCGGGCGATCGCCAGCAGCCAGGTCGATACCTGGCTGCGGGCCTCGAACTGGGCGGCATTGCGCCAGACCTCGATAAAGACCTCGCTGACCAGGTCTTCGGCGGTCGACTCGCCATCCACGAAGCGCATCAGGAAGCGGAACACCCGCACATTGTGGCGTCCGAACAGGACCCGCATGGCATCCCGGTCGCCCTGAGCGATCAGGCCGACCAGCACCTGGTCGGAGGTCTCCTTGCCGGCCGACCGGCGTTGGCTGGCGGCAACCGCCGCGATGGCGTCGCTGTACTTCATGGCTGAACCCCGTCTCCCTGCGCACGCTTTTCGCGTGTCGTGCTGTACCCTTGGTAACAAGGGGGCGTTTCGCCACGATTGCGCGAAACAGAAAAATGGTTTCATGGCGGGGGTGAATTGTTTCGTGCGGGCCGGTGCGACGAAACAATTCCGGCCAGGTGCGGCCAAAAGCGATTGGAATCGGGCAAGTATAGGAATTTGATCCTGAAGCTGGCCGGCTCCCTTCGCGCTCCCTGCGGCATTTCAGCCGCCATTTCGCGGATGGCGGGCGGGCCGGGACAATCCTATGATGGGGAGGTACCGGACGGCGCCCGGGCAGGCGCCCCGGCATGCGTGTGGGACATATGGGGGTTTTGTTCAGATATCTGACGGTGGGAGCCGGCGGCGCCTTGGCGATGCTGGGGCTCGCGGGATGGCATGACCACCTCGCGGCCCGCGAGTTTCGCGCCGCCGACATCCAGGAGGAGAGCTATCCCACCGTCCAGGCGCTGCTGTTCATGGACAAATTGGTGGCGGAGCGCACCAACGGGCGCCACCGCATCCGGGTATTCCATTCCCGCCAGCTCGGCGAGGAAAGCCAGACCATCGAGCAAACCCGCGTCGGGGCGATCGACATCAACCGCATCAACGTGGCGGCGATCGGCGATGTCGCGCCGGCGCTGAGCATCCTGGCGCAACCTTTCCTGTTCCGCTCGATCGACCACCTCTACAAGGTGATCGACGGGCCGGTCGGCGCCGACATCCTGGCGGCGATCGAGCCGAGCGGCTTCATCGGGCTGACCTTCTACGATTCCGGCGCACGCTCGATCTATACCCGGTCGCCGGCGGTGCACGGCCTGCCCGACCTCAAGGGCCTTCGGATCAGGGTGCAGCAGTCCGATCTGGTGATCCGCATGATGAAGGCGCTCGGTGCGGAGCCGGTCGTGCTGCCCTACGGGCAAGTGCTGACCGCCCTGTCGGCGCAACTGGTCGACGGGGCCGAGAACAACTGGCCGTCCTACGTGACCACCGGCCACTACAAGGTGGCGCAGTTCTACACCGTGACCGAGCACACGATGGGGCCGGAGGTCCTGGTCATGTCGCGCCGGGCCTGGCAGGAGCTGTCGGACTCCGAACGCGTGATCTTTCGCGCCGCGGCGCGCGATTCGAGCCGGTATATGCGCGAGCAGTGGCAAGGCTGGGAGGAGCAATCCAGGAAGCAGGCCGTCGAGGCCGGCGCCACCATCATCGAGCATTTCGATCGCAAGCCGTTCGAGGATGCGACCCGCCCGTTGCGCGACGAGATGCGCGCCGATCCGAAATTCGGACCGTTGATCGAGCGGATCCAGGCCGTGCAATGAGTCATGGAGCCGCCCCTGCAATCACGCCTGTCGTCGCCTGCGGAAACCGCAAACTCCGCTGCCGTCTCCGGCGCCATGCACCGGCTGCGTGCGCTGCCGATTCGCTGGCGCATTCTCTCGATCGCGACGCTCAATATCGCGATTGCGGTCGTCTTTACCGTCATCATCTGGAACGGGGCGCAGGTCATCGCCTCCGCACGCAGCGATCTGCGCGAGAGCCGTGAATCGGACCGCCAGCTGGCGGTCCTGGAAAGCCAGGCCGGGCGCCTGCAAAGCCTCATTCACCGGTATTTCACCCAGCCCGACGGCGACCTCCTGCGGGAGATCACGGAGCTGCGCAAATCGCTGCTCAGCACGCTGCAGGACCGCGCCTTCGTGGATCCGTTGCTGTCGGCCTCGGCCACCGAGGTGGTGCAAGCCACCGAACGTTTCGTCGCCGGCTTCGATGAGCTGCGCAACGTGCAGAACGCCATCATGGACACCTACGAGAATCAGGTGCTGGCGCCGGCGCGCGAGATGTCCGGGCTGTATGCGATCGTGGAGGGCGCCACCACCGATCGCAATGCCCTGGTGTGGCCCGCGCTCTCGAAGTCGCGCGAGACGTTCTCGACCACGCTGGTCCTGACCGATGTCTTCTACCTGCAGCATGAGACCGACGCCGCCGCCGAGGTGATGCGGAACCTGGAGCGGATCGAGAGCACCGTCCCGGTCATGCTGGATCTCGCCGACAACGACCTGCAGCGCGGCGCGTTGCGCGCCATCAAGGCGCGGGCCGCCTCATGGCGGATGGGCATCAGTCAATTGGCGGACAATCTCGTCGCCCGCTCGCAGCTCCTGGGCAACGCGGTCGATGGCAACCAGGCCGCGATGGCGAGCGTGATCGAGCGCCTGTCCAACAGCATGCGGGAACGCGAGCGCATGGCCTATGACCGGTTCGAGAACACGCTCGGCGACCTTTATGCCGGCATCGCGGTCGCGGTCGCGCTCTCGGTGTCGATCTCGATCCTGATCGGCCTCGCCATCGCCCGCAGCATCGTTCGTCCCCTGCGCGGCCTGATGAACACCATGGATGCGATCGTGTCCGGACATTATGGGCAGACCGCCGAGGATCTCGACGCCCGCGACGAGATCGGAGAGATGGCGCGGGCGGTCGAGGTGTTCCGCGCCAACGCAATCGCCAAGCGGCAGACTGAGCTCGACCTCAAGGCCTCCAAGGAGAACGCCGAGGACGCGCTGCGCGATTTGCAGGAAGCGCAGCGCAGCCTGATCGAGGCGGAGAAGTTCGCCGCGCTCGGCGGCCTGGTCGCGGGCGTCGCCCACGAGGTCAACAATCCGGTCGGCATCAGCCTCACGGTCGCATCGAGCTTCGCGCGGCGGTGCGCGCAGTTCTCCGACGAGATCCGCGAGGGTGCGGTCCGCCGCTCCAAGCTCGAGGAATTCATCGCCGGCAGCCACGAGGCCGCCAAGCAGCTCGTCACCAATCTCAATCGCGCCGCCGACCTGATTCAGTCGTTCAAGCAGGTCGCCGTCGACCGCAGCGACGCCGAGCGACGGGTCTTCAACCTGCGGGAGGCGACCGAGCAGATGATGGTGAGCCTGCGTCCCGCCCTCAAGCATTCGTTGGTCTGGCTCTCGGTCGATGTGCCGGAGGAAATTTCGCTCAAGAGCTATCCCGGACCTTACGGCCAGGTGCTGACCAACCTGGTGCTCAACGCGTTGGCTCATGCCTTTCCGGACAAGCGGGCCGGCACGCTGCGGCTGTCCGCCCGCAAGATCGGCACCGACCAGGTCGAGATCGAGTTCGCCGACGACGGCGTCGGCATGAGCGAGGAGGTGCAGCGGCGCGCCTTCGAGCCGTTCTTCACCACCCGGCGCAACCGCGGCGGCACCGGGCTCGGCCTCCACATCGTCTATAACCTGGTGACGCGGCGGCTGGGCGGGTCGCTGCGGCTCGAATCGCAGCCGGGCCACGGCACCGTGTTCAGGATCAGGCTGCCGATAACCGCGCCCAAGGATGAATTTGTCGATACCACGCTGACGCTGGCGGAGCTGGAATGACCGACGAGCAGGATATCATGCGGGTGATCGACGACGCCGGCGCCCCGGCCGGCGAGGAGGCCGGGCCGGCCTGGAAGGTCGCCGTCATCGACGATGACGCGGCGGTGCACGAAGGTACCCGCTTCGCGCTCTACGACTACAGCCTACATGGCCAGCGCATCGAGATCCTCTCGGCCTTTTCGGCGCAGGAGGGCCGCGAGCTCATGCGCGCGGCTCCGGACATCGCCGTCATCCTGCTCGACGTCGTGATGGAGACCGACGATGCCGGCCTCAAGCTGGTCGATTTCATCCGCACGCAGCTCAAGAACGAGGCGGTTCGCATCATTCTGCGCACCGGGCAACCCGGCCAGGCGCCCGAGCGGC
>DASYFD010000248.1:0-13315 GCA_036498625.1 Xanthobacteraceae bacterium | reverse complement strand
GGCGAGGACGCGCGCGAGGACGCCTATGTGTGCAAATATTACGCCGACGAGATGGCGTTCCGGGCGGCCGATCAGTGCATGCAGATCCACGGCGGCATCGGGCTCACCACCGATCTGCCGATCGAGAAGCTGTGGCGCCAGCAGCGCAGCTACCGGATCACCGAAGGGGCCAGCGAGGTGATGAAGATGGTGATCGCCCGCCACGTGCTGAAGACCTACGGGTGAGCTGGGCGGGGATTGCGGGGGGAAATGCGATGAAGCTTGCGCGCCGCCGATTGCCGCAGCTCGCCGCCGGTGCGGCGACAGCCGGTCTCGCGCCCGCGGCCCCGGTCTGCGCACGGCCGCAATCCTATCTGTCGCGCCCGGAGGCCGCACAGCTGCGGGATGAAATCGCGGCAATTCCCCGCGAGATTCGCCGCGCCTTCGATCGGCGATATCAGGCGTGGCGCAAGACCTGGGACAGCCCCGGCTTGGCGTCTCTCTCCGATACCAAGTCGAGACGCAACTCCGCGGAATTCGCCGCGCTGGTCGGGCTCGGTCCGCGCATCCTGCCGCTTCTCATAGGCGAGATCGCCCATCCGCAGGAATTCTTCGCGCTGCAGGCGTATGAAGTGCTGCAGCCCGGCTGGCCCGCGGATATCGAAGCCGACGGCAAACCGGTGTTTGAAAGCGAGCAGGCCAAAGCCGAGCGGGCGGTGAAGGATTGGTTCAGGCACAAGCTCGGACACGCAGCCCCATGATCGTCGGCATCGACCTCGGCACCACCAACAGCCTCATCGGCATCTGGCGCGACGGCGCCGCCGTGCTCATTCCCAATTCGCTCGGCCACACCCTGACCCCCTCGGCGGTCGGGCTCGGCGACGACCGCTCGATCCTGGTCGGGCTCGCGGCGCGCGAGCGGCTGGCGACCCATCCGGCGCAGACCGCGACCGCCTTCAAGCGCTACATGGGAACCGATCGCCTGTTGTTCGTCGGCGACAAGGGCTATCGGCCGGAGGAGCTGTCGGCGCTGGTGCTGCGCTCGCTCAAGGCCGATGCGGAAGCGTTCCTGGGCGCGCCGGTGAGCGAGGCCGTCATCACGGTACCGGCCTATTTCAACGACGTGCAGCGCAAGGCCACCAAGGCGGCGGGCGCGCTCGCCGGGCTCAAGGTCGAACGGCTCCTGACCGAGCCGACCGCCGCCGCCCTGGCGTACGGGTTGGCTGCGCCGGAGGACGATGAGCTTCTGCTGGTGGTCGATCTCGGCGGCGGAACCTTCGACGTGTCGCTGCTGCATCGCTTCGAAGGCGTGGTCGAGGTGCGGGCGACCGCCGGCGATAGCTGGCTCGGCGGCGAGGACTTCGTCGACGCGATCGTGGCGACGTTCATGGCCGGCCCCGGCGCGGCGGCCGGCCTGCCGGCGGCGGACTCAGGCGCGCCGATCATCGGGGCGCTGCGCCGCCAGGCCGAGATGGCCAAGCGCCAGCTGAGCTCCCAGGACGCCGCCACCATCGCGCTCGTACATGACGGCAAGCCGATCGAGTGGATGCTCGGGCGCGAGCAGTTCGAGCTCATGAGCGAGCCGTTGCTGGCGCGGCTGCGCGCCCCCATGGAGCGGGCGTTGCGCGATGCGCGCGTCGATCCGGACGCGCTGTCGCGCATCATCCTGGCCGGCGGCGCCTCGCAGATGCCGATGTTCCGCCGCCTGATCGCGCGGCTGTTCCGCCGCCTGCCGGTCTACCAGGTCAATCCCGAGGAGGTGGTCGGGCGCGGCGCGGCGGTGCGCGCCGGCATGCTGGCGCGCGGGGCTGGGCTCGAAGAGATGGTGATGACCGACGTCGCCCCCTTCACGCTCGGCGTCGAGATTTCCGAGCAGCACGGCGAGGACACCAGCCAGCGCATCCACGGCCGGTTCATGCCGATCATCGAGCGCAACACGATCATTCCGGCGAGCCGCAGCAAGCTCGTACACCCGATCGACGACAAGCAGCGCAATCTGGTGCTGCGGGCGTTTCAGGGCGAAGCCCCGCTGGTGAAGGACAATGTGCTGCTGGGCGAGCTCACCATCAAGCTGCCGCCGGGGCCGGCCACCAAGCAGAATATCGATGTCCGCTTCACCTACGACACCAGCGGTCTCCTGGAGGTCCAGGCCACGATTCTCAGCAGCGGCCGGATCGAGAAACTGGTGATCGAAGGCAATCCGGGCGTGATGCAGCCTGACGAGATCGCCAAACGCCTGGCCGCGCTGGCGAAGCTAAAGATCCATCCGCGCGACGACATGAAGATGCGCGCCCTGATGGCCCGGGCAGCGCGCCTCTATGAGGAGCGCCTGGGCGAGATCAGGGCGATGATCGGCCGGGCGATCGGCGGCTTGACGGCGGCGCTCGACCGCCAGGAGCCCGAGGAGATCGAAGCAGCCAGCGACGCGCTGTCCGCGCTGCTCGACGAATTCGATCAGGACTTTCTAATTTAGGTCTGTTCAGCGACACTTTCAGCGATATGGCCGGAATGTGGGATGAACTGGGCATCGCGCCCTGCGACGATCCGAAGGCGATCCGCCGCGCCTATGCGGCGCGGCTGAAGAAGCTCGACCCCGACCGCGATCCCGAGGCGTTCGCCCGGCTGCGCCGCGCCCTCGAATGGGCGCTCGGCAGCGCCGGCCGCAAAGACCACGCCGCCCGTCGATCGTCCGCCACCTCGCCGCCACGTGCGAGGAAAGCCCCAAAGACCAGACGCCCGCCGCCGACCCCTGCACCCGACGACGACGACATCCGCGAACGGGCTCTCCTTGTCGCGCTCAATGCGGCTCTGCGCCGGGGCAGCGTCCATGAGGCGACGGCGCTCTATTATCGGGCGGCCGCAACCGGAGCATTGTCGCTGGAGAACGCACCGGACACGATCGAGCGCCTGCTCGCCGTGGCGGTCGATGACCTGACTTTCGACGCCGCCGCCCTTCGTCATTTGACCCGAACCGTCGGCCTGGCGGCGCCCCAGTTCCGCGCCCCGGTCGCGTTCGAGCTTCGGCAGCGCGTGTTTGCACGGCTTCATGCGGAGGATTGGTATGAGGAACTGCTCGACCAGGCAAAGCAGAGGAAAGGCCGCGCCGCGCGCCAGCAGGCCAAGATCGCCCGACTGCTGCTCGGGCGCATCGGGCGATATTGGAATCCCGACGTCGAAAAGACCGACCTCAACAGCTCGATCGCGCAATACAAGATCCATGCGGCCTGGCTCGAGGATCGCATCGATCCCGCCTGGGTGAGAAAGATCGAAAGGCGCCAGGCGCGACGCGGGCTCTTCCGGCTCTTCCTCTACGGTCTCTTCATCGGCAGCATGCTGATCCAGTCCATGGCGCTGTTTGCGGCCGGCTTCATCGAAGATGACGGCGAACGGTTTTGGGCATTCATGATCGGCATATTTCTGACCGCCTTCTTTTTCTGGGTTTTCATGCTGATCGTGAGGCAAATTCTGATGTGTCTGATTCCGGGCTGGACTGGATTTGCCGCGATCGCGCGGCTCAAGCGTGCGCGCGCGTTGTGGGCCGGCCGCAGCCACGCGATCTGGCAGCGCGCAAAGGCGAAGAAGCTCAGGGACGCTGGCTGACCCAGCAAGATTGCGCCGACGAAGGCATGGGCCGGAATGTGGGATGAACTGGGCATCGCGCCCTGCGACGATCCGAAGGCGATCCGCCGCGCCTATGCGGCGCGGCTGAAGAAGCTCGACCCCGACCGGGATCCCGAAGCGTTCGCACGGCTGCGCCGCGCCCTCGAATGGGCGCTCGGCGGCGCTGACGAAGATGGCGCCGGCCTGCGACCGGCCCACACGTCGCCGCCCGTATCCGCGGATCTCGACGCGCGCGAGGAGGACGCCGGCAGCGCCACCGGGCACGCGGCGGAGTTGGATCGCAGCGAATCGATCATCGAGCAACTTGCTGATGCCGAGAATGCCCGGGCGCCTGATCTCCCGGCTTCCGAGCCAGCTCCCGATCACGATGACATCCGCGACCGGGCCCTGCTGATCGCGCTCGATGCCGCCTTGCGGCGGCGCGATGCGGCGCAGGCGACGGCGCTCTATTATCGGGCGGCCGCCACCGGAGCATTGTCGCTGGAGAGCGCCCCGGACGCGATCGAGCGGCTCTTGGCGGTGGCGGTCGATGACCAGACCTTCGACACCGCCGCCCTTCGTGGCCTGGTGCGAACCATCGGCCTCGGTGCGCCCCAGTCCCGCGTGCCGGCCGCGTCCGAGTTGCACCAGCGCGTGCTGGCGCGGCTGCGGGCGGAAGACTGGTACGACGATCTGCTGGTGACGGCGAAACAGCGCAAAGGCCGCACCGCAAGGCGCCGCGCCAAGATCGCGCGGCTGATCCTTGGCCACATCGGCCGCTACTGGCATCCGCGCGTCGACAAGACGGCGCTCAAGAGCTGGCTCGATCAATTAAGGCCCCACGCGGCCTGGCTCAAGGACCGCATCGATCCCTTGTGGATCGCCGAGCTGGACGGCCGTCTGCGACGCCGGGAAATCTTTTGGCTTTGCTTCTATGGCCTCCTCATCGGTGCATTGCTGGTCGATTTCATCTATGTGGCGGCGCTTTCCATCTCCGATGGATTCGATTCGCTCTGGCCGGTGCTGAGCGGCCCATTCATTGCCGCGTTTCTGCTCTGGCTGCTCTGGCTGCTGATCAACGCCCTGCTGAAGCTCACGATTCCGGGCTGGCGCGGATTCGGCGAGGTCGCGCTGGTGCGCCATTGGGCCGGCCGCAGCCGCGCGCTCTGGAGCCGTTGGAGAAGCAAGAAGCCGAAGGACGCCGCCTGAGCCCGGCACGTTGCGTTCGGCCCATCAAGGAATGCCCGGCACGCCGAGCCGGATTCGATAGACCTCGTTCGGAGCCGTCAGGAAGAGTGTCCTGTGGTCGGCCTCGCCCCAAGCCAGGTTGGCCGGCTCCTGCTGGGTCCGGATCACGCCCAGGATTTCGCCCGAGGGCGCCAGGATCCAGACACCGCCCGGACCGGTCAGGTAGAGGTTTCCCTCCCGGTCCACCTTCATGCCGTCAGGCGCCTGCCCCGGCATCCCGGTCAGGTCCAGGAACACCGTGCCATCGGCGAGCGAACCATCGGGCTGCACCTGGTAGCGCATCCAGATCTTGCGCGCCGGATCGGAATTGGAGACGAACAGGTAGCGCTCGTCGGGCGAGAATGCGATTCCGTTGGGACGTGTCATCGCGCGTTCGACCAGCTGCAGCTTGCCGCCGGCCACCCGATAGACACCGTTGAACGGCAGCTCCTTTTCGGGGTCGCGGTCCTCCTGCACCAATCCGTGCGGCGGATCGGTGAAGTAGAGCGCGCCATCGGCCCGGCGGTAGACCAGATCGTTGGGACTGTTGAGCCGCTTGCCCTCATAGCGGTCGGCCAGCACGGTGATCGATCCGTCGGTCTCGGTGCGGGTGACGCGGCGGTTCCCCGGCTCGCAGACCGTCAGGCGTCCCTCGCGATCGAGGGTCATGCCGTTGGAGCCCATGGCGCCGCCCGGAGGATGGTCCGCGTCCGCATAGCCGGATCGCGTCCGCACCACCTTGGCGGCGCCCGCCGGCGGGTCCCAGCGCCAGATCACATTGTTGGGCAGATCCCCGAACAGCAGATAGCCGCCGGGCATCCACACCGGCCCTTCGGTAAAGGCGAAGCCGGTGGCGATCCGCTCGACCCGGGCGCCCGGCGGCACCAGCCGGTCGAGCGGCGGGGAGCGGCGTTCAATGCTCCCGAAACTTGGCGCCTCCGGCCCGCAGCCGGGCAGGCAGAATGCCAAGAAGCAGGCCAGCGCAGCGATCGGAAGGCGCAGCGGGATGCGGGCAGAGGCTCGAGGCAAGGCAGGCTGTCTCCGGCTCAAGAACGATTCAAGGCGGCGCCGCCCGCGCCGCCGCGATGGTGCGGCCGAGGCCGTCCTCGAGCGCGACCCGGGGACGCCAGCCGAGCATCGCGAAGGTGTGCCGCATGTCAGCGATCCACGGATGGGCATCATGCTCGGGCGCCGGGAAAACGCCCCAGCGGACCTCGGCGCGCGAAGCCGAAAGCCGCAACACGATGTCGACGATTTCCGCCAGCGCCGCGTTGCGGCCGGTGCCGGCGTTGAGCACCTCGCCCTTGAGGCGCGCGGCCTCGCGGCCTGCTTCGAGGAGAAGCGCAATCAGGTCATCGATGTAGATCCAGTCGCGGGCGATCTCCGGCCGCGACAGCAACAGCGGGGTGCCGGCGAGCGCACCCGCGACCACGCGCGGGACCAACCGGCGCGGATTGTCACCGGGCCCAAAGGTCGAGAACAGGCGCAGCGTGACGATCGGCCGGTTTTTGGAGCGTGCCGCTGCCCCGGCGTAGAGCGTGGCCGCGAGCTTGGTGATGCCGTGCAGCGACGTCGGCCGGCACGGATCGGTTTCGGCCAGCGGGTGTGCGCTCGGCGAATATTCGAATGAGTCGCCGATGGTGAGGAGGCAGCGATAGTCGATGTCGGCGCAGGCATCGATCAGGTTGACGGTGGCGAGCACGTTGCCGTCGACCAGATCCTTGGGGCCGGGCGTGGCGCCGGCCACGACGGTGGCGGAGGCGAGATGGAAGATTTGCGCGGGCCGGATCGCACGCACGACGCCCGCGAGAGCAGCGGCATCGCTCATATCGACCGCATGGGCGCGCAGGCGCGGCAGGATGTCGTGCAGACGCCGGAAATCGGACGACGCCCGGCACAGCACATGGACGTCGAGGCCGTCCTGCACCAGCCGGCGGGCCAGATGGGAGCCCACGAACCCGGTCGCGCCGACGATCAGGGCGGTACTCATTCGACGACTGCCTGCGGGTGCACGGTCATGCGAACAGCCGGTACAGCAACGCCCCGGCATTCCCCGCAACCTCCTCCGGCACATCGGGCGCGGTCAGCGTCCGGGTCAGCTCGCCGAGCAGCGTGCGCAGCTCGGCCGCCCGATCGTCGCGCCACCCCGGGGGGACGTAACGCAGAAACTTGAGCTCGCGCTCGGCGGCGCCGAACTGGCGCTTGAAACGAATGAGGCCGGGCTGATCGTCGTCGCTCGGCCCGAGATCGAGCTTGCGGCAATCGAGCGAATGGGCAAGCGCGATGCCGGCCCAGACCAGGAGATTGTTCGGCCGCTCGTCCAAGGCATCGAGACACGATGCATTGAACTTGTAATAGAGCGTGTGGCCCCAGCGCAGATAGATGGTGGCCGCCACCAGCCGATCGCCCACGAAGGCGCCGAGCGGGAACCAGCCGTCGATCTCCCCGAAGCGCCGGGCGATCGCCTCGAAAAACGCGGGTGGCTGTGCCAGCAGCCGATATTTGCGCTTGCGCAAAGTGACATGCAGCCGCCGGAAATCCTCGACCGCCGTGGGACTGGTCAACGGCCGCACCACCACGCCGGCACGCTCGGCCTTGCGGATCGCGCGGCGGGCGCCGCCTTCGAAGCCTGACCACACCGCATCAAGGCCGGCACCGAGCGCAAGCGTGTGCCAGCGCGCCCGTTTGGCGACGGTCAGTTGCGAGTCGGCCGCCGGCGCCGGCTCGTCCAGGCAGCGCAGATGCAGCGGCACCCCATGGGCCTGCACGGCGGCGAGCAGCGCGGGCCACGCCTGCCCCGATGCGAGCAGCGGGTCGCAGGCATCCGAGAACGGCAGCGACAGCACGCGCGGCCCCAGAGCATCGGCCAGCTTGCAATACGCAATCCCACCCTGCGGCAGCCCTTGCGGATCCACCGCCAGATAGGCGCGCGGCACAAACCCATAGGCATCGGTCAGGGCGCGCAGCCAGGGCGGCGCGTGGAAGAGACCGGCCGCCTCCAGGCGCAGCAGCGCCGACCAGCGCGGATCCGCGAGCGGATCGATGTCGACGATGCGGAGATCGCCGGCCGGGCACGGCTCGACCGTCCGGGCGGCAATCATTTGTCGGTCTCGGCCGGGTGCGCGCCGGCTTGTCCGTTGCGGGCGCGATAGCGATCCGCCGAGCGGCTGATCGGGGAGGAGCAGAGCGGCACGAAGTAATCCTTGTGCACGCCGCGATCCAATTGCACCGGCGCCAGCGAGCTCACCACCCGGATGTCGGTGGAGACCCGGGTACGATCCCCATGATTGGCGCCGCCGCCATGCACCAGCGAAAGGCCGAAGATCAGCGCTTGGCCTACTTTCGCCGGCATCGGCTCGGCGCGGGCCTCGAGCGCCGGATCAAGCAACCGCGGCGCATAGGCATAGCCCAGCTTGTGCCGCGGCGATCCGATCGCAACCTCGGTGCTCTCCAGCTGAACATAAGGGTAGGCGGAATCCGGCTCGACATGCGAGCCGGCGACGGCCCGCAAGGCGCAGTCGGGGCCCATGTCGGTGAACGGCACCACCACCGAAAGCTCGTACGGGCTCGCCCCGTAATAGGTGTCGCGATGGAGCGGAACGGCGTCGCCCGATTGTCCGGGCCGCACGATGCGCAGATAGGGATATTGCTGCACATGCAGATCAGGCCCGAGCAGGCGGCGGAAGAGATCGAGATTGGCGACGATGATGGCGCGGCCGAGCGCCGCCTGGCAGAACCGGTCTGCGATATCGCTGAAGGCCGCGAAGTGGCGGGCGTCGTCCGCTACAGCGGTGTGATAGTCCCCGAGCGCTTGCAAGCCCGGAAAGGTTTCGCGCAGCCGCGCGAGCAGCCAATCGCGCGCGCGCAAGACCGCCGATGCTTCCGGCAGGTCGACCGCGGCCCAGCCGCGTTCCGAAAGCATCGCCTCGACCTCGGCGAAGGCCGTGCTCATGGCAGACGTCGCCACCACGCCACCAGCCGAGCGAGCCCGTCGGCGAGCCCGACCTCGGCTTCGAATCCGAGCCGCGCCTTGGCGAGGCGGGTATCGGCGAGCCGGCGCGGCACCGCATTGATGGCACGGGCGGGCCCGTACTCCACCGCGACCGTGGACCCCATGGCGGTGATCAGCGCGCCGCAAAGCGCGTTGAGGCTCGTCTCGGTGCCGCTCGCCACATTGAAGACCTCGCCGCTCGCGTCGGAGGCGGCCGCCAGCAGGAAGGCGCGCGCCACGTCGTCGACATAGACGAAATCCATGGTCTGCTTGCCGTCGCCGAAGATGAGCGGCGCCTGCCCGCCCGCGATGCGATCCATCCACCGCACCAGCACCTCGGTATAGGCCCCTTGCGTATCCATGCGCGGACCATAGACGTTGAACGGGCGCAGCGCGACATAGTCGAGCCCATGCATGGCGCGAAACGACGTCAGCACCCCCTCGTTGAAGGCCTTGGCGGCGCCATAGATCGTGTCGTTGTTGTAGGGGTGATGGTCTTCGGTGATCGGGAACGTGTGCGCCATGCCGTAGATGGAGGCCGAGGAAGCCGCCACCACGCGCTTGATGCGGGCCGCGACGGCGGCTTCGATCACGTTGAAGGTTCCGTCCGCCATCACCTCGAGCGCCAGGCGCGGGGTCTCGGCGCATTGCGTCAGCCTGATCGCCGCCAGATGAAACAGCACGTCGATGCCCGCGAACGCCCGCGCCAGCAGAGCCTGGTCGCGGATGTCGCCTTCGAGTACCGACACCCGTCCGCTCGCCAGGGCATCGGCCAGCGATTCACGCCGGCCGCGGCTGAGGTTGTCGAGCACGACGATCTCCGACGCCCCCGCCGCCACCAGGCGATCCACCACATGCGAGCCGATCAACCCGGCGCCGCCGGTGACCAGGACGCGCTGGTCGCGCAGCCTGCGCAGGTCGGGCGGCCGCAATGGCGGCAGCGAATGATCGTCGCGCGAGATCATGCGATGACCTCGTCCTCCCCGACCGGGATCTCCCGGCCGCCGGACTTGAGCGAGCGGCCGGCGGTCTCCAGCAGACGGACCACGCGCAGCCCCGCGGCGCCGTCGCTCAAGGGGCGCGCACCCCGCAGGAGGCAGGCCGCAAAGTGCTCGACGACATTGTGCAGCGGCTCGACCTGCTCGAGCGGCGGGTGGAACGCCCGCGCCTCCGCACCGACCCCGAGACGCACGGTCAGCTTGTCGACCGGCTGGAGGTCATCGAACAGCAGCGTGCCCTTGCTGCCCATTATCTGCATGCGGCGCGCCCTGGCGTCGCCCCGCCAGCCGACCTTGATATCGGCAGCGAGCCCGCCCGGATAGACGAGCGCAAGCGCGGCGCTGAATTCGGGGTCGCAGCGGACGGCCCGCACGGTGCGGGGCGTGCCGCCGAACAGGTGATCGAGAATGGAAAGATCATGGGTACCGAGATCCCACAGCACGTCGACGTCACGCTGGATTCCATCGCCGTTCATGCGCACGGAATCGACGGCATGAATCTCTCCGAGCGTGCCGCCGGCCAGCAGCGCGCGCATCGCTGCGACGGCCGGGCTGAACACATAGGTATGGTCGGTCATGAGGACGAGCCGCCGATGCCCGGCCCCATCGATCAGCGCGGCGACCTCTTGCGAGGTCCGCGCAATCGGCTTCTCGACCATCACATGCTTGCCGGCGGACAGCGCGGCCTGCGCCAAGCGGAAATGGGTGGGCGTGGGGGTGGCCAGGAGGAGCGCGTCGAGGTCCGGATCCGCGACCAGGGCGCGCCAGTCGGCTTCAAGCCGTATGCCTGGATGGATGTGTGCCGCGGCCTGCCGGCGCTCGTCCGACAGATCGCAAATCGCGCTCAGGCGATAGTCCACATGGGTGGCGGCACAGCGGGCGAGGTTTATTCCCCAACGGCCGAAACCGATCACGCCAACTCGTATCATCCCGCGCGTACCCCAAGGGTCTTCAGCGGAGCCCGGGGCTCAGGAATCGTCGCGCCCCGCCCCGCCGCAATTGCAACTCGGCCCGTTGGTAATCCGCGCCGCCGCAATGGTAGTATGGGGGTACGTTCAATTTCAATCGACAATCCGCCTGCGCTCGCTACTTTTCGTCCCGGATCGTCAGCATGTGCCCAGATTGGCACAGCTTCCGTGTGGGATCCTCCCGGTTTCCTTGGACCGGGCGGCCGATGTGTGGATCGCCAAGAATGCAACTGCTGCGATCCCGTATCCGCTCTCTGCTTGACGCTTGCGCGAGCGCGGGCCTCGATATCCGGCCCTACCTGCGCACACCCTTGGCCGGCGTGGCGCGCATTCGGCAACAATCAGCGACCCTGCCGCGATCACGCAACGACAGCCGGCTGGCCGGGAATCCGGGCCCGTTCGCGATCGCGGGCAACCTGTTCGGGCTGCCCTCCCCGATCGTCAGCATATCGATGGTTTCGCGCAACCGGGCTTTCTGCATCGGCGATGCGATCCGGAGCGTGCAGGCCCAATGCCTTACTGATTGGGAGCTGATCATCATCGATGACGGCAGCACCGACCGCACGCCTGCGGTGGTTGCCGGCTTCGCCGGCGATCCGCGCATTCGTTATGTGCGGCAGCTGCCGCTCGGCATGGCGGTTGCGCGCAATCACAGCCTTCGATTGGCGCGCGGCCAGATCATCGCCTACCTGGACGACGACAACCTCCTCTATCCGGATTTCCTGGCCGCGGCCGTCCTCACCTTGTCCCGGCTGCCGGAGGTCGATTGCCTCTATGGCGCACGCATCGACGAAAATTCCGCAGGCGACGGAATCGAGAGGATTTTTTGCGAACCCTTCGATCGTAACCGCCTGCTGCGGCAGAATCTCATCGACATGGGCATGCTGGTGCACAGGCGCAGCGTACTCGACCGGCATGACGGCATCGACGAGGAGATCGAGACCGCCTGCGATTGGGATTTTGCGCTGCGCATCACGCGCGACAAGCCGGCCCACCGCATGCTGGCTCCGGCGGTCCGTTACCGCACTGCCGATGGCGCCCGGATGAGCGCGGTGCGTCCATGGGGCGAGGATTATCTCAAAGTTCAGCGCAAATGGTTCTCGGCCCCCGGCACGCCGCGATTGCCCCGCGTGCTGTACGCACTGTCGCCCGATGGATGCCGCGATGGCTATGCCGAGACCGAGGCCGGCTGCATGCGCCGGTGGGGGATCGACATACGGGCGTGGTCCGGCTCGTTGCCGAACGATGATCCGGGCGGGTTTCCGGCTCCGGTCCACGGCGACCGCATCAGTGCTGCAGTCGCCGAATTCAAGCCCGACTGCATTCACGTCCACGGATTGGGCTTCGCGGCGGCCCATGCCGAAGCATTGGCGGCGGCCGGATTGCCGGTCACGGTCTGGGCGCCGGACTTCGATCCCGCCGACGGGCGGATGCGCGAATTGCTGGCGCAGCATTGGATGCGACGCGCCTATTGCATGCCGCACCGGCTCCCGGATGCCGGTGCTCCCAAGCTGCGCGGGCAGGCTACGCCCTTCGACAGCTCACTGTTTCGTTCCGCAGCCGTGAAGGATCGCGGCCTCGTCCTGCAAGTCTCAAACATCGCGGCCTTCAACGATTGGCCGTCCTTTCTCGACTTGGCGCGCCGTTTTCCCGACCAGCATTTCGTGCTGGCCGTGGCGGGCGCCCGGGAGAGCGACAATCAGATAGCGGAGCTCCTCGCCCGCTGGCGCGCGCTTGCAAATGGGGAAATCCTCATCGATCCGCCGCGCGCCCAGGTGGTGGCGCTGCACGGGGGTGCCGGCATCTATCTCCATACCGGGATCACCGAAGATAATAGCTCCCGCCCCGGGATGCCGATCTCGATCGCGGAAGCGATGGCGACCGGCGCGCACATCCTGCTGCCGGATCGCAATCCGTGGGCCGGGCAGATCGGCGACGCCGGGCGCGCGTACCGAAATACGGATCAGGCCGCAAGGCTGCTGCGGGAATCGGCAAACTGGTCCGATGCGCAATGGCATCAGGCCTGGGTGCGATCGATCAATCGCAGCTTTCGCTATTTTGCCGACGAGCTGGTGCTGCGGCCGCTATTTGACGATTGGTGCGCAATCCTGGCACAAAGAGGCGTCGCCTGAGACGCCACCTGGAGGAGACCCATGGCCAAGTTTCAGAACATACTGGAGACGGTGGGCAATACGCCGGTCGTGCGCATCAACAAGCTGGCGCCGCAGGGCGTCAATTTGTTCGTCAAGATCGAGGCGTTCAATCCCCTGGGCTCGGTCAAGGACCGGCTGGCGCTCGGCGTCATCGAGGCCGCCGAGAAGGCCGGGCAGCTGAAGCCCGGGCAGACCGTGATCGAGGCGACCAGCGGCAACACCGGCATCGGGCTCGCCATGGTGTGCGCCCAGAAGGGCTATCCGCTGGTGGTCACCATGGCGGAGACCTTCAGCGTCGAGCGGCGCAAGCTGATGCGCTTCCTGGGCGCCAAGGTGGTGCTCACCCCGGCGGCGCAGCGCGGCATGGGAATGGTGGCCAAGGCCAACGAGCTCGCCAAG
>DASYFD010000247.1:0-4698 GCA_036498625.1 Xanthobacteraceae bacterium | reverse complement strand
GACGGCTACGACCGCGACGAGATCAAGGCGATCCCGAGCTACACGATGCTGACCAATCCGGAGGAACTGGCGCGCGATACCGTCGACGAGCATCTGGCGGCCGGGGGCGATGAAGGCATCAACGAGGTCAACCGGCAGATCAAGATCACCGAGCATTACGTGCGCATGGACTATGAGGGCAACAACAAGCCGGCGCTCTACCGGGTGACCACCGGGGGCGATCAGGGCGAGGTGCTCACCCGCAACGGCGAGCCCGAGATCGTGCGGGTCGACGTGCCGCCGTTCGCCGCCATGACGCCGGTGATCGTCACCCACCGGTTCTTCGGCCGCTCCATCGCCGACCTGGTGATGGACATCCAGCGCATCAAGACCGCGCTGCTGCGCTCGATCCTCGACAACGCGTACCTCGCGGTCAATCCGCGGGTGGAGGTGTCCGAGGCGCACGCCACCGAGACCACGCTCGACGATCTTCTGGTGTCGCGGCCGGGCGGCATCGTGCGCACCAAGATGCCGGGCGGCGTCAACTGGCAGGCGGTGCCGGCGATCGCCGGGGAGATTTTCCCGGTGCTGGCCTACGCGGACTCGACCCGCGAATGGCGCACCGGCGTCAATCGCCAGGCGCAGGGCCTCGACGCCAACGCGTTGCAGAACACCAGCGCGACCGCCGCCATGCAGGTCTACAACGCCGCCCAGGCGCGCATGAAGCTGATCGCGCGGATTTTCGCCGAGACCGGCATCCGCGACCTGTTCGCGCTGCTCCATGGCACCATCCGCCGGCACGGCGCGCAGGCCGCCACGGTGCGGCTGCGCAACCAGTGGGTCACGGTCGATCCGCGCGACTGGAAGAAGCGCGACGACCTCACCATCAATGTAGGCCTGGGCACCGGCGGCAAGTCCGAGCGGCTCGCGCACGTGATGGCGGTGATCAATCTGCAGAAGGAGGCGCTCGCCGGCGGGCTCTCGAACCTGGTCACGGTGCAGAATCTCTACAACGCCGCCGCCGAGGTGGTGAAGCTGGTCGATCTCAAGAACGTCGACCAGTTCTTCACCGATCCCAAGACCCAGGCCCCGCCGCAGCCCAGGCCCGATCCCAAGCTGATGCAGATCCAGACGCAGGCGCAGCTCGATGCCGCGCAGGCGCAGGGCCAATTGACCATCCAGGACCGCAAGGCGCAGCGCGACGCCGCGCTGGCGCAACAGCGCTTCGAGCTCGACCGGCAGATGCTGCTGCTGCAGCACGAGCTGGCGATGCGCGATCAGCAGTTCCGCCACGTGCAGGCCGCGGTCGGCGCGGTCGGCGGTTCTGAAGGCGTGCCGGACGCCGGCGCTGCGCCGGGCGCTGCTGCGCTGGTCGCCCAGCTGATGGACACGATCCGGCAGATGAACGCGCCCAAGCGCGTGGTGCGCGACGCGCAGGGCCGCGTGTCCCATGTGGAGCCGATGCCGATGTCGCCGGCGACGTCCTCGATGCCCCCCGTAGCGCCGATCGCGCCGCCGGCGGGGATCGATTCATCCGTGCCCGGTGCCCGGCCCGCGCCCGACGGTCATCATCCGTTCGCGCAGTAATCCACCCGCAATCCGCAAGAGGATCCCATGGCGAGCTTTCAGAAGTTCAACGCCTTCGTGGCGGACGTCGCCATCAAGGTGCACAATCTCGGCTCCGACACGCTCAAGATTCTGCTCACCGACACGGCGCCGGTTGCGACCAACGCCATCAAGGCGAACCTGACCGAGATCGGCGCCGGCAACGGCTATGCGGCCGGCGGCACCGCGGTCACCATCACGTCGTCGGCGCAATCGGGCGGCACCTACAAGCTCATCGGCAACAACGTGACCTTCACGGCATCGGGCGGCTCGATCGCGCAATTCCGCTACGCCGTCATCTACAACGCGACCGCCGCGAGCGGCAACCTGATCGGCTGGTGGGATTACGGGACCGAGGTGAACGTCACCAACGGCAACGCGTTCCAGGTCCAGCTCGATGCCGTGAACGGCATCCTGCAGCTGGCATGATCCGATGAAGCTCTACAATCTGGCCCGCATGACCAGCGCGACGGCGGGCACCGGCACCCTCACGCTCGGCGTCGCGGTCTCCGGCTATCTGACCTTTGCGCTCGCCGGCGTCGCCGACGGGGATGTGGTGCTCTACGGCATCAAGGACGGCGCCAGCAGCGAGGTCGGCTGGGGCACCTATACGGCATCCGGCACCACGCTGAGCCGGAACGTCTACAAGTCCACCAACTCCAATGCGCTGATCAGCTGCTCGGGCAGCCAGGAGGTCTACATCACGGCGCTCGGCGCCGACGGGGGCGACCTCATTCCGGGGACCAGCAACCCGATGCGCGGCTTCGACACCCCGATCAATCTTCGTGTCAACGCTTCGGTCGCCTCCAACATTTTGACCGTTGCGTTGAAGGGCAACAATGGCAACGACCCGAGCAACACCAATCCGATCCTGATCCCGTTCCGCGATCCGACCATCGCCAATGGCGACCCGGTGTGGCGGGCCATTACCGCCGCGATCACCGTGGACACCAATGCGGTTGGCGCTACGCTGGGGACCGCCAACACCGTCCCGTTCAATTTGTGGCTGGTGGCCTTCGACGATGCCGGTACCATCAAGCTGGCGTTGTGGCAATCGGTTACTGGTGGGGCGACCCCCACGGCGGTAGACGGGTTGGATGAAGGGAACGTAGATACTTCGGTTGCGTTCACGTCCGGCGCGACATCGGCGGCCACCTTTTATTCACAGAACGGCGTTGCGGTTGCGAGCAGCAAGGCGTTCCGGGTGCTTGCGAGGCTCGAATACGGCTCTGGCCTGACAACGGCCGGCACGTATGCGAGTGCTCCGACCAGGATTGTATTGGCCCACCCTGGGATGAAGCGGCCGGGAGACGTGTGCCAGTCGCTTCATATGACTACCACCTCCGGGACCACGGTCACGGCCAGTACGACACTGACCAGCACCAACGCTACCAAGGCGATCGCGCCAACCAGTGCCGCCAATTTGGTGCTCGCAACATACTCAGGCACGTTGCTCAATGGCAGCGCATCCGCGGGCGGCACCATTTCCAAGTGCTTCCTGGTACGGGGTTCAACAACGCTGACCTCGCAGAAGTCCAATGACATAGGGAACAGTATCGCTTTGCAGGTGGGGGCCACTACAGCCACGGCAACGGTTCCAATCAGCGACACCGTGCTGGACGCCCCCCAGACTACGGCGTCCACGACGTACACCGTCAAAATACAAAACTCCAATTCCGCCGCCAGCGGCCAAACAACCTTCCTTGGAAATACCAACGATGTGGGCTCCCTGCATCTGAGAGAAATCCAGACATGACCGCGCACATGCAGATCATCGCCGCGATCCGGTCGCTGTGCCCTGGATCGGGCTTCTCCTTCGATGGCGACGTATATCCAGACGGCTTGACGTGGGAAGATGAAGCCGCGAAGCCGCCGACACTGGACGCTGTCATGGCCGCCATCGCCGCCTTCCCTTCATCCCCCGTCCGGGTGTCGGCCTTTGCTCTGCTCGGGCGCCTGAGCGATGCGGAGTACACCGCTATTCGGCAGGCTGCGAGCGTTCAGTTGGCAGCCGGCAATGGCCAGCTGGAGAGGTGGCTCGACATGGCCCGTACCGCACAAGGCGGCGTAAATCTGGGCGATCCAGTCACCCTTGCAGCCAAGGCCACACTGGTCTCCGCAGGCTTGCTGACGCAGGCCCGCGCCGAAATAGTTTTCGCCGCCTGAGCGATGTCCCTGATCGGCGTTGGCGCAATCGGCAGGCTCGCTCTCGGCCAGGAGGCCGACAGTGCCGTCACCACCACGGTTCTGACGGCGGCGCCCGGGAGCTTCGTGCTCACCGGCAAGCCGGCCGCCTTTCAGATTGGGGAAGCTTCCGCGTCAGGCAGCGTCGTGCTTGCCGGCGAGCCGGTGAGCTTTCAGATTCAGGAGCCTTTCGGCGCCGGCATCTTCGCGCTCAACGGCAAGGCCGGGACCTTCCAGCATCAGCTCGTCGCCGCGCCGGGATCGGTCACCCTGACCGGCGCCGCCGCGATCTTGCAGCAGCAGCTGGCTGCAGGCGCCGGCATCTTTGCGGAAACCGGTTTTGCGGCGGCCTTCGAAGGTTTTCTGGCGGCATCCTTCGGCGCGTTTGTCCTGGCCGGGCGCGCGATCATCGATCTCGACATCGAGGTCGCCGGCTGCGGCCTGTTCGCGCTTGCGGGCGGGCCGTCTCTCTACAGCTACGATCTGCTCGGCGGCGGCGGCACGATCGTGGCGGGAACGTTCTCGCGCGGCCGCTGGCGCGCCCTGCGGGAGCAACTGGCGGCCGAGGAGGAGGCGAAGCGCGCGGCGCTCGCGGCAAGCAAACGCCGCCGCCGCGAGCTGGCGCAGGCGGCGGCACGCGCCGAGCGGGAACGTGCGCGGGGTGCCCGCGCGCAGGCGCAGGCCGCCAATGCGGCGGCGGCCGGCCGGCGTGCGCTCGCTGATGCGTGCGCGGTCGCGGCCGGCGTGCAGCGGGCGCAGGATCTGTTGCGGCACACCGGCGCGCTGCACGCCCTGGCGATCGCCGCGAAGGCGCGGGCCCGCGCCGCCGCGCAGGACGAGGATGAGGCGCTCGCGCTGCTGCTGGCGGCGTGAGCGGGCGAAGAGAGCTTGCGGATTGACTTGTCCCGGCCTTGAGCCGGGACCGTTCCA
>DASYFD010000246.1:0-14028 GCA_036498625.1 Xanthobacteraceae bacterium | reverse complement strand
AAAGTCGGGCTGGCGCGCTGGAGCGCGCTCCTGGTGGGCTTCCTCGGGGTGCTGATCGTCACCAATCCGGGCGTCGGGGCGTTCCAGGTCGGCGCCCTGTTCGCGCTCACCAACGCGATCCTGTACGGCACCGTGACGGCGGCGGTGCGCGGCATGACCGCGACCGAGTCGGCCCCGACCTTGACGCTCTATCAGATCGTCCTGCTCACCGGCTTCTTCGCCGTGGTGGCGCCGTTCGGCTTCATCATGCCGACATGGGAGCATTGGGGCCTGATCGTGTTCAACGGCCTGTCCAATGCGGTCGGGCAGTACTGGTGGACGAAATCGCTGCACCTCGGCCCGGCATCGGCGGTGGCACCGTTCTTCTACCTGTCGCTGGTGTGGGCGGTGCTGATCGGCTTTCTGGTGTGGGGTGACATCCCGACCGCCGGGCTCCTGGTCGGCTCCGCCATCGTGGTGGCGTCAGGGCTGTTCCTGCTGTGGCGCGAGTCGCGGCGGGCGTAGGGACCCCAGCTTGTCATGGCCGGGCCTTGTCCCGGCCATCTCGCTCAGGCTGGAACGGCGCAGCCTCCCTCATCGGGGTGGCCGGGACAAGCCCGGCCACGACAGCTGCAGCGCCTCACGCCACCTTGCGCTGCTGCGCCAAGCCCTCGAGATGGGCCAACACCTCCTCGATATGCATGACGTCCGCATATTTATGATGCAGGTCGAACAGATTGACCTTGTGATTGAGCATGGCGCGGTCGTAGGTGCATTCCTCCACCAGCGTATTATGGAACCCGTAGGAATAGGCGTCGACCGTGGAGGCACGCACGCAGCCCGACGTGCTTTCGCCGCAGATGATCAGGCTGTTGATGCGCATCTGCTGCAGATGGGCGATGAGCGGCGTGCCGAAGAAGCATGACGCGCGCTCCTTGTAGATCACCAGTTCACCGGCCGCGGGAGCAAGCTCCGCCTTGATGTCGTAGACGTTCTCGGCCTTGCCGGCGAGATTGCGGTAGGTCGACTGCACCCCTCCGGTGTCCACATGCCGAGTGGTGTAGATGACCGGCACGCCGGCGCGCCGGGCGGCTGCGAACAGGTTCTGGGTCGGCGCCATCGCCCGCCAGGCATTCTCCCCGCAGGTGCCGGAGAATTCCCGGTCCACCTCCTTGACCGGGCGATCGCCGCCCAGATAGGCCTTGTTGTAGAGATCGATCGCCAGCACGGCCGGGTTGTCGCCCACATAGGTCTTGCGGCGATAGGCCTGATAGATCTGCAGCGTGTCCGGATCGATGACGTCTTTCCAGCAGTGGTCTTCGAAATCTCGTGGCATGCAAGGCTCCTGCGAGGGGTGATGGGGGGCCGCCATAGGGATGCTGGCCGAAACCTAGTCTCTTCGCAGGGGGACTGACAATCCGATTTCGCGAACGCGCCTGCCGCTCTATGCTCGCCTTGGCGAAGGGATCCCAGGAGGATGGCATGCGCAGCCGGCATCCGCGGGCATCGGCCGTTGTCGGGTTGGCACTCTGCGGGCTCGGCTGCGGGCTTGGTTTTGCGCCCGCCCGCGCCGATTCTGTGGCGGACTTCTATCGCGGCAGGGAGCTGCGGCTGGTCATCGGGGCCTCGGTCGGGGGCGGCTACGATATCTATGCCCGTGCCATCGCCAAGCATCTGGGCGGCCACATTCCGGGCAATCCGAGCGTGGTGCCGCAGGACATGCCGGCCGGCGGCGGGCTGGCAGCGGCCAACCACATCTACAATGTGGCGAGCCGCGACGGCAGCGTCATCGGCGCCATCCAGAACACCGTTCCGTTCGAGCCCTTCTTCAACAACAGGCAGGCGCAGTTCGATGCCGACCGGCTGGGCTGGCTCGGCACCCCGACCGGCGAGATCGCCATGTATCTGGTCTGGCACGCGTCGAAAATCCAAACCCTGCGGGACGCGCAAACCCACGAGATGATCGTGGGCGGAGCCGGCGCCGCCTCCACGCCGGTGTTCTACGGGCGCATCTTCAACCAGATTCTCGGGCTCAAGGCGCGTTTCGTCAACGGCTATCCGGGCCAGAACGAGATCCTGCTGGCGATGGAGAGTGGCGAGGTCGAGGCCATGACGTCGCCGTTCTGGTCGAGCATCAGGACCGCGCGCCCGAATTGGATCCCTCAGCACCTGGTGCGGGTGCTCTTTCAGTATGGACAGAGGCCCCATCCGGATCTGGCCGGGGTGCCGTTCGGGCTCGATCTCATCGACAAGGAGGCCGACAAGATCCTGCTGCGGGCCGCCTCCGCTCCGCTCGGCCTCGGGCGCCCGTTCGCGGCACCGCCGGGCGTACCCGCCGAGCGCCTCGCGGCGCTGCGCGCCGCCATGACGGCCACGTTCCAGGACCCGGCGTTCCGCGCCGATTGCGAGGCGCAGCGGCTGGACTGCAGCGATCCCAAGAGCGGCGACGAGATCGCGGCCCTCATCCGCTCGGCCTATGGAACCCCGGAGGATATCCGCAAGCGGCTGATCGACATCTATCAAGCAGGGCAAGGCGCGGAGGAGAAGAAGTAGCGGCGCTCCGCCCGCTCGTCCCCGCAAAGGCGGGGACCTAGTCCTCTCGCAAAAATGAGCAGCATTGAGAGAAACTATTTCGCTTCGAATTGTGTCAAAGGCTGGATCCCCGCGTCCGCGGGGATGAGCGGATAGAGCACGCCAGATAAATGGCTCATAGCCTCAGAGCAGCCTCCGGCGGGGTGAACGGAAGCTTCAGCGCATCGGCCACCGCCCGGTGGGTGATCTTGCCCTCGTGCACATTGAGGCCGCGGCGCAGATGGGCGTCCTGGCCGAGCGCCCGGCGGTAGCCCTTTTCGGCAAGTGCCAGCACGAACGGCAGGGTCACGTTGTTGAGCGCGAAGGTCGACGTGCGCGACACCGCGCCCGGCATGTTGGTCACGCAATAATGCACCACCTCATCGACCAGATAGGTGGGCGCCGAATGGCTGGTCGGGCGCGAGGTTTCCGAGCATCCGCCTTGATCGATCGCAATATCGACGATCACCGCACCCGGCTTCATGGCCCGCACCGTCGCGGCGGTGATCAGTTTCGGCGCCGCCGCGCCCGGGATCAGCACCGAGGCGATGACCAGATCGGCCCGGCGGCACAGGGTTTCGATGGCGTCGCGGGTCGAGAACACGGTGCGCACGCGCGCGCCCAGCTCGCGGGCGATCCGCCGCAAGGCTTCCGGATTGCGGTCGATCACCGTTACGGTCGCCCCCATGCCGACCCCGATCAGCGCCGCGTGGCTGCCGGCGACGCCGCCCCCGATGATCACCATGTCGGCGGGTGGCACGCCCGGAACGCCGCCCAGGAGCACGCCGCGACCGCCGTTCTCCTTCTCGAGGCAGCGCGCCCCCACATGGGGCGCCATGCGGCCGGCGACCTCGGACATCGGGGTCAGCAAGGGCAGCGCGCCTTCCGGGCTGGTCACCGTCTCGTAGGCGATGGCGATCACGCCCGATGCCGCCAGATCCGCGGCCTGCGCCGGATCGGCGGCCAGATGCAGATAGGTGAACAGCACCTGCCCGGGCCGCAGCTTCTTGCGCTCGGCCGCCAGCGGCTCCTTGACCTTCACGACCAGCTCCGCGCTGGCGAAAACATGATCCGCATCGGCCACGATCTCGGCGCCGGCCGCCTGATAATCGGCGTCCGTGAGACCCGCTCCCAGGCCGGCGTTCTGCTCGACCATGACGCGGTGGCCGTTGCCGGTGAGCTCTCGCACCGTCGAGGGCACCAGGCCCACCCGATATTCGCTGTCCTTGATTTCCTTTGGCACGCCGACCAGCATGATGGTGATCCTGACGATTGCGGGCCGCCGGATAAGCGGCTCATGCGAGGGTATTCAAATCGCGCCGCTCAGGGAATGGCAACTCGGCGGCAAGAAGGAGAATTGCGATGGGTGATCAAGCCAGCGGTGATACCTCGCGGCGCGAGTTTCTCCAGGCGGGCGCGGGGATGCTGGCAGCCGGCACCGCGGCCCTGCCCGGCGGGGCGCTGGCGCAAGGCGCCGCGCCGGCCCAGGATGCCGAGCTTGCCCGCCTGCAGGGCGCCCGACACATCTTGCTGAAAGGCGGTTTGGTGCTGTCGGTCGACCGGCAGGTCGGCGACTTCGCGCGCGCCGATGTGCTGATCGAAGACGGCAAGATCCGGGAGGTACGGCCCGACATCACGGTGTCGGACGATGCGGCGGTGATCGATGCCACCAATCGGATCGTCATCCCGGGCTTTGTCGACACCCACAGCCACTCCTATCAAGGCCTGCTGCGCAACATCTTGACCAACGGGGTGCTCAACCCCGATTACAATCGCGACATCCAGAGCAATCTCACGCCAGCCTATCTGGCCTCCGATGCCTATGTGGGCGTCCTGCTGTGTGCGCTCGGCCTCATGGACATGGGCACCACCACAATCGTGGATATCTCCCAGGTTTGCCACACGCCCGAGCACAGCGATGCCTGCATCGCCGCCTTGCGGGATTCCGGAATCCGCGCCGTCTATGCCTATTACCGCGGCGCCGGGCCGGCCGCCCAGTATCCACAGGACATCGCCCGCATCCAGCGCAGCTACTTCAGCTCCAAGGACCAGCTACTGACGCTCGCGCTCGGCACCAGCATCGATGCCAAGCTCTATCGGCTCGCCCGCGAGGTCGGCGTGCCGGCGGTCCTGCATATCAACAATCTGAGCGCGCAGATTCTGGAGCTCGGCCGCGCCGGCCTGTTGCGGCCGGGCGACGAATACATCCATTGCACCCATTTGAACGACGACGCCTGGAATCTGATCCGGGACACTGGCGGCCATATCTCGCTCTCGACCGAGATCGAGATGGCCATGGGCCAGGGACTGCCGTCGATCCAGGAGGCGCTCGATCATGGCGTACGCCCAAGCCTCTCCTCCGACCACGGCGCCACCGTGGCGCAGGATTTTTTCTCCGTCATGCGCGCGACCTTCACGCTGCAGCACCTGCAGCTGTTTCAACGCGCCTTCAAGGGCGAGCAGAATCTGCCGCCCCGGCTCTCGCCCCGCGACATGCTGGAGTTCGCCACCATCGAGGGCGCCCGCTGCGCCAATCTGGAAAGCAAGGTCGGCACGCTCACGCCTGGCAAGGAGGCCGACATCGTGCTGCTGGCGGCCGACCGCATCAGCATCTGGCCGCTCAACAATGCACCTGGCGTCGTGGTGAACCTGATGAATCCCAGCCACGTGGAGACCGTGCTGATCGGCGGCAAGGTGAAGAAATGGCGCGGCAACCTGGTCGGCGTCGATGTGCCGCGAGTGCTGCGCCTGGCCGCCGAGGCGCGCGACCGGGTGCTGAGCCGGGCTGGGTTCCAGATGAATTTGCTGGGCTGAGCGGCGGGCGGTGTTCCTCGCTCCGCGCGCGGGGAGAGAAAAAGCCGTGCTGCCCCGGCAAATGCAGCGAGTGCCAGAGGCGCAAATGGGCGCCTAAGCACCCTGCGATTCTGTGTCTGGCTGTTTTCATTCAGGAATTCGAGTTCGTTCTGGCCAAAACGGAGGTATTTGCATACCTCAATCAATGACTATTGCGCAGAACTCTCTTCTGGGGGACGCGCTGATATTTCATCGCAGGCTCAGGCTCGCGGAGAGGCGAGATAGCTCTGTGCTCGGAATTATTTGATCTCTACCAATTCCAGCGCTTCGCGGCTGGGGCCCTCGATCATCACGGCGCGGGTGACACCCAGGCGGTAGGGCGCGGTGAGGAGCTTGACCCCCTCGCCCTGCAGCTTGGTGATCCAGGCGTCAAGATCGGTAACGCTCAAGCCCACATGATCGTATTCGTGGCCGAGCGACGGCTCGAGCGGCTGGCTGCCCTGGCGGGCGTACCAGGTCAGCGCCACGTCGCCGAAGGTGACGGCGGCGGTCGGCGTGCGGTAGAGCCCCTCCCGCTCCAAGGCCGGCCAGGTCGGATCGGGCGCGCGCGCGACCTTGCAATTGGCTTCCGTGAGCGCCGCACCGCTGGTGCGGCCCGGCACCACCGGCGCGTTGAGGTGCTTCTGATACCAGAGCTGGGCGCAGAACGGTTCCTCCTGGAACATGTGCACATGGTTGAAGCGCTCGGCCGGATAGTCGCCGAGATATTCGATGATGACATTGTCGGGACCGCGCATATAGGCGAAGCCGCCCTTGCGGGCCGGCTCGATTCCTTTGGCCTTGGCGTCGGCGATCTGCATCTTGTTGAGCCCGAGCACGCCGCCGGTGCCCGGCCAGGTATCGCTGCTCACCAGCACCGATCCGCCTTGGTCGGTGGTGTAGAGCGGCAGCTGCTTGACCTCCGATCGGGTCTTGTAGGTTTCGACATTGCGGCGCACGTCGGTCACCTGCCAGCCGAAATGCCAAAACGCGGTCTGCGGCTGCGTCGGCGGCGGGCTCGCCACTTTCGAGAACAGGATGAGGACATTATTGGGCGACTTGAGCGCCGGAAAGTCTCCCCAACTGGCCTTGGCGGTAGTGGGGAACTGCCGGGTGTAGAAACCGATCGCCGCGTCCGGATCGACCGAGTTGAGATGCAGGTGATGGAAGCCGGGTGCAGGCAGCATGGTCTGGGCTCCGGCCGGGGATACGAGCGTGGCGAGAATGGTCGCTGAGATCAGCAGACTTGATTTCATGAAACATACTCCGGCTCGGCAGGGATCGTAGGATGAGTTGAGCTCTTGCGAAACCCATCACCTCCGGGGATGGGTTTCGCATAGCCCGCGAAGACGGGCGTAAACGCCCTTATGCGCTCAACCCATCCTACAAAACTAATGCGGAACGACCGGCGGCATGTAGGTCAGCGTTCCGGCCAGCAGCCAGAGCAGGAACAGCACCACCGGGGCGTGCGCCAGCAGCTGCAGGAAGGTGAAGCCGACAATGTCGCGGGCCTTGAGGCCGAGCACGCCGAGCATCGGCAGCATCCAGAACGGATTGATCAGGTTGGGCAGCGCCTCGGCGGCGTTGTAGATCTGCACCGCCCAGCCGAGATGCACCTTGAGGTCGTTGGCGGCCTGCATCACATAAGGCGCCTCGATCAGCCACTTGCCGCCGCCCGAGGGGATGAAGAAGCCGAGCACCGCCGAGTAGAGCCCCATGACGATCGGGAACGTGCCCGTGCTGGTCAGGCTCACAAAGGCATGCGCCACCTGGTCGGCCACGGTCAGGCCGTCGGCGCCCTTGGCGGTGGTCATCATGGTGGCGATGCCGCCATAGAGCGGAAACTGGATCAGCACGCCGGTGGTGGCCGGGACCGCCTTGGCGACCGCATTGAGGAAGCTGCGCGGCCGCCAATGCAAGAGCGCGCCCAACATCAGAAACATCAGATTGTAGGTGTTGAGATTGGAGATCGCCAGGATCGGGTCCTTGGTGGCGAATTCCTGCGCCAGCCAGCCGCCCGCCAGCGCCACCATGATCAAGGTGAGGAGCGGATTGTATTCGAGCCATTCGCCCGGACGCTGACGCGGCGGCAGTTGCGCATGCGCGCCTTCCAGGTCTTCGCCGATCATCTGCGCCGTCACCGCCTTGCCGCCCGAGGGCGCCGACAGGAGCGCGAGCGCGATCGAGACCAGGAACAGGACCGCCACGATCACCATGGACTGCCAGAGGAAGATGGTCTGCGAGAACGGGATCACGCCGGTGATGTCGAGCAGCGGTTTCGGCAGGCTCGCCGGATTGGCCTGCAGCTGCGCGGCCGAGGAGCTCAAGCCCAGCGCCCAGGTGGCGCCGAGGCCGAGACAGCCGGCGGCACCGGCGGCCCGATAGTCCATGCGCAGATCCGGGCGCCGCGCCAAGGCACGCACCAAGAGCCCGGAAAAAATCAGGCTCATGCCCCAGTTGAGCAGCGAGGTCAGCATGCTGATGGCCGCCACGAATCCCACGGCGGCGCGTCCGCTGCGCGGCATTGCGGCGAGCCCATCGATGAGCTTGGCGGCGGGCGGCGAAGTCGCCACCACGTAGCCCGAGATGACCACCATGGCCATCTGCATGGTGAAGGTGATGAGGCTCCAGAACCCTTCGCCGAACGACTTGGCGACACTCAAGGGAGGCGCACCATTGAGCAGTGCGGCGGCCGCCACCACCGCAACCGCCAGCGCCACGAACACATAGGCGTCCGGAAACCAGCGCTCGGCCCAAGTGGTGAAGGCGAGCCCGAGCCGCGCCAGCAGCGTTTCGCCGGAATTGTCGGCCGGCATTTCACCGGGACGGGCCGTGCCGGTGCTCGCCGTGTGGTCGATGGTGGTCATGGCCGTCTCCCCCGCATTCGCGAATCCGCGCGACCGCGCCGATCTCGCAATCCCTGGGGTGGGCTCTGCGGCCCGTCCGGTGACTTCAGCAAAACCAGCTACGGCCCGGCATTCCCCGGATGACCGGCAGAGGCTAGCAACTTCGCGGAGCACTCGAAAGCCGCAATGCGCCCTTCCGCACGAACAAAAGCGCCCATGCGCAGGGCATTTGAGCTATGTCATTCCGCGCACGGCGGCCGCTGCCGCCATGCCGAAAGGTGAAGGATGGCCCAGACCAGCCCCGCGAGAGGCGCGCGCGGAAAGCCGACGGTGATCGACTTCCACGCCCACTTCATGACCCCGGAAGTATTCGAGGCGACCTACAAGCTGTCCGTGATCGGCCGGCTGCGCGCCCAGCAGGACGGCAACGCGGTGCGGCCGTTTCCGCTGGCGCAGATCGCCCGCATGACCGACCTCAAGCTGCGGCTCGCCGCCATGGACGAGATGGGGGTCGACATCCAGGTCATCAGCCCGAACATTCTGCACCAGTGCACCTACGGGCTCGAGCCGGAGGACGCGCTGCGGCTCGAGAGGCTCAACAACGACCATGCGGCCGAGCTGATCGCGCAGCAGCCGGACCGCCTCATCGGCATCGGCTCGGTACCGATGCAGAATGTCGAGATGGCGATCCATGAGATGGAGCGCGCGGTGCTCGACCTCAAGCTCAAGGGCATCATCATCGCGTCGCGCATCAACGAGACCGATCTCGGCGACCCGAGCCTGCGGCCGTTCTGGAGCCGGGCGCAGGCGCTCGGCGTTCCGATCTTCGTGCATCCGGCCGGCAACGCGGATCCGCGGCTGCAGAAGCACAGCCTCTTGATCTCGCTCGGGCAGCCGCTCGAGGAGGCGTTCGCCCAGACCTCGCTGATCTATGACGGCGTCATGGACGAGTTCCCGCGGCTCAAGATCGCGTTCGCCCACGGTGGCGGCTTTATTCCATATTATGCCGGCCGCTTCGACTGGATCTATCGCCGCGGATCAACGCCGCAGATGAAGAGCGATTTCAGCACCTATCTGCGCGCGTTTCGCTACGACACCGTGCTGTTCAATCCCGACGTGCTCGAGACGCTCGCCACCAAGCTCGATGCCAGCCACATCATGCTGGGCTCGGATTTTCCGTTCGGAGAGACAAAGCCGGTCGAGTTCGTGCAGAGCGCCGCCAAGATTCCCGAGGCCGTGCGGCAGGCGATCCTGGGCGCCAATGCGGCGCGCTTCCTGGGCGTGGATGTCTGACGCCGGAGATCGCCGCGATCAGCGAACCGGCTCGCTCTTGGCGACCGGCTCCTGCGCGGAAGCCGGCTGGGCATGGCGCGCCCAGTTCGCCGCCAGGCGGCCGTCGCCGGTCGGCTGGTAGACGACGGTGTGGCGCGCGATCTCGCTGGAGAACGCCGCCACGTCGGCATCCTTCTTCACCTCGAAGGCATCGAAGCCGGCGCGCAGCAGGAACGTGAACTGGTCGCGCAGTATGTCGCCGGTGGCGCGCAGCTCGCCACGAAAGCCGTAATTCTCGCGCAGCAATCGCGCCTGGCTGTAGGCGCGGCCGTCCTTGAACGTCGGGAACTGCAGGGCGACCAGTGCCAGCCGATCGAGATACGGCGCCAGCTCGGCGACCTTGCGGTTGTTCGGCCACAGCACGCCGGTTGGCGCCGCGCGGCCCGCGATCGCGGCGGCGTCGGCGAGGAAGCGCTCCGCCGGCAGGATCACCGGCACTCCGTCGGGAATCGGCGCGTCATCGAGCACGCGAACAAAGCCATCATCGACGGCGTGGCCCGACTTAACGAGTCGCATAGACGCGCTCCTTGAACGGCTCGATCCCGACCCGCTCTACGGTCTCGAGAAAAATTTCGTCCGGGCGCGCGCGCAGCTCCAGATAGGCCGCCACCACATCCTCGACCACGTCCGCCACCTCCGCGTACGGAACCGCGGGCCCGATCAGGGTGCCGAGCCGGGCCTGCTCATCGGCGCGCCCACCGATGGTCACCTGGAAAAATTCCTCGCCGTTCTTTTCGACGCCGAGGAGGCCGATGTGGCCTACGTGGTGGTGGCCGCAGGCATTGATGCAGCCCGAGATGTTGATGTGCAGGCGCCCGAGATCGTGGGCAAGATCGAGATCGCGGAAGCGCCGGGTCAGCTCCTGGGCGACCGGTATCGAGCGGGTGTTGGCCAGGCTGCAATAGTCAAGCCCGGGGCAGGAAATGATGTCGGAGACGAGCCCGACATTCGGTATGGCGACGCCGACGGCGTCGAGCGCCTGCCACAGCGCCAGAAGATCGCGCTGCGCCACATGCGGCAGCACCAGGTTCTGCTCGTGGCCGACCCGGATCTCGCCGAACGAATAACGGTCGGCCAGATCCGCGATCGCGTCCATTTGCTCGGAGGTGGCGTCGCCCGGGGTGCCGCCTTCGGGCTTGAGCGAGAGCGTCACGATCGAATAGCCCGGCAGCTTGTGATTGGAGACCGAGTTGTCGAGCCACTGGGAAAAACGGCGGTCGGCGGCGCGCGCCTGCGCCAGCTGCGGCGAGCTGTCCTCCAGCGCCTCATAGTCGGGGTAGCGGAAGCGGGCGGCGACCTCGGCGATGAGCGCCGGGTCAAGCACCAGCGCGCCGTCCTTGATGCTCTGCCATTCTGTCTCGACCTCCTTGGCGAACGCCTCGGCGCCGAGCTCATGCACCAGAATCTTGATACGCGCCTTGTAGATGTTGTCGCGCCGCCCGAACTGGTTGTAGACGCGCAGGACCGCCTCGACATAGCTGAGCAGATCGCGCTTGGGCAGGAATTTCTTGATGGTCTTGCCGATGAACGGAGTGCGCCCGAGCCCGCCGCCGACGATCACCTCGAAGCCGATCTCGCCGGCGTCGTTGCGATGCATGTGCAGCCCGATGTCGTGCACCCGCACCGCGGCGCGGTCGTGCGCGGACGCGGTGAGCGCGATCTTGAACTTGCGCGGCAGGAACGAGAACTCCGGATGCAAGGTCGAATGCTGGCGCAGCAGCTCGGCACTGATGCGCGGATCCTCGATCTCGCCCGGCGCCACGCCGGCCCACTGGTCGGTGGTGATGTTGCGCACGCAATTGCCGCTGGTCTGCATGCCGTGCAGGCCGGCGCGCGCGAGATCAGCCATGACGTCGGGCAGATCCTTGAGCTTGATCCAGTGAAACTGGATGTTCTGCCGGGTGGTGAAATGGCCGTAGCCGCGGTCGTAGGTGCGCCCCACATGGGCCAGCATGCGCAGCTGGGCGGACGACAGCGTGCCGTACGGAATGGCGATCCGCAGCATATAGGCGTGCAGCTGCAGATAGACACCGTTCATGAGCCGCAGCGGCTTGAACTCGTCTTCGGTCAATTCGCCCGACAGGCGTCGCGCCACCTGGCCGCGAAACTCGCTGACCCGTTCGGCCACCAGGGTGCGATCGAACTCGTCGTAAACGTACATTGCTTACAATCCGGCGCTGACGGGCAGACCGGCGGCGGCGGGCACAACGATGGTCGGGCCCGCGAGCCGGATGCGTTCGCGCAGGTTGCCGGGCCGCGCGCCGCCATCCTTGTCGAGCTTCACCGGCGCCACATAGGCGCCGACCGCCCCGATATCGTCGGCGATCGCGCCCTCCAGCAGCTCGGTGGCATCGGGTGCGGTGGTGACCACAGCCGCGCCATCGAAATCGGTTGTCCAGCGGCCATCGGAAGTGCGGTAGACGACGGCACCGTCGTCCAGCCGGTTGGCGGTGACCAAAACCGGGCCCGCGATCTTGAGCTTCTTCTCCAATGGCGAGGTCATGGTCGGATTTCCTTAAAACGGCACAAGCGCTGCGGGGTGGATTGCATCCAATGTCTGAACCGAATACATAGTCCTAAATCTTCCCGTTGACTAGAATTATCTTCCATATACAAAGGCCCACGTGGCTACAAATAGAACAATCTTCTACTACGGAAGAGTGACGACTTGAAACAGCTCACCTGCAAATCGACCGAAAACGAGACGGTTCTTTCCCCCGCTGTTTTCCTGGTTTCCAGTCCCGGACGCAAGCCCGGCATGCGGCCGGAGCAGACCTGATGGACCGCCTCAGCGAGTTGGAAGCCCAGAGCATCTTCATCTTCCGGGAGGGCTTCGCGCGCCTCAAGCGCCTCGCCTTGCTGTGGTCGCTCGGCAAGGACTCCAACGTGATGATCTGGCTCGCCCGCAAGGCATTTTTCGGGCGGGTGCCGTTCCCGGCCATGCATGTGGATACCGGCAAGAAATTTCCCGAGATGTACGCCTTTCGGGATCGTTATGCGGTCGAATGGAATCTCGATCTTCTGGTCGAGCCCTGCCCGCCGATCGACGCGGTCGACCCGACCCTGCCGCCGGCGGCGCGCTCAGCGGCGCGCAAGACCGAAGGTTTGAAGCTCGCGCTCGCCAAGTACGGCTTCGACGGCTTGTTCGCCGGCATTCGCCGCGATGAGGAAGCGACCCGCGCCAAGGAGCGGGTGTTCTCGCCACGCGGCATCGAGGGCGGCTGGGATGTGCGCGACCAGCCGCCGGAATTCTGGGATCACTTCAACGCTTCGCCGCCGCCCGGCGCCCATCTGCGCATCCATCCGATCCTGCATTGGACCGAAGCCGATATCTGGGCCTATACGCGCCGCGAGGGCATCCCGATCATTCCGCTCTATCTGGCCCGCGACGGCAAGCGTTATCGCTCGCTCGGCGACGCCGACATCACCTCGCCGGTGGCGTCGCAGGCGAGCACCATCGACGAGATCATCACCGAGCTCGACGCCACCAAGGTGCCGGAACGCTCCGGCCGCGCCATGGACCACGAGTCCGAGGACGCATTCGAGCGTCTGCGCGTTTCCGGCTATCTGTAGCAAGCTGCATCACGTGAGCCGCATGAACATGCTGGTCAGCGAGCCGCCTGCATCGCCCGCGTCCGCCGCGGCGGCCGCCGGCAAGCGACCGCTGGTGCGCATCGTCATCGTGGGGCATGTGGACCACGGCAAATCGACCCTGATCGGACGGCTGTTGTACGAAACCGGCAGCCTGCCCGACGGCAAGTTCGAATCGCTCAAGGCGGTCAGCGCCCGCCGCGGCATGCCGTTCGAATGGTCGTTCCTGCTCGACGCGCTGCAGACCGAGCGCGATCAGGGCATCACGCTCGACACCAGCCAGATCCGCTTCCGCACGCCGTCGCGCGATTTCGTCCTGATCGACGCGCCCGGCCACGCCGAGTTCCTGCGCAACATGATCACCGGCGCCGCCCAGGCCGATGCCGCGCTCTTGATCGTCGATGCGGCCGAGGGCGTGCGCGACCAGACCCGCCGGCACGGCTATCTGCTGCACCTGCTCGGCGTGCGGCAGGTCGCGGTCGTCATCAACAAGATGGATCGGGTGGATTTCAACGAGCAGAGATTCCGCGATATCGAGACCGAGATCTCAACCCACTTGGTCAATCTCGGGCTCACCCCGATTGCCGTCATCCCGATCTCGGCGCGCGACGGCGACGGCGTGGCGCGGCGCACCGACCTGATCCGCTGGTACGGCGGGCCGACCGTGGTCGAGACCCTCGACAGCTTCATGCCGGCCCGCCAGCCGGACGAGCTGGCGCTGCGGCTGCCGGTGCAGGCGGTCTACAAGTTCGACGACCGGCGGATCGTCGCGGGCCGGATCGAGAGCGGCCGCATCACTGTCGGCGAGGAGATCGTGGTCATGCCCTCCGGCAAGACCGCCCGCGTCCGCTCGATCGAATCCTGGCCGGAGCCGGTG
>DASYFD010000245.1:0-9013 GCA_036498625.1 Xanthobacteraceae bacterium | reverse complement strand
GCTCGCTGTGCTGCAGGCGGCGACGCTTTTGATCTACGACTTCAAGACCGGCGACACCAACATCGGGCTCGGCATCCTTTCCACCGCCCTGTTTGGCCTGTGGTTTCGCATCTGCTTCGCAAGCTCCAAGGAAAGCTCGTTCGATCCGGACTCGTTCTTGACCGCGGAAGGGTTCGGCCAGGGCCCGAGCGGCGGCTTCAGGCAGGCGACAACGGCGAGCGTTTCGGCCGGAACCTCGATGATGGCGACGCCGGTAACCGTCGGGGCCCGCGGACACGGCAATGCAGGCGGGATCGCCTTCGGGAAACGCGCGGGCGAAGCTGAGAAACGCCGGCGCTGCCTTGTCCGCGACCTGCCGCAGAGGGCGCTCGAACGCCTGAGTGAAATCGACACTTTGCAATCAGCCGATGGATCGCGTAACGGCTTGCGCTTGACGGCGCCGCGCAAATCAGACTATTCGGGAAATTGAAACTGGCGAGATGTGCCCGGACCGAAAAGGCGTCCGGGCTTTTTTGTGTTTGAGCGAAAGAAACGCCTGTTCTTTTCCTGTTGTTTACAGGAATAACAGGTCGGACTGCCCCCCTGCGGTGAGACACGAAGCTGGAGACCAGTACAACGTTTCCGAAATTCGAATCATATCCAGGCGATCCTGTAGGATGGGTTGAGCTCATCAGGGCGTTTACGCCCGTCTTCGCGGGCTATGCGATACCCATCGTCGGCACTTCAATTTGGGACAGTCCATGATGGGTATCGCGAAGACGCTCCACCCATCCTACACTGCCGGTTTAAGATCGATCCGCTGGTCACATCGCGACGACGCGCGGCCTCTGCGCAGGCTGCATAGCTCTGGAGCCATCGCGGAGAGAGTTGATTGTTATCGAACTGTATTTTCAGTCCGGCAACACTCCTAAGCCATGCATTCCCGCAGGGTTGCGTGCACCTTCGGCTCCGGAGCCGCCCGGCGTTCCTCGTGCCGCGTGCCATCGCCGACCCGAGGCGAAAGGTCATTTTTTACAAAACGAATTCGAATTCCACAATGAAAACAGCAGGGGGCCCCTTTCCGTGCCGCCCGCAATCCAATAAGTGTCTGTCATGTCCACCCTGTACGTCACCCATCCGGCCTGCCTCAATCACCTGACCCCCGCCGGCCATCCGGAGCGGCCCGACCGGCTGCGCGCCGTGGAGCAGGCGCTCGCGCAGGAGCCGTTCCAGCGCCTCACCCGCATGGAGGCGCCGCTCGCCAGCTTCGACACCATCGCGCTCTGCCATCCGCTCTACTACATCACCGAGCTCGAGGCGGCCTCGCCCAAGGAAGGGCTGGTGCGGCTCGATGCCGACACCACCATGTCGGCCGGCAGCTTCGAGGCGGCGCTACGCGGGGCCGGCGGCGCCACGCTCGCGATCGACGAGGTGATCGCCAAGCGCGCCCCCAATGCGTTCGTGGGAGTGCGTCCGCCCGGACACCATGCCGAGACCGCGCGGCCGATGGGCTTCTGCCTGTTCAACAATGTGGCGATCGCGGCCCGGCATGCGCAGAAGCGGCACGGGCTCGAGCGCGTCGCGGTGGTGGATTTCGACGTGCATCACGGCAACGGCTCGCAGGAGATCTTCTGGTCCGACGCGAGCGTGATGTATTGCTCGACCCACCAGATGCCGCTTTATCCGGGCACCGGGGCGGTCTCCGAGCGAGGCAAGCACAACACCATCGTCAATGCGCCGCTGCGCCCCGGCGACGGCGGCGAGCGGTTCCGCGAGGCGTTCGAGCAGGTCATCCTGCCGCGGCTGCGGGATTTCCGCCCCGAGCTGATCGTGGTGTCGGCGGGCTTCGACGCCCATATGCGCGACCCGCTCGCCAACCTGAACCTGCTGGAGCCGGATTTCGGCTGGGTGACGCGGGCGATCATGGCGGTGGCCGACCAGAGCGCCGACGGCCGCGTCGTCTCCGTGCTCGAAGGCGGCTATGATCTCGAAGCCCTGGCGCAGTCGGCGGCCGCCCATGTCACGGCGCTAATGCGGGGCTAGGGCTTAGATAGCCGCGGACGACAGCATTGAAATGGCGCCACCCGCTGGCGCCGCAACCGGAACCGATCATGGCCGAGAAGACCCATTCCGACGTCACGCAGCTCACCTTCGAGCGCGCCATCGAGGAGCTCGAGACGATCGTCAAGCGGCTCGAGGAAGGCAAGGTGCCGCTCGAGGAATCGGTCGCCATCTATGAGCGCGGCGAATTGCTCAAGCGCCGCTGCGAGGAGCTGCTGCGGCTGGCCGAGGCGCGGGTGGAGAAGATCACGCTCGATGCCGCCGGCAAGCCGACCGGCACCGCGCCGCTCGACGTCGAATGAAGGCGGCGACCCGCACCAGGAGCGACCAAACCGGAGCAACTCAGGAGCAACGCAAATGAGTTTTTCTCCAGGCCCCGATCCGGCCCCCGGCGATGCGGCAGCCGGCGACGCCATCGATCTCGTGATCGTGCCGCGCAGCGTCGATCTCGGCGGCTTTGCGGTCCGCCGCGCGCTCCCCCACGTCAAGCGGCGCATGGTCGGGCCATTCATCTTCTTCGACCATTTCGGGCCGGTCGAGTTCCGCTCCGGCCAGGGCATCGACGTGCGGCCGCATCCCCATATCGGGCTCGCCACGGTCTCGTTCCTGTTCGACGGCGAGATCATGCACCGCGACAGCCTCGGCAGCCTGGCCGCCATTCATCCGGGCGACGTCAATTTGATGACGGCCGGACGCGGCATCGTGCATTCCGAGCGCACCGCGCCCGATCATCGCGACGGCGGCGAGCGCCTGCACGGCCTCCAGCTCTGGGTGGCGATGCCGGCCGGCGACGAGGAGATCGCGCCGAGCTTCGCGCATCACGATCAGGCCGAGCTTCCGATCGTGGCCGGCGACGGCAAGATCGTCCGGGTCGTCATCGGCAGCCTCTATGGCCGGCGCTCGCCGGTGCCCACGCTCTGCGACACCATCATGGCCGACGCCACGCTCACGCCGGGCGCGGTACTGCCGATCGATGCACACACCCAGGAGCGCGCCCTCTACGTGGTGACGGGCGAGATCGACATCGCGGGCGACCGCTTCGCGGCCGGCCGGCTGCTCATATTCCGGCCCGGCGACGCCATGACGGTGACGGCGGCGAGCGAGGCGCGTGTCGTGCTGGTCGGCGGCGCCGCCATGGATGGACCGCGCCACATCTGGTGGAACTTCGTGTCCTCGCGCAAGGAGCGCATCGAGCAGGCCAAGGCCGACTGGAAGCTCGGCCGCTTCGACACGGTGCCGGGCGACGAGGCGGAGTTCATCCCGTTGCCGGAGTGATGCGAACGCTAGTGTTGTGATTCTGACGCTCGCCTCGCACTTGTCCCGGGCGCAGCGCAGCACTTCTTAGTGGTGCGCTGCAGACCCGGGACCGTTCCAAACGCTGGAGTCTGGAACGGTCCCGGATCAGCGGAGCACCGCTCCGCAAGAGCTGCGCGCTGCACCGCGTCCGGGACACGAACCGGCTTTGAGGGATCAAGCGTCAAGGAACGCTAGTCAGCCCCCTGGATCTGCCGCACCGCCGTCTGCAGCTCGTTGAACTTGCGTTGCAGCAACAAGAGCGCGTGCTCGAGCTTGTGAATGCGGGCCGACCAATCGGCCGGGGCGGCCGGGGCAAGCGGCGGCGCCGCCTCCACGCAGTCGAAGCCGACCCCGATCTCGTTGGCATTGCGCCATTGGACCTTGGCCCGGTAGCTCTCGTCCTTGTTGGGGACGTAGAGCTCCACCACGTCCGGGGTGGCGGTCATGCTGGAGAACGCCAGCCTGGCGCCATGCTCGCAGAAATCGCGGATCAGGCAATCGACGCTGGTACGCCGATGGTTGAAGAAGATGCGACCCTGCAGAAAGGACTTCTTGCGCGAAGCTGACCGACGTTCCGTCATCGCAGGCCTCAAGGTTCAAGCGAGCGCGTTCGGGCGCGCCGTCCGGAAATGTAGCCGCCCTTGCTTACCTCTTCGTTCATGGCAGGGTTAGCGAGCCATTTACCATCCGGGGGCCCTCGCGCCGGGGCCGGCATATTGCTAGTTCAGCCCCATGAGGCCCGAGCACCCACCCAGGAAAAAACCCATGCCGGAGCGCGTGCGCATCGATCGCCTGCTGGTCGAGCGCGGCCTGTTCGAAAGCCGCGCGCAGGCGCAGGCCGCGATCGAGGCCGGGCTGGTGGTGGCCAATGCGGTGCCGGTCACCAAGGCATCCCTGGAGCTGCCGGCCGACGCCGTGCTGCAGGCCGAGCCGGCGCATCCGTTCGTGTCGCGTGGCGGCGTGAAGCTCATGGCCGCGCTCGACCACTTCGGCTTCGATCCGGCCGGCCAGATCTGTCTCGATGTCGGGGCCTCGACCGGCGGCTTCACCGACGCGCTGCTCGCCCGCGGCGCCGCGCGCGTCTACGCGGTCGATGTCGGGCACGACCAATTGCATCGCAAGCTGCGCGCCCGTAACGAGGTCGTGGTGCTGGAGAGCACCGACATCCGGACGCTCACGGCGAACCGGCTCGTGCCGCTGCCCAGCTTCGCGGTCATCGACGTGAGCTTCATCTCGCTCGAGCTCGTGCTGCCGGCGGCGCTCGCGCTGGCGCGGCCGCCGGCCCGGCTCATCGCGCTGGTCAAGCCGCAGTTCGAAGCCGGCCGCGGCCACGGCAAGAAGGGTGTCATCCGGGATGCCGAGATCCACGCCGCGGTCGGCGCGGAAGTGGCGGACACCGTTACCAGGCTCGGCTGGCGCGTTCACGGCCTCATCCCCTCCCCGATCCTCGGGCGCGACGGCAATCGCGAATTTCTGCTCGGCGCCGCGCATGATTGAACGGCTCGACATCGCGCGCGTCGGGCGGCGCGGCGACGGCATCGCGCAGACGCCGGCGGGCTCGCTCTATGTGCCGTATACGCTGCCGGGCGAGACCGCCGAGGTCGATCCATGGCCCGGTCATCCCGACCGCCGCCATCTCCTCAAGATCGAGGTCGCGAGCCCGCAGCGCATCGCCGCCATCTGCCCGCATTTCGGAACCTGCGGCGGCTGCGCCCTGCAGCATTGGGCGCCCGCGCCCTACCGCGATTGGAAGCGCGGCCTCGTTGTGGAGGCGCTCGCACAAGCGGGATTTGACAATGCGGGGGAGCTGGTCGATCCGCTGATCGACGCCCATGGCGAAGGCCGCCGCCGCGCCGTGTTCCACGCCTGGCGGCGCGCGCGTGACGTGCTCGAGGTCGGGTTCGCGGCGCTGCGGGCGCATCATGTGGTGGCGATCGATCATTGTCCGGTGCTGGCGCCCTCGCTCAAGGGCGCCATCGAGGCCGCCTGGGCGATCGCCGAGGCGCTCGCCGCCGAACGCAAGCCGCTCGACATCCAGGCGACCGCGACAGAAGCGGGGCTCGACATCGACGTGCGCGGCTCGGGGCCGCTCTCGTCAGCCCGCATGACGCAGCTGGCGCGGCTCGCCGAAACCCATCGGCTGGCGCGATTGACCCGGCACGGCGAGACTGTGGCGCAGCGGGCGCTGCCGACCGTGACCATGGGAAGCGCCCGCGTGGTGCTACCGCCGGGCGCCTTCCTGCAGGCCACCGCCGCCGGCGAGGCCGCCCTGGCGGCGCTGGTGCTGGACCATTGCGGGGCGGCAAGAAGCGTGGCCGATCTGTTCGCCGGCGTCGGGCCGTTCGCGCTGCGGCTGGCGGAACGCGCCAAGGTCGTGGCCGCCGAGCAGGATCAGGAGGCAGTCGCGGCACTGCAGGAGGCCGCCAAGACGCCGCGCCTCAAGCCGATCACGACGGAACGGCGCGACCTGTTCGCGCGCCCGCTCGTCGCCAAGGAGCTGGCGCGCCTCGATGCCGTGGTGTTCGATCCGCCGCGCCAGGGCGCCGAGGCGCAGGCACGCGCGCTCGCCGCAAGCGCCGTGCCGATCGTGGTCGCGGTATCGTGCAATGCCGTGACGTTCGCCCGCGACGCCGGAGCACTGGCGGCCGGCGGCTATCGGCTCACGCGGGTGACGCCGGTCGACCAGTTCCTCTATTCGGCTCACGTGGAGCTGGTGGGGAAGTTCGAGCGGTAGGATGGGTTGAGCGTGTGAGGTGCCTACGCTTGGCTCGGCATGGCGTGCGAAACCCATCAATCGCCCAGGATGGGTTTCGCATAGCCCGCGAAGACGGGCGTGAACGCCCTTATGAACTCAACCCATCCTACAACAACAACTTCAATCCCCCCAGCGTTCGCGCCACATGCGCTCGCCGATGGTGCAGGAGATCCGCGGTGCGCTGGCGGCGGCCGGAATGACCCGCGGCGCGGGCGTGCGGCCGGCGATCTCGAGCACCAGCTTGCTGCGGGTCGCGGTCTTGAACTGCTCGCGCTCGTGGATCGGGATCACGAATGAGCCGGGCCCGCCGATCACGCAGTCTTCGTAGTAGACGTCGAGATTCTCGATATCCATGGAGCCGGGGGTCGGCCGCTTGAGCAGGATCGGGAGGCCATTGATGGTGATGCCGGCTTCGATCACCTCGTCGCGCACCGGCACGATGCGCTCGCCGCTGTTGTTGGTGCCGTCGCCCGAAACGTCGATGACGCGGCGGATGCCGCGATAGCCGCTGGTCGCGAACAGCGGCTTGGCGAAGCTGAGCGCACCCGAGATCGAGGTGCGGGCGGCCCGCCGGTAGCGCGCGGCGGAGATTTCCTTCGCCACCGCGGCGGCCGATTGCGGCCCGTCGATCAGCCGCCAGGGAATGAGGATCGTCTGGTCGGTGGGGCCGGCCCACTCCACATAGGTGAGGGCGACCTTGCCGTTCATGCCCTGCTGCAGCGCCTGCATGAACTCGCGCGAGGTGATGCCGGTCACATAGCCTTCGCGCTGCAGCGCCTGCTCGTCCGGGTCCATCGAGTAGGACACGTCGACCGCCAGCACGAGCTCGACATCGACCGCGACCGCATTGGGCCGGGTGTCGGCAAGCCGGAACGGCGCCGCTCCGCCGCTGTGGCTCCACAACGCCATGCCGGCCGCGCCGGCCGCCAGCGCAACGATGATGGCAAACTTCGAGACACGATCGCGCATCGCGAGCCTCCCCTCGTCAGGGGCGCCATGCTGGCACGGACGCGGGGCGAGTGGAAGCAGCAGCAAGAGCCAAATTGATGCCTAGCCCTCGAGGCCGTCAGTCGACAAAATTTCGATCCCGAAGCCGCCGAGGCCGACATAGTTCCATTTGCTGCCGGCCAGGAGACGGATCGAGGAAATGCCGAGGTCCTTGAGAATCTGGGCGCCGAGACCGATCTCGCGCCACTGGCGCGTGCGCGCCGCCTCCGAGGCGGTCCCGCCCGGCTGCGGGATGGCGCTCGCCGGCACCCCGGCGGCACCGTCGCGCAGGAACACCAGCACGCCGCGGCCTTCGGCCTTGAAGCGCGCCAGGGCGGCGTGGATCGGCTTGGCGCCGCCGAACACCTCGCTGATGACGTCGGCCCGGTGCAGCCGCGCCAGCATGTTCTTGCCGTCGCCGATGCGGCCATACACGAAGGCCATGTGATGGACCTGGTCGAACGGCGTGACATAGGAATAGCCGGCGAGCGTGCCGATCTCGCTCTCGACCTGGAACTCGGCCACCCGCTTGACCAGCTTGTCGCGCGCCTGCCGGTGGGCGATGAGATCGGCGATCGAGAGGCATTGCAGGCCGTGGCGCTTGGCGAATTCGGTTACGCCGGCGCCGCGCAGCACGGTGCCGTCGTCATTCATCAGCTCGGCCAGAACGCCGACCGGCGCCAGGCCGGCGAGGCGGCAGAGATCGACGCAGGCTTCCGTGTGGCCGGAGCGCATCAGCACGCCGCCGTCCTTGGCGACCAGGGGAAACACGTGGCCGGGCCGCACGAAATCGGCGGCGCCGTTGTTGCCGTTGGCGAGCGCGCGCACCGTATTGCTGCGCTCCTCGGCCGAGATGCCGGTGGTCAGGCCGTGGCGCACGTCGACCGAGACCGTGAAGGCGGTTCCGAGCGGCGCGTCGTTGAGCGCCACCATGGGATCGAGATGCAGGCGCTTGGCTTCCTCGGGCGCCAGCGGCGCGCACACGATGCCCGAGGTATTGCGAATGATGAAAGCCATCTTCTCGGGCGTGCACAGCGAGGCTGCCACGAACAGATCGCCTTCATTCTCGCGATCGTCGTCGTCCGAGACCACGACGATCTCGCCCCTGGCGAAGGCCGCCACAACGGCTTCCACCCGCGCCCGAACATCGTTCAGATCTGCCATGACTATCGACCGCCCGCTGGTGTGAGGGGCCACGGCGGGGGTTCGCCGACCTGCCCGCGCTGACGCAGATAGTGATCGGCGACCACGCACGCCACCATGGCCTCGCCGATCGGCACCGCCCGGATGCCCACGCAAGGATCGTGGCGACCCTTGGTGCTGATCTCGGTCTCGTTCCCGAAGCGATCGACGGTGCGGCGTGGCGTCAGGATCGAGGAGGTCGGCTTGACGGCAAAACGCGCCACCAACGGCTGCCCGGTCGAGATGCCGCCCAGGATGCCGCCCGCATTGTTGCTCAGGAACACCGGCTTGCCATCGGGACCGATGCGAATTTCGTCCCCGTTCTCCTCCCCGGACAGGGCGGCGGCCCGAAAGCCGGCGCCGATCTCGACGCCCTTGACCGCATTGATACCCATGAGGGCGGCGGCGAGATCGCCGTCGAGCTTGCCGTAGACCGGCGCGCCGAGACCGGCCGGCACCCCCTCCGCCACCACCTCGATGACGGCGCCAACCGACGAGCCGGCCTTGCGCACGCCGTCGAGATAGTCGGCGTAGAACGCCGCCCGCTTGGCATCCGGGCAGAAGAACGGATTGCGGTCGACCTCGTCCCAGTCCCAGTTGGCGCGGTCGATTGCGTGCTCGCCCATCTGGACCAGGGCGGCGCGCACCCGCATGGCCGGGACGATCTTGCGGGCGATGGCGCCGGCCGCGACCCGCATGGCGGTCTCGCGCGCCGACTGGCGCCCGCCGCCCCGGTAGTCGCGCAGCCCGTAT
>DASYFD010000244.1:0-7328 GCA_036498625.1 Xanthobacteraceae bacterium | reverse complement strand
CGAGAGAATTCGCGCCCGCGACCGGCCGCGGATATTGATCGGTGGATTGGGCATGGGCTTCACGCTGCGGGCCGCGCTGGCGGCGCTCGGAGGCGAAGCCCGGCTCACGGTCGCCGAGCTGGTGCCGGCGGTGGCGGCCTGGGCGCGCGGCCCGATGGCGGAGCTGTTCGGCGAAGCCTTAAGGGATGCGCGGGTGCGGCTGCACGAAGCCGACGTCGGCGAATTGATCCGGCATGAGCGCTCGGCGTTCGACGCCATCCTGCTCGATGTCGACAACGGTCCGCAGGGATTGAGCCGCGCCGCCAATGACGGGCTCTACGATCTCGCGGGATTGAGCGCCGCCCACGCCGCGCTACGCCCCGGCGGCGTGCTGGCGGTATGGTCATCGGGGCCGGATGCCGATTTCGCGCGCCGGCTCGGCCGAACGGGTTTCGACGTGGACGAAGTTGCGGTGCGTGGCAACGGAACGCGCGGGGCGCGGTACGTCGTGTGGATCGCGACCCGGGCCGGCCGCGGATCGGGAAAGAAAAGCTCATGAGCGCGCTGTTCGAGGAGCTCGACTACCGGGAGACGCCGATCGGGCCGCTGAGCCTGCGCCGCCGCCGCGAGCTGCGCCTCGGGGTCGACGTCTTCGAGATCAAGCTCGGCGAAGACTTCCTGATGTCGAGCCTGTTCACGGCCTCCGAGATCGCGCTCGCCCGGCTGGGATTGGGGGCGCTCGACCCGGGGGCGCTCGATGACCGCCATCTCGACGTCGTGGTCGGCGGGCTCGGCCTCGGGTACACCGCCACTGCCGTGCTGGAGAATGCCCAGGTCGGATCGCTGGTGGTGGTCGAGACGCTCCCCGCCGTCATCGATTGGCACCGGCGCGGATTGGTGCCGCTCGGCGCGGCGCTCGCCGGCGACCCGCGCTGCCGTCTTGTCCATGGCGACTTCTTCGCGCTGGCAGCCGCCGACGCAGGCTTCGATCCGCAGGCACCCGGCCGCCGCTTCGACGCGGTGCTGGTCGACATCGATCATTCGCCTGATGGTCTGCTCGATCCGCGCCATGCCGGGTTCTATCAGCCCGCGGGCCTGCGCCGGCTGGCCGCGAAGCTTCGTCCGGGCGGCGTGTTCGGCCTGTGGTCCAATGCGCTTCCGGACGAAACGTTCACGGCGCGGCTGCGCGATTGCTTTGCCGAGGCGCGCGCCGAGCCGGTGACGTTTCACAATCCGCTGCAGGACCAGCCCTTCACCCAGACCGTCTACCTGGCCCGCACCCCAATGGCGTCCGCGGCCGCGCCGACCGAATAAAGCTATCCGACCCGCACGCTCAGCATCGAGATCGAGCCGCCGTCGATGCCTTCGACCGGAAAGCTGATGGCCTCGCCCTGCTGCCGGGTCGCCAGCACATACAACAAGGGCAGATAGTGATCGGGCGTCGGAATCGAGAGCATGGCGTCGCGCCCGAGCGTTTCATAGTCGATGAGCGGTTGGACCTCGCCCGCCACCATCATGGCGCGTGCGGTCTGCTCGAACCGGGTTGCCCAGTCATACGGGTCCGGCAAATGCCGGCCCCACGCATAGGTGTGGAGATTATGCACCAGATTGCCGCTGCCGACGATCAGCACGCCTTCGTCGCGCAGGGGCGCGAGCCGCTTGCCGATCTCGAAATGGAAGGCGGCCGGACGCGTCTCGTTGATGCTGAGCTGGACCACCGGAACATCGGCCTCCGGATAAACATGTGCCAGCACCGACCAGGTTCCGTGGTCCAATCCCCACGACTCGTCGAGCTTCACCGGCAAGGGCGCCAGCAGCGCCTGCACGCGGCGCGCCAATGCCGGATCGCCGGGCGCCGGGTATTGCACCTGGAACAGCTCGCGTGGAAATCCACCGAAATCATGGATCGTCTTCGGCGCCGTATTGATGGTGACGCCGACCTCCGGCACGAACCAGTGCGCGGAAATCGACAGCACGGCCCGCGGCCGGCGCACCGCCTGCCCGATGCGCCGCCAGCCCGCCGTATAGCTGTTGACGAGCAGGGCGTTCATGGGATTGCCGTGCCCGAAGAAGATGGCAGGAAGGATTTCGGCCATGACGATATCTAACCCGGGCGGCAGCACCCGGTCGAGCCGGCTCTGCTCCCCGGCAGGCCCTCGACTTGGAAGGTGCACGGAGAGATAGTGCCTCCACACTGCCGGAGACGTTTCATGTCGCAGGACCAGGACGAGCATCAGCACCGTGATGATCACAATGACGGTGACCATCAACATCACGCGCACAGCGCGCATTCACACGGCTCTGAGCTGTCCGAGATGCAGCTGCGGGTGCGGGCCCTGGAATCGATCCTGACCGAAAAAGGCTATGTGGATCCGGCCGCGCTCGACCTCATCGTCGAGGCCTATGAGACCCGGATCGGCCCGCACAACGGCGCCCGCGCGGTCGCCAAGGCCTGGGCGGATCCGGCCTTCAAGCGCGCGCTGCTGCAGGACGCCACCGCGGCGGTGGGCTCGCTCGGCTTCGCCAGCCGGGTGGGCGATCACCTGGTGGCGGTCGAGAACACGCCGCAGCGCCACAACATGATCGTATGCACGCTCTGCTCCTGCTATCCGTGGGAAGTGCTCGGCCTGCCGCCGACCTGGTACAAATCGGCACCCTATCGTTCGCGCGCGGTGATCGATCCGCGCGGGGTGCTGGCGGATTTCGGCGTGAACCTGCCGGCCGCGACCGAAATCCGGGTCTGGGATTCGACCGCCGAGACGCGCTTCATGGTGCTGCCGCTGCGACCGGGCGGAACGGAAGGCTGGAGCGAAGAGCAACTGGCGAGCCTCGTCACCCGCGACTGCATGATCGGCGCCGGCTTGGCCAAGCCCGCCGGCGGGATCGCGTCATGAACGGCATTCACGACATGGGCGGGATGCAAGGCTTCGGCCCGGTCGCGCCGGAGCGCAACGAGCCGGTCTTTCATGCCGATTGGGAGGCGCGGGTGCTGGCGCTCAACCGGGCCATGGGCCAGGCCCGCTTGTGGAACATCGACATGTCGCGGGCCGCCATCGAGGTGCTGCCTGCCGACGTCTATCTCACGCGCTCCTACTATGCGAAGTGGCTGCTGCGGCTCGAGCAGCTCCTGCTCGAGCGCGCCCTGGTCGATGCCGACGAGCTCAAGGCCGGCCATGCGCTGCGGCCGGGCAAGCCGGTGCGCAAGCTCAAGGCCGCCGACGTGGCGGCGGCCCTGACCCGCGGATCCTACGGGCGCGATCCCGGGGCGCCGGCACGCTTCAAGGCAGGCGACCACGTGCGCACCCGCAATCTCAATCCGGTGACCCATACCCGCCTGCCGCGTTATGCCCGCGGCCGCATCGGCACCATCGAATGCGTGCGCGGCTGCCATGTGTTTCCGGACTCGGTCGCGATCGGCCAGGGGGAAAATCCGCAATGGCTCTATACGCTGCGGTTCGAGGGCCGCGAATTGTGGGGCGAGAATTGCGATCCGGGCCTGCAGGTCTCGATCGAGGCGTTCGAGCCCTATCTGGAGCCGATCTGAAGGCGATCGAATGCACGAACGCCTGGTCGCCGAAAAGAGTATCGCCAGTGGCGAGGCGCTTGCGCAATTATCGAGACGCCTGGGGGCGTGCTGCACAACGCACATCCCATCGCCAACCGATCGCGCTCGCCGATGAGGATTTCAACAGCTGAACGGCCTCCAATCGAGCTCAGGTCGAACTGAGCCCGATCGCTGAAAGGCCGTCCCGGATTTGGCGGTCCCCGATCAGTACCCGCCCATCATGGCGCCGCCGAACCGATAGTTTATGCCGACGCGCACGATGTTGTCGGTGATCCGGCTGCTGGTATTGACGAGCGTGAACGGAGCCGGGACCGCGAAGCCGCTATTGACCGTGCCGAGGTCCATGTAGAGGTATTCGAACTTCGCGCTCCACGGACCGTAGATTGCCCATTCGGCGCCCGCCCCGATGACCCAGCCGGTCCTGGTGGTGTTCGAGCTTGCGGACACGGCGGTCGCCCCGACCACTGGTCCGCCCAAGAAGGCGACCGTGTTCACGAACGTGGCGTTGGTATCCACCTCGCCGTAGGCGAGCCCGCCGGTCACATAGAGCAGCCACGTGGGCGTCGGCGTGAAGCCGAGGCGGCCCCGGAAGGTGCCGAACCAGGGCAGCTTCTGCTCGAGGCTTCCGGCGCCGGTGGCGCACGGAAGCGCCGCAGCGCCGGGTGGCGGACACACCGTCCCCGTGGCGAAGTCGAACGTGCCCTTCTGGCCGGTCGCCTGGATATCGGCCTCCAGGCCGAGCACGAATGTTCCGGTTTGCCAGTTGTAGCCGATCTGGCCGCCCCCGACCCAACCGTCCATGTTGGGAGACGATGAGCCGGCCGGAATACCGATGATCGTGAAATCGTCGCTCGCTCGTCCCCAGCTGTAGCCGCCGTTGAGACCGACATAGAGGCCGGTCCAGCTGAAGACCGGCGCCATGACCGGAGCCTTGGTGTAGACGGGCCTGGGCGCGGGCTTCAGATCCGCCGCCAGGGCGGGGCTAACGATCAGCGCAGCGAACGCCATCCCGGTGAGCATCAAGCGTTTCATTTTGAAACCCCTCCTCGTTTGCATTTCCGGGAAGGTAACAGCCCCAGGCGTTTAAAGTTTGTTCCCGATCGATGCTCGCCAGCACAATTCCGCCGCGTGTGCTTTTTCTACCACACTTGACTTACCGGAATACCGCGCCGGGGGTCCTCGCGCCGGCCCGCCTCCGGGGTGCGGATGTGCTCGGGCCGGACGCCGATGCCCACGATCCGGGCCGGGATGCGGCACAGGATGGGCATGGCCCGCAGCAGCTTCACAAGGAATGGCGGCTCGAGCTTGTCGCGGTTGCCGAGCACGCCGGTGATCACCCGTTCCTGGACCAGCACCTGCACGCGCTGGATCACGCGGGTCGGAAATTCGCGCCGCTCCTGCACCCGCCGCAATACCTCCTCGCCGATGCCGCCCTCCAGCAGCGGCTGCGCCAGGATATTGGCGGCTGCGACCGCGTCCTGCACGGCGAGATTGATGCCGACGCCACCGACCGGCGACATCGTGTGCGCGGCGTCGCCGATGCAGATGAGGCCGCGGCGGTACCAGCGTTTCAGCCGGTCGACCGCGACGGTGAGCAGCTTGATCTCGTTCCAGTCGGCGAGCTCGCCTGCCCGATCCGCGAACAACGGCATCGTGCGCGCCAGTTGCACCTGAAATTGCGTCAGGCCGGCGCGCCGCACCGCCTCGAACGAGCCTTTCGGGATCACATAGCCGCACTGCCAGTAGTCGCCGCGGTTGATGACTACGAAAATGTGGCCGGCTTCGAACACCCCCATGGTGTCGTCGGGATCATCCGGCTTGCGGCGCACCCGAAACCACAACACATCCATCGGGGCGCCGAAGCTCTCCACCTCGAGCCCGGCCTTCTGGCGCACCACCGAATGGCGGCCGTCGCAGCCGACCACCAGCGCGGCTCGCACCTCGAGCGTACCCTCGGGCGCATCGGCCCGCACCCCGACCACGGCACCCGCCTCCTCGATCAGGTCGGTCGCGGCCGTCTGCATCAGGACGTGAAAGCCCGGATAGCGGGCGCCCCGCTCGCGCAGGAAGTTCAGGAAATCCCACTGCGGCATCAGCGCGATGAATTTGCATCGGGTCGGCAGATGGGTGAAATCCGCGAAGGTCAATTCCATGCCGCCGAACCGGGCCTTGAGCTCGCGCACCTCCTGGTGCGGCAGCGCCAGGAAATCGGACAGAATACCAAGCTCGTGCATCAGCTCGAGGGTGGAGGGATGGATGGTGTCGCCGCGAAAGTCGCGCAAAAAATCGGCGTGCTTCTCCAGGACCACGACGTCGACGCCGGCGCGCGCCAGGAGGAAACCGAGCATCATTCCGGCAGGGCCACCCCCTACCACGCAACAGCCTGTGGTCAGTTGATTTGCCATGGCTGAACCCCGTGCGCAGGGAGAACGCCGGCCGCGATGACGGGCCCGGTCGGCGCCGGTTCAGGCTCCGTCTAGAAGCCTACCATCCGCTCGTTCACGATGTAACCGCCGAGCAGCAGCGCCCCGAATCCCATGATGACCAGGGCGGCACCGGCCTCGATACCGCGCATCGCCAAGGTTCCGTAGCTGGAGCGCGCGCCGGCGATCCGCTGGGCCCAGGCCCTTGCGCCGACCGCAATGGTGGCGATCACCGCCACCGTGATGAAGGTGCCGAGCCCCATCACGAAGGTCGATGCCACCCCCACCCAGAACAGGCCCTGGGCGAGCGCGAACACCAGCACCAGGATGGCGCCCGAGCACGGCCGCAACCCCACTGCCACGATGGCGGTCAGGCCGCGCCGCCAGCCGCCGGGTCCGGCGAGCTCCTGCGGCTCGGGCGCATGCGCATGCCCCCACGCCGAGGCATCGTCGTGGTCGTGGTCATGGTGCGCGTGGTCATGGTCATGGTGGTCGTGGTGCGCATCGTGCCCGGGCGCGGCCGCATGGGCATGATCGTGATGATCGCAATGCTCGTCGTGCACATGATCGTGGTGAGCGTGATCGTGGTGAGCGTGATCATGCCCGTGATCGTGGTGAGCGTGGTCGTGATGCGCGTGATCATGCGCCGCCTGGGCCGGCGTCACCGCGGCCCCGACTGCGGCGATCGGGCGGCCGAGATCGCGCAACGCCGCGATGAAGGCGCGTCCCTTCACCCACAACAGGCGCGCGCCGACCACGATGATGAGCGCATAGCTCACGGTCTCGATCCAGTTCACCGCGCTGTTCATGGTCGAGGCGGTCGCGTGCAGCAGCACGGCGGCGATGCCGACGACGGTGACGGCGACGATCGCCTGCATGATGGCGGAGAGGAACGACAGCACGACGCCGCGCACCCAGGTCTCTTCATTGGCCACCAGATAGGAGGAGATCACCGCCTTGCCGTGGCCGGGGCCGGCGGCGTGGAAGATGCCGTACAGAAACGACAGACCCATCAGGCTCCAGGCGGCGGTGCCGTCCGACTTGGAGGCGCGGATGAGGCCGGAGAACTGCCGGTAGAACTCGGCCTGCTTGGCGAACAGCCAGCCCACCACGCCACCGACCGGGACCGGCGAGGCGTTGGGGCGAGGACCGCCGAATTGCGCGAAGGCATCGTCGAGGAGCGCGGCGAAGAGCAGGATCGCCAGCACCCAAAGCCCGAATTTTGCGACGTGACTCGTGCGCCCCCCGGCCACGAAACTCACGGGCATTTCACCGAGATCTTGTTGGCGAACTGCGCGCCCCAATTCTCGCTGGCGCTGAGCTGGTTGAAGAAGGCTTCACCCAGTTGCTGGCCGGGCGGG
>DASYFD010000243.1:0-24229 GCA_036498625.1 Xanthobacteraceae bacterium | reverse complement strand
GCGCGCCCGCAAGATCGAGCGCTTCCTGTCGCAGCCGTTCCATGTCGCCGAGGTGTTCACCGGCTCGCCCGGCGTTTTCGTCGATCTCGCCGACACCATCCGCGGCTTCCAGGGCCTGTGCGAAGGCAAATACGATCACCTCCCGGAGAATGCCTTCTACATGGTGGGCACCATCGAGCAGGCGGTCGAGAAGGGCAAGAAGCTCGCCGCGGAAGCGGCGTGAGCGGGCAAAACCGGGAGTGGTGAGTAGTGAGTGGTGAGTAGGGAACAGCAAGAACTTTCTACTCACTACTCACTACTCACTACTCACCATTCACTACTCACGGGAACAACCATGGCCACCTTCCACTTCGATCTCGTCTCCCCCGAGAGGCTCCTGTTTGCCGGCGATGTCGGCCAGGTCGATCTGCCCGGCTCGGAGGGCGATATGGGCGTGCTCGCCGGCCATGCCCCGCTGGTGACGGCGCTGCGGCCCGGGATCATCGTGGTGTTTCGCGAGGAGGGCGATCTCCGCGTGGTGGTCAATGGCGGTTTTGCCGAGGTCGGGCCGGCCGGCCTGACCGTGCTGGCCGACACGGCGGTTCCGGTCGCGGATTTCGATCCCGCGGTGCTCGCCGGCGAGATCACGGATACCGAGGAGCGCCTCGCCGGCGCCACCGAAGGCCGGCAGCGCGATCAACTCGCCAACCGGGTCGATCAATTGAAGGCCCTGCAGGCGGCGCTGTCGCACTAGGCAGGCGCCGCTCCCGGTGTCAGGGCCCCGTTGCGGCCTCTTCCGCGTCGGCGCACGAGTGGTGTAGCTTTGTCCGGTGGATCAGCGCGCATCAGCCGCGCGAGACATTGGCAGCGAGCCCCATGCCGGATCGGACCTGGGTAAGGCGTGATGTGCTCAAGACCGCACTGGCGGCGGCGGCAACCGTCTTTGCGGAACCCCTGCGGGCGGCCGCCCCGGAGCCGACCGCGATCACCCCGGCGTTGATCGCAGCCGCCAAGCGGGAGGGCCAGGTGATCTATTACACCTCGCTCGACCTGCCGGTCTCCGAGCGCCTGGCCAGGACGTTCGAGGAGAGCTTTCCCGGCATCGTGGTCCGGGTCGAGCGCAGCGGCGCCGAGCGGGTGTTCCAGCGCATCGGCCAGGAATATGCGAGCCGCATCCATGCGGTCGACGTCGTGAATTCCTCCGATGCCGCGCATTTCGTCATCTGGAAACGGGACGGCCTGCTGGCCGCCTGCGTGCCGGAGGATGTGGCGAAGCACTACCCCGCCGAGCGCCGCGATCCGGACGGCATGTATGCGGGCTTCCGCGCCGGCCTCAACCTGATCGGCTACAACACCGATCTGGTGAAACCGCAAGAGGCGCCGACGAGCTTCGCCGACCTGCTCGATCCGAAATGGGCCGGCCGGATGGTGAAGGCGCATCCCGGCTACAGCGGCTCGATCATGACCGCGACCTACGAGATGGCGCGCGATCTCGGCTGGGTCTATTTCGAGAAGCTCGCCCGCCAGCGCGTTATGCAGGTGCAATCCGCCACCGATCCGTCCAAGAAGCTCGCGCTCGGTGAGCGCGCCGTGATGGTCGACGGCAACGAGCACAATACGATCCAGCTCAAGGAGTCCGGCGGCCCGGTGGAGATCGTCTATCCGCTCGAGGGCACGCCCCTGGCGGTGGGTCCGAACGGCCTGTTCGCGGCCGCCCCGCATCCCAATGCGGCACGGTTGTTCCAGTGCTTCTGCTTCACCGCGCAGTGCCAGCAGCTGATGTCCGATTTCGGCGGCCTGCGCTCCTTTCATCCGCTGGTCAAGGAGAAGGCGGGGCGCAAGCCGTTTCGTGAGATCAAGACCATGCGGGAGGACGCCGCCGCGGTCGAGACAATGAGCGAGGAGATCAGGGCGCGCTACGCGAAGCTCTTCGGCGCGTGAGGTGCCGTATTGTACCGCGGGACCCGCACCAAACGGCGTTCAATTGTGAGGCCGGCACGGCGGTTCAGTCCGTCGCCCCGCAGCGGAGAGGGTGGGGTCAGGGGGCTTACGATTTTTCCGTACCGCATCGCCGGAGCCCCGCTCATCCCATGTTGCCAGGGGCGTTTTCTTTAGCGGCGGCCGCAGGCGGAGTGGCGTTCTCGGCAGTCGAATTGGCCTTCTTTTCCATCTGTCGATGAAATATATTCACCACTCGCTTTGCCTCGCTCAGCGTCGCCTTTCGCCATCGAATTTCTTTGCGTTCGATTCCACTGAAACTGATGAGAAGGCGGATGTCTTCGGCCTGCAGATAAAAAGCCGCTGGAACGTCTGGGGCTCCTTCATCCAGCGAAGGACCGGCAAAATCAATACGACCTGTCGGAATCCAATCCTGAATTACCTTCGCCGTTTCTGCAACGGACCTAGGATCTGCATTGGCGCGCCGCGCCACAATATAGCCGACAACGGCTACAATCAGCACTATAGCGAGGACTATCCAGAAAATCGAACTGGAACCTGCGTCCTTCAGGATGTTCGACATGAGCATACGCCTTGGCAAAACCTCCGGAACCCTTCTCATTTTGTCTAACAAGGCGCCGTTACCGGAGCCTTGCTGCGTAACGACGGCGGTTGGGGCTATGCCGCCGATTTCAGGGCCGAAGACTCCTCAACGACCAGGCTTTCAAAATTGGAGTTCATCGTAGCGGCAACGATCGGCTCTTGCGGCAATGTTTCCGAAGGCTCATACCACGGGCGCTTCACTACGACCCCATCTCTGACCGACTGCGCAAGCAACTTGCCGATTTCATCGCCGTCTAGGGCGATTGGTTTGTTGTCTGAATCCAACTTGTACAACTGTGGACAGAAATACAGGGCGTGAATTCGCGGATCATACCCTTCCAAAACCAAGAAGTGCTTCTTTTTCAGAAAAAGATTGTATTTCGTGACAATCTTTCTTTCTAAAGTCGCCGCGGCGACGCGGAGTTTCTCCGGCGATCGTCCGACGATGGTTCCGGCCTCCAAAAGGATAATCCAATCCTTCGTCCCGATGTTGTCGGGATGAATAGGGATGTAGTGACGGGGAACCGTTCGCTTAAACATACCCATTTTGCGACATCCTCTCCAATTCGCCGGTCCGGCAATCTCGTGTTGCAAAGTTTCGCTCTGTGCGCGTCGCCGAGCTTCGCCGCGCCTTCCTACGCAAGAATATTTGCGATGCTGCACAAAGGAGACAGCCGAATCCGGCTTATCCACAGCTGCGGTTAACGAATCTCCCCACTTGATCAGCTCCAATCCCGCCGCCACGACTGTGGAATTTGGGACTGGTTCCGAGCCGATCGCCCGCGCGCCGGGTTGCCGTCAGCCTATGGCTTCATCTGCGCTCGGTTTGAGATGCCTCGAGCGCGGTCATGGCAGCAGGCACCGGCAAGACCGTGGGCCGTTGCCGGGCCGCGCTGGTGGGGTTTGGCGCTTCGGCCGGCGCGTGCCGGCGGAACACGGATATCTCCACGCTTTCGGCCGCGACCTTCATCATGAAATCGTAGCGGTCGAGCAGCTGCGAGGCCACGCGCGCAAGCGGTCCGTGATAGCTGCCGGAGACCGCGTCGTCGAGCGTTGCCAGCGTGTGGTACCGCAATTTGAAGCTCGCATGCAGCGCGAGCAGGATTTCTTCCAGCGAAGCATCGCTTGCTTCCAGCCGGATGTCGGCCGGTCCGCCGGCAATCGAGACCTCGGCCTGCACCGGCATCGGCATGCCGCACAGAAGGGCCGCCAGCACGACCGCCGGCATGCCCCGCCCGCCAGCCAGATGATGCAACAAGATCCGCATGGGAGCTCCCGGCACCGGTGAAAGGCGAGCAGCGATCAATGGATCAAAGCCCACCGGCGGTGCCGGTGGGCCCTTTGCGTGTTACGGCCGGCGGTCAGTGACCGTCGCCCCGCTCCGCCAAATCCTCGACCTTGTCGATGAGAGCGTTCCCGCTTCGAACCAGGCTGTCCTCTTGCCGGTCGCCGATCGCCTGGTTTGCGAACGCCGCCCCGTCGAGCAGCCCCACGATCTGCCCGGCCAGCGTGTCGCGCTCGCCGGTTATGGCCGAAATCCCGGAAAGGAATTTGGCATAGGCGGTGTCGTCGCTCAGGATCGACCGGTTGGCGAAGATGAGGCTGTTCACCCCTACCGAGCCGAGCGGCGCGTTGAGCTGCTTGTAGACCTTGGCGAGATCGACGAACCGTTGCTTGGATTCGCGCAGCGACCGCGGCAGCGCATCCTCGTGCATGATCTCGACCAGGACGCGGCCGTCATGCACATAGCTGTCCTTCAGCCCGACCAGGCGCAGCATGGTCGGCCGCAAGTCCGTGTGATCTGAGAACACCTCGTCGTCGCGGCCCAGCTTCCGAACGCCCGGACCGGCGATTCCCATCCAGGTGCGGGTGATGTCCTGCTGGACGTCGCCGTGATTCCACGCAAAGCCCGGGCCTACGAACACGCAAGGCGGCGCCAGCGAGCAGTCCGCCGTGCTGCTGTTCGCGGTGTTGAAGTAATCCGGGTCGCCGAACATGGTGAGGCTCGGCGTCCGCGCCGCGCTCGACGTCACCATATGGAGCAGCGTCATCTCGGCGCGGTCGGCCAGGAACACGGACAACCGATCGGTATTGCCGGTGATCGGATTGACCACCCGCAGCGCATCGAGGTCGTGCTCCATGGTGCGGGTCACGGCATCGGTCGGAGCCGGATTGCCGTGGATGTAGAAGGTCGGGGCGTCGTCGGAGTGGATGTCGAAAGGCGTCGTGTTGAGCCGCTGCGTGATCAGCAGGCGATTGAGGACGGTGTTGATCTCCCCGATCACGGCATAGGTGCACGGCACATTGACGCCGTCGCAATGGGCCGGGCTCGGCGCGCCGCCGACGAAGTGATCGTTCTCGTCGGCGGTCACGATGAAGAGCGTGTTCTCCTTGGTGATCCCGTCGCTCTTGAGCCGGTCGAAGAATTTTCCGAACGCCACGTCATAGGCCTTGAGCTGGGCCACGTATTCGGCTTCGCCCGCCCCGAAGGCATGGTTCGCGCCCGGCAGGTTCGTGGTGGGATCGAGCGGCAGCGGATTGCGGTCGTGCGCATCGGCAACGTAGAGGTAGACGACCGGCACACCCGCCTCGAGCATGGTGGCGGCGTAGCCGAGCGACTGCGCGGCCGTGGGGCTGAAGATGTTGGGGAAGCCGGGGCGCCCATAGGCGTCGGCGACGACGTTGCCGTCGGTATCCTTGACGTTGCCGCCCGGGGTGCAGGCATTCGGGGCGGCCGGGCAGATCACCGGGGCCACGTTCACGTTGCCATAGAGCGCCTTGAATCCGGCATACCCGCCGGGCTCGTCAGGCAGCAGGTCGCTGCGGGCATGGCTATTGTTGCAGAGCGGGCTGTTGAGCGCGCAGTGAATTGCGATGCCGAGATAATCGGTATTGGGCGCCTGGCGCGCCGGCGCATTGGCGGGCGTTCGCGGGAGCGCCAGCGCCGCCGACACCGATACATCCTCCGGCGAGCCCACGCCGAAGACCGTGCGCACATCGCCGGGCAGGCTCTCGAACTCCAGGTTTGCGATCGAGAAGGCGCCGACGTCGCATCCCGCTTTGGTGAACGGCACCCAGGGCGCCGGCGCGGTCTTGCCGTTCTCGTTCACCATCTGCGGCTTGCCGTCGGGGCTGAGCCCGGTCCAGTAGGAGAATGAGCTGGCAAATCCGACCGAGCCATCCGGCCGAAAGAAGCCGTAGCTGTTGGCCACCGGAATACCCATGCGGTCGCCATAAGTCCCCGTCAGGATGGTGAGAATGTCGGTCGCCGTATGGGAGATCAGCGGCGTGTGATGATTGCCGCTGACGACGCCGTTGTCGCGCATGAAATTAAGCAGATTGGGAATCTGCTCGAGGTCGGAAGGGACGTTGGGATTGTCGCGCCGCAAATGCACATTGTCGAACTGAATATGGATGACGTGCTTGATATTGCCGTCGGCGGACTGGAGCCCGCAATTGGCTTGCGCGGCTCCGGATCCGCCGATTGTCAGCATGGCGCCGAGCAGCAACGGGGCTGCGGCGCCCAAAGCAAATGACCGTCGCGTCATGGTTTGCTCCTTTGGGTCGGAAAAATGAGATCGACTGGGGTGGGTGGTGGAATTTTCGTGCGGGCCTGCGCTGGCGATTAGAGGCAGGGGTCGTGGCACACAGGTGACAATCGCGCGAAGGCTCGATGACCTCCCCCAGCGCCGTGTGCAGGTACGATGATGCCGGGCGCGGACCGGCGCTTTGTCGAGGAAGCTATCGATTTACCGGCGTGCTTTTGCCGGCCCTGCGGCTGCGCCTGACCGATGGGAATTGCGGGCCAATCGCTGGCGCGCGCCGGGGGGCGCCTGGCGCGCTTGCTGAATTCCAGGCTTCGAATTCCCGATCAGCGACCTTTCGGGATCATGCTCTAGAGCAGCCGGACCGCGACCTGGCTCCCGGTTCTCACATATCCGATATATTCGAACGAGCGCTTGTTTTCGCGGGCGAACTCGATCAGCGCCTTGTATTCGCCGTCCTGCCAGCCTGCGTAGTTGATGAGCTCGTCGAAAAGCACGATGCAGCCGGGTTGCAGCATGTCGCCGAGCTCTGCGAAGATCGTCTTGGTCGCGCTATAGAGATCGCAATCGATGTGCAGGAACGCGACCTTCGATCCGCGATGTGCGGCGGCGAACGGCGCCAATGTCTGATCGAAAAACCCGGTGATGAGCGTGACATTGTCGCGAACCGGCGGAAGCTTACCGGCGACGCTGAACGCGCCGGCTCTCGCTCCCAGCGTCCAAGCCTCCGGCAACCCGACGAAGGAATCGAAGCCATACCAGCGCACCCCGGGCCGGAGCGCGGCGAGCCGGTTGATCGAATCTCCCTTGTAGACGCCGAACTCGAGGAAAAGCCCGCCATCGTTCCCGACCCTGCCCAGCGCATAGCGAAACAGGTCGCCGCGACCTTTGAAATGGGCCACCTGCGCCAGATTCTCCCGTTCAAACGCCGCCGAGGAGGCGACGTCCCGAAACGAGCCCATCAAATCGAGATCTGTGATCGCGATCTCGATGAGCTTTCGCAAGCCGCGCCGCATGATCTCGCGAATGCGAAATCTGACGTCTTCAATGGCCAGCCGAAGCCAGATTCTCAATCGGTCGATCATGCCCGCTCTTAACTTTCAAATCGAAATCCGTCAGCGGCGGCGCCGCCACACGACCAAGCTACACTTGCGCGAACCTGCTGAATTCCGCCACCACCTGCTCATAGACCTTGCGCTTGAACGGGATCACGAGCGCCGGCAGGTTGGCGATCGGCTCCCACCGCCAGTCGAGGAATTCCGGCTTGTGGCCGCCGGGCGGATGCGCGGGGTCGATCTCGCGCTCGTCGCCGGTGAAGCGCATGGCGTACCATTTCTGGGTTTGGCCGCGATATTTGCCGTTCCAGGCCGCGCCGATGATCTCGCTCGGGATGTCGTAGGTCAGCCATTGCGCGATCTCGCCGAGCCGCTCCACCGAGCGAATATTGGTCTCCTCGTGCAGCTCGCGCAGCGCCGCCCGCCAGGTGTCCTCGCCCGGATCGACGCCGCCCTGCGGCATCTGCCAGGCGTGGGTCGCATCGACATGCTCGGGCCCGTTGCGGCGCCGGCCGATGAAGACGCGACCGGCGCGATTGAGCACCATGATTCCCACGCAGGCGCGATAGGGAAGGGGACGATCGGGCAGGTCGGTGGCGCGCGGCATGGGCGGAGGACTCAAAACGGAGGCCAGAGACGAGCCGAACCTACGCGCTGGAGCAATTTCAGGGAAGGCATGCCGTCGCGAAAGGCGCGAATGGCGGGGTGGAAACCAGCGTGAATGCGAACCCGCTGGTAGGGTCAGCTCGACTTGCTGCGGGTCGCGACCGCGCTGATCGGCACCAGCGCGATGCCGCGGATTTCCGCCGCCTTGGCCCAGGCGGCGATGCGGTCGATCGAGGCCGGCAGGGCATTCGCCGTGCCGACCGCGAAGCCGCGCTCGCGTGCCGTTTTCTCCAGGCGGGCCAGCGCACGGTCGATCTCGGCCGAGTTGGGCACCGCGTCGATCGTGAGATCCGCCTTGACGTAGGCCAGATTGTTGGCGCTGGCGATCTGGCCCGCGAGGCTGCGCGCGGAGCTGCCGTCCTCCACATAGATCAGCCCGCGCTTGGCGGCTTCGTGCAGCACCGGCGCCAGTGCGGCGTCGGATGCCGTGAAGCGGCCGCCCATGTAGTTGGCGATGCCCACATAGCCCTGCAGCCTGCTCATCAACCAATGCAGCCGGTCGATGTTCTGGTTGGGGCTGAGCGATGTCAGCAGGGTTTGCGGTCCGGGATCGTTGTCCGGATAGTCGAAGGGCTCCATCGGGACTTGCACCAGCAGCTCGTGCCCGGCGTCGCGCGCCCGCGCCGCCAGGCGTTCGAGATCGGCCCCGTAGGGCGCAAAACCCAGGGTCACCGGACCCGGCAGCTTGGCGAGCGCATCGCTGGTGCCGAGCGCGCTGATCCCGAGCCCGGTCACCACGATGGCGATCCGCGGCGCGTTCGGCCGCTCCGCCATGGCCTTGACGGGCTGCGCGAAGGCCTCGGACGGACGCGTGCCATCGGCCGCAATCCGGGGAATCGAACCGCTGCGCGAGGCTTCCACAAAGCGCTGGTCGCCGGCGGATTTGTCGGCGCCTTTATCGGCGCCTTGGCCCGGAATCACCACATCCTGACGCTTGCCGTTGCTGCCATCGATGATGGTGACCGTATTGCCGGGAGCGGCCGGAACGCCCGGCAGACCCGCAGCGAGCGGCGGGCCGTCATAGCGGTTGGGCCGCTCGCGCTCGGCTTCGACCGGGTGTCCCGGGCCCGCCTCGACCGGCTTGGTATCCGGGCCTGCGCTCACCTGCAGATTCGCGCCCGCCACCGCCATCGGCTCGCCGCCGAAGGGAGCTTCGGCAAACAGGGCCCAGCCGAGGACCACCAGGGCGAAACAGCCGAGCCCTCCGGCGAGCCCCCACATCGCCAGGAACGGGGCCAGGGCCGCCCACTTGTCGGATCTCTTGCTCTTATCGCTCCCGCCACGGCCGCCCTGGCCGAGCGGAGCGCTCAGGTCATCGGTCAAGACATCCTCGCGAATCAATCATCCGGAGACTCAGCATTGGAAGATTTAGCATCCGCAGTCGTTAACTCTTCGTTTACCGTGCAAGCGCGGGCTTTACGCGAAGGTTATGGCTTGGGTCCAAATGATACGGCATTCGACCCTTATCCGGGCTGCCGGGGACTCCCATTTTTTAGGCTGCCTACAACAATGCCTTGATCAAGGCAGCAGCCACGCAGCTATGGAGAATCAAAAATGTTGACCAAGATTGCTCTCGCGACGGCCCTCGCCTTTGCCACCATCGGCACCGCAATGGCGGCTCCCGACACCGATCCAAACGGCGGGTTCCGGGAGGAAGGCGCCGGCGGCATCGTGACGGATGGGGTCAATCCGGTTTTCCATCCCTCCATGCGCAAGTCCGCTGGCGAGCCGGCCTCGTGTGAGCAGCGTTTCAAGTCCTTCGATCCGACGTCAGGCACTTATCTGAGCCTCGACGGCAGGCGCCATCCTTGCTCGTAAGCAGGTAGACACCTGATCGATTGGATCGATCGGCCATCAGAATGCAAACGGCCGCCCGGTGGGCGGCCGTTTGTTTGGTGTGCCTCAAGCAAACGGGGCGGCCGCAAGGCCGCCCCGGAGTGCAATCAAGCAAATATTCTCAACGTCAGTTCGGCACCCCGAGCTTCGGATCGGGCGGGAACGCCGCGTTCTTCCGCACGCCGCGGATGAGATCGAGCGCGGCATGGAGCGCCTTGTCGTCTTTCGCATCCGGCGGCACATAGGCCTGCGAGCCGGTTCCCTCGTCGCCTTCCGCCTTGAGGTGACCGCGCAATGACGCCTCGCCCTTGGTGTCGGTGCGCAACTTGAGCTCGTCGGGCACGTCCTGCAGGACCTCGATATCGGGCACGATGCCCTTGGCCTGGATCGAGCGGCCCGAGGGCGTGAAGTAGCGCGCCGTGGTCAGCCGCAGCGCCCCGTTGCCGGAGCCGAGCGGGATGATGGTCTGCACCGAGCCTTTGCCGAACGAGCGCGTGCCCAGGATGGTGGCGCGCTTGTGATCCTGCATGGCGCCGGCCACGATCTCGGAGGCCGAGGCCGAGCCGCCGTTGATCAGCACGATCACCGGCTTGTTCTTGGTGAGATCGCCGGGGCGGGCGCTGAACCGCTGGGTCTCGTCGGCGTTGCGGCCGCGGGTCGAGACGATCTCGCCCTTCTCCAGGAACGTATCGGAGACCGAGATCGCCTGGTCGAGCAGGCCGCCCGGGTTGTTGCGCAGGTCGACGATGTAGCCCTTGAGCTTGTCGCCGTCCTGCGCGGTGATGTCGGCGATCGCCTTCTTCAGCCCCTCGGTGGTCTGCTCGGTGAACTGGGTGATGCGGATATAGCCGACGTCGTCGCCTTCCGAATGCGAGCGCACCGAGAGCACCTTGATGATCTCGCGGGTCAGCGTCATCTCGACCGGCTTGTCCTGGCCCTTGCGCATGATCCTGATCTTGATCGAGGTGTTCACCGGGCCGCGCATCTTGTCGACCGCCTGGTTGAGGGTGAGGCCCTGCACCGGCTCGTCGTCGATATGGGTGATGTAGTCGTTCGCCATCACGCCGGCCTTGGCGGCCGGAGTCTCGTCGATCGGCGCCACCACCTTGATGACGCCATCCTCCATGGTGACCTCGATGCCGAGCCCGCCGAATTCGCCGCGGGTCTGCACCTGCATGTCGCGGAAGCTCTTGGCGTCCATGTAGCTCGAGTGTGGATCGAGCCCGGTCAGCATGCCGTTGATCGCCGTCTCGACCAGCTTGGCGTCGTCGGGCTTCTCCACATAGTCGGAGCGCACCCGCTCGAACACGTCGCCGAACAGGCTGAGCTGCTTGTAGGTGTCTGCGCCTGCCGCCTTCGCGCCGTCGAACACGATGCGGGGCTGGGTGGTCATCAGCGTCAGGGCCGCGCCTGCCGCCGCACCAAGGAGAATAAGGGAAGTCTTGCGCATCATCCGCGAACCTTCTCGCCGTTACTGGTTGCCCACCATGGGCCGGGGTCGACGGGTGTCCCGTCCTTGCGAAACTCGACGTAAAGCACAGACTGTGCCGAGCTGGCCTGTCCGGAGCTGGCCGCCAGCGCAGCGGGCATTGGGCCCCCGCCACCGCCCATCACTGCGACGGGCTCTCCCGTCACGACAAACTGTCCCAGATCGACTGAGATCCGGTCCATCCCGGCCAATAGCACATGATAGCCGCTGCCGGCATTGAGGATCAAGAGTTGGCCGTAATTGCGGAACGGGCCAGCATAGACCACCCAGCCGTCGCAAGGGGCGGTGATCTGCGCGCCCGGACGGGCCGCCACCGTCAGACCTTTTTCGGTGCCGCCTAATCCGTCGGGGGTGCCGAACTCCTTGATTCTGGCGCCGTTGACCGGCAGCGGCAGCCGCCCCTTGGCGGACGCGAAGGCGACGGCAGGCGCCAGGCGGCCGGGATCGCTCAGCGCCGAGAAATCCGGGCGCCCTTCGCCTGCTTTCGGCGGCAGGCCGAGCTCGAGCTTGGCGATCAGGTCCTTGAGGTTGTCGGCCTGGCGCGCCAGCTGGCCGGCGCGGGCGCGTTCCTGCTCGAGGGCCTGCTCGGTCTCGGCCTGCTGCTTCTGGCGCTGCTCGGTCAACAGGCCCAGGCGCTGTTGCTCCAAGCCGAGCGACAGGAGATCGCGCGCCAATCCGTCGCGTTCGCCGGCGATCTGCGCGCGCAGCCGCGTCAGCTCGGCGAGATCGGCGACCAGCAGATCGGCTTCATGCCGCATCTCGGGCAACACCGCCCCCAGCATCAAGGCGGAGCGCAGCGATTGCAGGGCATCCTGTGCGGTCACCATGAGGGCCGGCGGCGGGTGGCGGCCGATGCGCTGCAGGGCCGCCAGCACCTCGGCCATGACGTCGCGCCGCTCCTCGAGCGATTGCCGCAACGTCTGCTCGCGCAGATCGAGGGGCTTCAGCCGGTCCTGCGCGCCGGCCACATCGGTCTCCACGGCGCGAATCCGCGCCGCGGTGTCGATCAGATGCTGATTGAGCTGCCGGCGGTCCTCACCGATCGCTTCGATCTCGTGCTTGAGCTTGACCTCGGCCTCGATCGCCTTTTTTTGCTCGGCCTGGATCGCCTCGAGATCCTGGCTGTCCTTCTTCAGGGCCTCGAGATCGGGTTGCGGCTTGCCGGCGGGCGCGGCTGGCGGTTTCGCGGGCGTCCCCGGGTGGACGGGCGGGAACGGCAAATAGGGGATTTCCCCGTTCTGCCGCGCCGGCGCCTGCGCGGCCGCATTCGCGAGGGCAAACCCGAGCCCCAACGCCGCCAGCAGCGCGCGGGCCAAAACCCGGTAAGTCGCGGACTGCATCAAATGCCGGCCCCTGCAACCCCTTGCCTGAAGACCCGACTAGATACTCCGATTCGCGCCCGTATTAGGGCCGCCGAGGTGAGTTCCGGTCGTGCCCTCACGCCCGGTGGTAGGGATGGCCGCCCAAAATCGTCACCGCGCGATAGAGCTGCTCCAAAAGCATGATCCGGACCAGCTGGTGTGGCCAGGTGAAGGCCCCGAAGGCGAGCGCCAGATCGGCCTTGTCGCGCAGGCCCGGCGCCAGCCCGTCGGCACCCCCCAGGACGAAAACGAGAGCGGGCTTCTCGGCGGCCCGCCACTCCTGCAGGCGGCCCGCGAAGGCTGCGCTGTTCATGGCCGATCCGCGCTCGTCCAGGATCACCGTGACGGCGCGCTCCGGGATCACATTGGCGATGGCGATCGATTCCTCCAGCATGCGCCGCTCGGGATTGTCGGCCCGGCTCTCCTTGATCTCGACGATGTCGAAGGCCTGCAGGCCGACCTTGCGGCCGAAATCGGCCGCCCGCTTGCGATAGCGCTCGGCCAGCTCCCGCTCCGGGCCCTGCTTCAAGCGGCCGACCGCGGCGATCAGGATGCGCATCTCGGCCTGCCGGGCGTGCCGTCAATTGGCCTGTCGGCGCAACGCCTGGCCGGGCGCCCACATGTTCTCGAGATTGTAGAAGGTGCGCACCTCCGGCCGGAACACGTGCACGATCACGTCGCCGGCGTCGATCAGCACCCAATCGCAGTTCGGCATGCCCTCGACCCGCACATTACTCAGGCCGGCCGCAGCCAGGTCCTTGAGCAGGTGATCCGCGATGGCGCCGACCTGGCGATGCGACCGGCCGGAGGTCACCACCATGGCGTCGGCAATCGAGGTCTTGCCGGTGAGATCGATGGTGACGGTATCCTCAGCCTTCAAATCGTCGATGCGTGCGAGGACGAGGCGAAGAGTCTCCTTGGCGTCAGGACGCACCTTGGAGGCTTTTACGGGCGCGCGACGGGTGCGGGTCCGGGAGAGTGCAGATGTGGGCAGGGGGCCTTTCCTTTCGCTGGCGATTGCCGCGCCTAACATAGGCACGGCGGGTCAATGGTTTCAACCTCGGGCGGTTCCGCAATCCCTAATATGTGCGACTTCGGCGTCCCATTCATGACTTGGCGGCCGTAGGGGCGGCCCTCGTGGCCACCCTTTTCACTAACGTCTGGGTGGGCGTCCACGAGGGGCGCCCCTACAACCGGTCCCGTGTGCGCGCCGCCCGCAACGCGGTCGATGACAGCGGTGACTTGAGGCCATGGAGGTAGACCCAAGCCGGGGGACGGCGGTCCGCCAGCACCCTGGCTTGCGAATCCGGCAGCCGAAAGCGGGCCAAAGCCTGTCCGGCGAGGCTCGCGGTGGCGTAGAGGCTCGGTCCCAGGCGGTCGATCACCGCAATCGGTACCAGGGAGGCGATGTCGCGCCATTTCTGCCAGCGATGGAAACTACGCAGATTGTCGGCACCCATGATCCAGACGAAGCGCACGCCTGGGCAGCGGCCCAGCAGGTAGCGCAGGGTGTCGTGGGTATAGTGGGCCCCGATGTCGGCCTCGAGGCCAGTGACACAAATACGCGGGTGGTGTGCGAGCGCCCGGGCGGCCGCGATTCGCTCCGGCAGCGGCGCAAGGCCGCGGCTGTCCTTGAGCGGGTTGCCCGGCGTGACCAGCCACCACACCCGGTCGAGATCGAGCCGTTTCAGGGCGATCAGGCAGGCGGCCCGATGCGCCGCATGCGGCGGGTCGAAGCTGCCGCCGAAGAGACCGATCCGCATGCCGTGCTCATGCGGAGGCATGCGCGTGCTCAACGCCGGCGCCCAATGACGCAACCGCGGCGCTGGGTCACGGCCTGATCTGCCCGGAGCCGCGCACGCGGTATTTGAAGGTGGTGAGCTGCTCGACCCCGACCGGGCCGCGGGCATGGAAGCGGCCGGTGGCAATCCCGATCTCCGCCCCGAAGCCGAACTCGCCGCCGTCGGCGAACTGGGTCGAGGCATTGTGGAGCACGATCGCCGAATCGACCTCGCGCAGGAATTTCTCCGCCGCCGCCGCATCGGCGGTGACGATGGCGTCGGTGTGGTGCGAGCCGTAGCGTTCCACATGGACGATCGCGCCCGCCACCCCGTCCACCAGCTTGGCGGCGATGATGGCGTCGAGATATTCCGTAAACCAGTCCGCGTCGCTCGCCGGCTTCACCCGCCGGTCGACCGCCTGCACGGCCTGGTCGCCGCGCACCTCGCAGCCGGCGGCGAGCAGCACATCGATCAGCGGCGCCAGATGGGTCGCCGCGCAGGCGCGGTCGACCAGCAGGGTTTCAGCCGCCCCGCACACGCCGGTGCGCCGCATCTTGGCGTTGAGCACGATCGACTTAGCCATGTCGAGGGACGCTGCCTGGTCCACATAGACGTGGCAGACGCCTTCCAGGTGCGCGAACACCGGCACCCGCGCTTCCGCCTGCACGCGAGCCACCAGATCCTTGCCGCCGCGCGGCACGATCACGTCGATTGAGCCGTCGAGGCCTCCCAGCATCAGCCCGACCGCGGCGCGGTCGCGCAGCGGCACCAGTCCGATCGCGGCCTCCGGCAGGCCGGCCTGCCGCAGCCCTAGCGTCAGCGCGGCGTGGATCGCCCGATTGGAGCGCTGGCTCTCGGACCCGCCGCGCAGGATCGCCGCATTGCCGGCCTTGAGGCAAAGCACGCCGGCGTCGGCGGTGACGTTGGGCCGGCTCTCGTAGATGATGCCGACCACGCCGAGCGGCACCCGCACGCGCTCGATGGTCATTGCGTTCGGCCGCGTCCAGCTCTCCATGACGGCGCCGACCGGATCCTTGAGGTCGCGCACCACCTCGACGCCGTCCGCCATCGCGGCGACCCGCTTGGGGTCGAGCGCCAGCCGGTCCAGGAAGGCGGGCGTCGCTCCCGCCGCCTTGGCCTCGGCGAGGTCCTCGGCATTGGCGGCCAGGATGTCGCTCTGGGCCGCCCGCAGGGCCTTTGCCATCGCGGCCAGCGCGTCATTCTTCTGCTGCGCGGGCGCCAGCGCCAGCACGCGCGCGGCGCGCCTGGCCTGCTGGCCGAGCTCGCGCATCAACCCGGCGATGTCGGCGGTGCCTTCGATGGTCTTGAGCGGTGAGGTCATGGTTCTCGATCCGGGGCCGCTTCCTATCATGTCCGGCCAGGCTGCGCGAGCACCGGCCCCGTGTTGCCGGGGGCCGTCCCCCCATGTAAGGAGGCCCGATCAAGGAGCCAATGGCGCCTGTCAGGGCGGCCGTGCCGGGGGATGATCGAGCCATGAAGCTGAAGGACAGGGTCGCGGTCGTCACCGGCGCCGGCCGCAATATCGGCGAAGCCGTCGCCCAGCTGTTCGCCGCCGAGGGCGCCAAGGTCGCGGTCGTGGATCTGGATCGGGCGCGCGGCGAGCGCACCGCCGCGGCGATCAACAGCGCCGGCGGCTCGGCCGCGGCCTTTGTCACCGACGTGTCGAAGGCGAGCGAGGTCAAGGCGCTGGTCGAGGCGGTGGTCAAGCGCTTCGGCCGCATCGACATCCTGGTCAACAACGTGGCGGTCTCCGACAACAAGAGCATCCTGGAGATCACCGAGGAGGATTGGGACCGGGTCATGAACGTGACCCTCAAGAGCCAGTTCCTGATGTCCAAGCAGGTGGCGCATCAGATGGTCGCGCAGGGCGGTGGCGGCAACATTCTCAACGTCGGCTCGACCTCTGGCTGGCAGGGCCGCCGCCGCGCCATCGCGTATTCGGCCGCCAAGGGCGCGATCGCGAATTTCACCCGGGCGCTCGCGCTGCAGCTCGCGCCGCACAACATCCGCGTCAACGCCATCGTTCCCAACAAGATCGGCTCGCCGGTCGGCCGCGAGGAGTTCGATCCCAGCCGTCCGGTCGAGAACATGCTCAAACGCCCCGGCCAGCCCGACGAGGCCGCCAAGGCGATCCTGTTCCTGGTAAGCGACGATTCCTCGTTCATCATCGGCGAGAATCTGTTCGTCGACGGCGGCACCATGGCGATGGATCATACGTCGTAGGAATCACCTATGGTTCATTGATTTGTGTGTTCACGCTTGGCGGTCTTGCCAAGAGTTGACCCAGAATCGTTCAGCCGGAGTGACCCGAATGGTGTTCTCCAGTATCATCTCTTTCATCCGAGGGCGTCAGCCTAGAATCGAGTCTGAATTCCACAGTAGGATCGATTCTGATTTCGATTTTTCGAACGGCCCCACCGTAAAATTGCTTCGCGCCGTATTCAAGGCCGGCGCCACACCGGACGAGCCTTCGCCCGTGCCGTCGGTCTTGAACGCACTGGGCGCCTGCGCCGGGTTTGCTGCCCAAATCGCTGTGTGGCGTGAGTTGATTCTGCCCAAAGGCAAGAATCCTGGCGACTACCTCGTCTATGCGACGACAAAATCAAATGAAATCTTCTTCATGGGCGAATCGATCAACCAATTTCTGCTCTCGACGCCGACCGGTCGGCTGTCGTTTCTGAGCTTGGCGGCTGCGACCTTGTCGAACCCTGCGGAGCTTTGCGACATTCCCGATCTGCTGCGCCATGTTGTAGGTACCATGGGCTGGGAGACCTTCGGACGGCCTCGGGTCCCTCCGACCGTGAGCCTGCCCGAACTGCCGCGGGCCGCCTTGAGCAGAACTTGGCCGAAGGTGGTGGACGCTTTGAGAGATCATCGTCCTGCGGAGTGGCCCGTCCTCTTGGGCGCTGCCGCAAACAAGATCACCTACGCAAACCGCACTCAACTGGCCCCGCCGACCGCGGTTCGAATTCTACTTGAAGCTGCGGTCCCGATGTCGAAGCTCAATCCTGCAACGGTCGAGCAATCGGGCATCCAAATGCCAAAGCTGACGGGCTGGAGCGCGCGGGCAGTCCAAACAGACCAGCAGGGAACGATCATCCGAGAGGTCCAAAGCATTATGCCGGTTCCGCCCTCAGCCACAGCCGAGAGGCCGCTGACAATAACCGCGCCATCGATAGGCTTTTTGAATTTAGGCGGGCCGCGCTTTGAGGCCATTGCTGCCAGAGATCAGGAAGAGATCGGGCCCCTCTTTGGCGAAAACGTCCAGGCGGCGACTTCACCGAATCTGACTTGCGACGTTCTGTTTCTCTATTGCAGCGTGGAACCCTCAGGAAGCGTTACGGGTCAAGAATTCTATGTTCGAGATATCGTCGGGAATAGCGGCGCTCGAGTGGCCGTGTTGGCTTCGGAGACACCGTTCGGCATGATGTCAGATACTGGCTTCAAAAAGAGCGTCGACAGAAGTATTCATCCCGCGGTCAATCTGGTCGTCGTCGGGAATCGAAATGGAGAAACCTTCGGTCGCTTCTTCAAGGCACTTTTTCAGGATATGTGGAACGGGGTGTCGATGCCCTTTGCCTGGATAAAGCTCGCGCCGCACGGACCACCCTACGCGCCGGACATTCCCTCATGCGTCTCGCTCATGGAGATTGTGCACGTCGTGTTTGTAAAGGACCAGGCGAAGGAAATGCTGAGCTGACCTCAGGTGTCGTGCTCGCGAATGCCGGGACCTTATCCGCAGACCTTCAGATGATGCGCCAGTGCCGGTCCCTCTCGTGTCATCGCCCGCCAACGGGTCCGGCCTTCGACCGGCCCGGTGATAAACTCCGGCGGCGACCCAGTAACCACCGAATCGTCAATTTGGTCACCGCATGAGTTGCATCGATGGGTGCCCCGCCTTCGAGGGGCATGACACCGCGGAGTGGAATTGAGCCTCAGCCCAGCCAAGCCCGCCATTCCGGCCAGCCGTTCACCAGCACCGCGAACTCTTGATAGCCACCCCGGCCTGGATGGGCGCCATCACCTTGCGTGATCTCCCGCATCCACGTTGACGATGCTTTGAGCCGATCAAATACATCGAGAAATGGAACATGGAGCGCGTTGCAGGCGGTGCGCAAGTCCGGGATGAGTTCCTGCACACGATGATTGACGTCCGTCTCGGCAAGCGGGGCCGGACCGATCATGAGCGTGGGTGCATAGGCTGCAGCCGCACTCAATATGGCCCGCGCGTTTGCAATCGTCTGTCCGGGCTGCACCCGGCATTCGCCGTTTTCGAGAATGCGGTCATTGACCCCAAATGAAAACACCAGGCGACGCGGGTATTCGGCCGGCAGGCGAATATCGGCTTCCTGCCGCCAGCGCCGCAGAATGTCGGCGCTGGTGTCACGGCGAATTCCCAGATTGTAGCTGGTCACGTCGATGCCGCGTTGCCGCGCCGCTGCGCATACCCGTCCGACCCAGCCCAGGCAATCGGGATCGCCGGTGCCGTTGACGATACTGTCGCCGAAAAAACAGATGCGCATGTGCGTCTCGTTGAATTGTCATCGCCGGGCATAGCCCGCGAAGAGCATCAGGGCGTTCACGCCCGTCTTCGCGGGCTATGGCGTAAACGCCCTAACGTCTCGGCGATCTCGGAGTTGAGCGCGGTGCCATTCTGGTCGCGATGGCCGGAACAAGTCCGGCCATGACAAGCGCTAGGCCTTGCCCGTCCCCTTGCTCCCGGTCCAGTTCGGCGGGTTGCTTGCCTTGATGCGGCGCGCCTCCTTGACCAGCTCCTTGACGGCGCCGGTGACCGGCAGCGACAGCCCGGCCTTGTCGGTCATCTCGGCCACCACCTGCATGTCCTTGAGCGCCCAGGTGAAGGTGATCATATCCCAGTCGTTGAGCGCAGCCGAGGCGCCGGAGCTGATCTGCAGGGCGTCGCGCAGCTTGGTGAGATCGATGCCGGTGGTCTCGGCGAGCCGGCCCGCTTCGATCAATCCGACCGAATTGATCCAGAGCAGCAAATTGTTCATGGTCTTGCCGACTTGGCCGTGGCCGATCTCGCCCAGATGCGCATAGTCGGAGCAGAAGCAGCCGTAGACGGCGCGGCCGCGCTCGACCACCTCGGGCCGGCCGCCCACCATGGCGAGCAGGGTGCCCTCGTCGGCCGCCCAGCGCCCACGGCAGATCGGAGCGTCCAGCACGCCGATGCCCTTGGGCTGCGCGGCCGCGTCGATCGCCTGCACCGTATAGGGCGAGACCGTCGAAGAGATCGCGATGATGGCGCCCTTGGGGAGCGTGGCGATGAGGCCAGCGGGTCCATGCACTACGGCGTTGACCTCGTCCGTATAGCCGACGCCGAGAATGACGAAGTCGACCGCGCGTGCGAGCTGTGCCGGCGAATCCGCGGTGGTGGCGCCGGCCTCGCGCGCCTTGGCGAGCTGCGCCTGATCGAGATCGCAGGCCGTGACCGCATAGCCATGCTTGACCAGATGCTTGAGCATGGCGAGCCCCATCCGTCCCACCCCCACGATGCCGACCCGCTCCTTGGCTGCATTCATCTGAGCCCCTCATGTTTGGTTGCCGGGTTCGCGATTTGCTTCATGCCTTGGCCTTGAGCATGGCGGCGAGTGGCATGCCGGGATCGGCGAGATCGGACGCATCGACCGCCACACGGCGCTCGATCAGCCGGCGCGCCACCGCGATGTCGCGCTGAGCATTGATGCCCAGCACATAGGCGACACGATCGCCGTCGAGATCGAATCGCAGCATGGCGTTCCCGCCGAGCTGCCGGCGCACCTGCGCGCTCGGAGCCGCCAGCGGCCAGCCCATGCCCTGGATGTAGAGGTCGTACTGCTCCGACCAGAACGAGGGCGTCGGGTTGTAGATCGCATCGCCGCCGGCGGCATTGCGTCCGGCGACCGCGCCGTGCTCCTGCGCATGGCGCCAGTTCTCCAGCCGCACGCTGCCGTGCGGCCCGGGAAATCGGGTGCAATCGCCGGCCGCCAGGATCGCGTGGTCCGAGGTGACGCAGTGGTCGGTGACCACGATGCCGTCCTGCACGTCGAGGCCGGCGGCCTTGGCCAGCCGATCATCGGGGGCGACCCCGGTTCCGACCACGATCAGATCCGCGGCGAACGTGTCGCCGGTCTTCGTCTCCACGGCGAGGCGGCCATCCGGCAAGGTGTGGGTCCCGGCGATCGCGGTGCCAAGGCGAATGTCGACCCCGTGCGCGGCGTGGTGGGCTTGGATGAAGCTCGAGGTTTCCTCGTCGCACACGCGCGCCAGGATGCGCGGCGCCAACTCGAGCACGGTGGTCTTGATGCCGAGCTCGGCCGCCGAGGCCGCCACCTCGAGGCCGATCAGCCCGGCCCCTACCACCAGGAGCGCGCGGCTGCGGGAGAGTTCTTCCCGCAGCGCCAGCGCCTCGCCCTGGTGGCGCAGGTAATGGATGCGCGGCTGCCCGGCCGGAAACATCGGCAGCACCCGGTTGATCGACCCGGTCGCCAGCACCAGCGCGTCATAGGGGATGTGTGCGCCGGCTTCCGTCATCACGGCGCGTCCAGTACGGTCGATGGCGGCACAGCGCGTGCCGAGCGCGAGCGTGATCCGCTGTCCGCCGACCCCGCCCGGGCCTGCGATCGGGGCCTCGTGCGGCTTGGCCTTTCCGGTCAGCACCGCCTTCGACAGCGGCGGCTTCTCGTAGGGCTCGCACGGCTCGTCGGTGAGAAGGAGAATCTCGGCGGCGGGATCCTGTTGCCGGGCCGCGAGCGCGGCGCCCACCCCCGCCGGGCCAGCCCCGACGATCACGATGTTGCGGGCGGTGGTCATCGCGTCGGATGCGTTCGTTCGGTTGTGATGGAGTGGCCGGCAGCGCCTGCCTCAGGCCCGCAGCGCGGCCAGCATGGTCTCGATGTATTCGTCGTCGTTGGCGATGACCAGCATGGAGGCATGGGGCCGCAGGCTGGCCAGCGTCTTGGAGAGCTCCTCGTCCGACTTCGTCTTGCTTTCGATGATCAGTGCCGTGGTCATCACCTTGCGCACCGCGCAGGCCTCCGCGATCACGGCCGCCGCCACCTCGGCCCCGGTGCCGGCGGCCGCCACCATCACCACCAGGTCGGCGGTCGCCACCTCGTCGACCAGATCCTTGGTGCGGCCGGCGAGGTCGCTCAGCCAGGCTTTCATCGTCCAGCCTTCGCCGCCGCGCGGCGCGCCGTCGAACTTGAGCGCCGTCAGGAATGTCGCCCGCTGCCAGCTCCCTTGCGCCAGCCGCTTGACCACCGCCTCGCTCGGCGCATCGAGCGCCACCACCTTGATGACCCGCGGCTTGGAGTTGGGATAATCGATCCGGAACCGCGCTTCCTCGGCGGTGGTCATGCGGGCGCTTTCACTCAACATGGCGTTTCTCCATTGTCGGACTAGACATATAGCCGGGGACGGCCGGGCGCCAGGGACCAGGGCCCGGCAGTTGACTGTGCTCGGTGTTCGGTTAAATCGAAGCCGCTCGGCGTCGATGACGCTTGGCGTCAATGATGCGCGGGTGCCGACGGCGCCTTGGCGCCGACCAGGAGACCTCGCTGATGGCGAACCGGATCGATCTGTGCGACGCGGCCGAGGTCGCGCCCGGCAGCGCCCTCAAGGTCGAGGCCGACGGGCTGACGCTCGCCGTGTTCAATGTCGAGGGCGAGTTCTATGTAACCGACGACGCCTGCACGCATGGGCCCGGTTCGCTGTCGGAGGGCTATATCGAGTGCGACGTGGTGGAATGCAATTTCCACAACGGCCAGTTCAACATCAAGACCGGCGAGGTGGTCTCCCCGCCGTGCATGATCCCGGTCAAGACCTACAAGACCGTGGTGGAGAACGGCCGGGTGCTGATCGAGACCGAGTGAGCGGATTCCGGCCCTTCATTTGTCGTCGCCGGGCATAGCCCGCGAAGACGGGCGTAAACGCCCTTTTGTCCCGGCGATCTCGATTAGTTGGCCGCAGCAGTGACTTCATGAGCGAGATCACCGGGACAAGCCCGGTGATGACAAGAAAAAGGGGCCCGCCTCACCGGTGCTGCGTGATCGTATCCACCAGCGCCAGCCGGCCTTTCTTCACCTCCGCCAGCGCGCGCTCGAGCGCCGGGCGTACGTCTTTCGGCTTGTCGATCGGCCCTTCGCCCCAGCATCCCATGGAGCGCGCCAAAGAGGCGAAATCCGGCTCTGGGCCGTACAGGTCCATGCCGATATGGGCCTTGGTCTCGTCGGTGCCGCGCAGCTTGGCCATGCGGATCTGGTGCGCCCAATCGTTGTAATAGGCGCGGTTGTTGTGCATCACCAACAGCATGGGAATCTGATACTTGGCCGCCACCCAGAGCGCGCCGGCATCGAACATCAGGTCGCCGTCGGGCTGGATGTCGACCACGATGCGGCCGGCGGCCTTGTGGGCGAGCGCGACCCCGAGCGAGATGCCGATCTGGGTCGCGGTGCCGAGCTCGACGCCCGGATGCCGGTAGGGCTTGTCGAAGTCCCACAGCTTGCGCACCTGCTGCTTGAGATTGTTGGCGGTCAGCACCCAGTCCTCGTTCTTGATGACCTCCCAGATCTCGAGCGACAGCCGCGCAAAGGTGATCGGCGAGGCGTCCCAGTTCTGGTGCGCCTCCTCCTGCCATTTCGCCCATACCTCGTCGTGGCGCTTGCCGATCGCGATCTTCCGCTCGGCGATGCGGCGCTGCAGCTTGGGGTCGGCCGCGATCTTGGCCTTGCAGATGCGGGTGAGCTCCGGGATGCCGAGCGCGGTGTCGCCCAGCGCCCGCACCGAGACCGGCTGCATCCGGCAATAGTCCATCGACCATTTGCTGATGCCGACCTCGCCGAAGCCGATCTCGGCGAAATCGCAACTCTCCGGCACCAGGGTCTCGAGCGTGCGGGTGGTGCTGTCGAGCTCGGTGAGCGATTTTTCCCAGTCGCGCACGTCGAGGCCGAGCACCAGGTCGGTGTGGCGCAGCGACGCCTTGTCCATGCTCAGGCACAGCGGATGCTTGTTGGGAAAGTTGAGCGCGTTGTTGATGTCCCATACCGCCGCGCCCGCGGTCTCGGCGAGCTCCACCATCTGCGCGAATCCGCCCGGCCGCCGGCCCGCATATTCGGCCAGCAGCAGCGGATGCTCGGCCTTCATCAGCTTTTCGGCGATGACCGCGATGGCGCGCGGATCGGGCGCCATCGGGGCCGGGGTGGCGACCGCGCTTGCGGGCGGCAGCGGGATCTCGCGGGTCAGCGGATCCTCCTGCAGGGCGGCGTCGTAGCACATGTAGACCGGGCCTTGCGGCTCGGTGGTCATCACCGAGTAGGCGCGCGCGAACGATTCCGGCACGCCGTCGATCGCGGTCGGCTGGTAGTCCCATTTGACGAAATCGCGGATGGCATTGCCCTGCACCAGCGCGGTGTGGGTCCAGTCGATGTGCGGCCGCCGCCGCGCCTCGTCCATCGGTCCGGTCGCTCCGATGATAAAAATCGGCACCCGGTCCAGATACGCGTAGTAGATCGCCATGGTGGCATGCAGCAGCCCGACCAAATTGTGCAGGATCACCGCCATCGGCTTGCCGGAGGCCTTGGCATAGCCGTGGGCGATCTGCACCGCGATCTCCTCGTGCTGGCACAGCATCATCGGCGGCTCGTTGCCGCCGTAGTTGACGAGCGAATCGTGCAGGCCACGAAAGCTCGCCCCGGGATTGAGGGTGATGGCCGGAAAGCCGTAGCGCTTGATCAGGTCGACGATGATGTCGGACTGCCAGCCGCGGTAGTTCTGGTTGGTGCCCGGCTCGCCGCCCGGCGACGGTGTGGTTTCCTGCATCGATTTGGCCTTTCAGATCTTTCCTGTTCACGCCCGTCGGGCTTTTGAGCAAATCATTCCCGCCCGCTCGTCCCCGCGAAAGCGGGGACCCAGTCGCTTATGAAATGAGTGAGATTCCGCTCGCTCGGGAAGAGAG
>DASYFD010000242.1:0-26004 GCA_036498625.1 Xanthobacteraceae bacterium | reverse complement strand
TGACCAGGCCCGGCGGCAATCTGACCGGGGTCAATTCCATGACCACTGAGCTCGGCGCAAAGCGCCTGGGGCTCCTGCATGAATTGCTGCCGCGAGCAATGCGCTTCGGCGTACTTGTCAATTCGAGCGTGCCGGGTGCCGAGTCGATCATCGCCGCCTCGCAAGCGGCAACGGCAACTATGGGGCAGCCCTTGGAGGTCCTGACGGCGAACACCATCCAAGCGATAGATGCGGCGTTTTCGCTGGCAGTCGAGAAGCGGGTCGATGCACTGATGGTCTCGAACGCCCAACTATTCAGCACTCGCCGCGTCCAACTGATTACGCACACGGTGCGTCATGCAATCCCCACGATATTCTTCGACCGCAGCTTTGCCGAGGTCGGCGGGCTGATGACCTATAATGCAAGCATGACGGATCAACACCGCCAGGTCGGCATCTATGTCGGCCGTATCCTCAAAGGCGAGAAGCCGGCCGACTTGCCGGTGTTGCAACCGACCAGGTTCGAGTTCGTCATCAACTTGCAGACCGCGCGACTCCTTGGCATCGACGTGCCGCCGGCGTTGCTCGCCATCGCCGACGCGGTGATCGAATGAATACGACTTTGCCGCGATGCATGAGTTCGGTGACTCATCTTCGACATCGGCAGCCTATTTTTGCTGTGATGCACAACACAGTCTCGGTTCTGGCGACGGGGTAGAGTACTAGTCTCGGCTTTAGAGGGAGCCCAATGAGGCGGCGGGATTTCATCACCCTTCTTGGCGGCTTAGTGGCATGGCCCGTCGCGGCGCGGGCGCAACAGGGCGCGCTGCCCGTGATCGGCTGGCTCAACAGCGGATGGCCCGACCAGTACGTGGATCGGCTGCGGGCGTTTCGTCAAGGCCTGAGCGAAACCGGCCATGTCGACGGCCGCAGCATGGCGATCGAATATCGCTGGGCGGAAGATCAATACGATCGACTTCCGGAGCTGGCGGCCGATCTGGTCCGCCGCCAGGTGGCAGTGATCGCGACAAACTCTCCCGCCGTGGCGAAGGCCGCAAAGGGAGCGACGACGACGATCCCGATCGTGTTCAGCATCGGCAGCGATCCGGTCCGGAACGGGCTGGTGGTGAGCCTCAATCGACCGGGCGGCAATCTGACCGGCATCACCTATCTGGGGGTCGAGCTCGGGCCGAAGGTCCTGGAGTTGCTGCACGAGGCCGCGCCGACGCCGACGGTGGGGCTGCTCATCAACCCCGGCAATCCGGAGTTGGCCGAGCCGATCGCAAAAGACTTGCAGGCGGCGGCCCATACACTGGGCGTTGAGCTCCATGTCCTGACGGCGAGGACTGAACATGATTTCGATCCGGTGTTCGCCGCTTTGTCCGAGCTGCGTGTCGGCGCGCTCGTGATCGGCCCCGATCCTTTGTTTGGCTCCCGGACCGAGCGGCTGGCCGCGTTGACGCTCCGCCACGCGCTGCCGGCGATTTACTTCGATCGACTGTTCGCCACGGCGGGCGGCCTGATGAGCTATGGCGGCAGCCTTACGGATGCGTGGCACCTCGCGGGCGGCTACGCCGGCCGGATACTCAACGGCGACAAGCCGGCGGACTTGCCCGTGCAGCAATCCGCGAAAATCGAGCTGGTGATCAATCTCAAGACCGCTAAGGCGCTGGGCCTCACAATGCCGCTGCCGCTGCTCGGCCGCGCCGAGGAGGTCATCGAATGAGGCGGCGCGAGTTCATCACGCTTCTCGGCGCGGCAGCAACATGGCCACTCGGCGCGCGCGCGCAGCAGTCGGCGATGCCGGTGATCGGGTTTCTCAACGGTTCTTCGGCAACCTCATTTGCACCCATGGTGGCTGGCTTCCGACGGGGCTTGAGCACGGTCGGGTACGTCGAGGGCCGGAATGTGGTGATTGAATTTCGCTGGTCCGAGAATCAACCTGAACGACTGCCGGCGCTTGCGGCCGATCTTGTCGAAAGGCATGTTTCCGCAATCGCAGCAACGGGAGGACTGCACGCGGTGCTCGCCGCCAAGACGGCGACTGCAGACATACCCATCGTGTTCACGAGCGGCAGTGATCCGGTGAGGCTTGGCATCACGGCGAGCTTCAACCGGCCCGGTGGCAACCTCACCGGGGTGAACATGCTGATTACCGAGATCGAGTCGAAACGCCTGAGTCTCCTGCACGAGCTGGTTCCGGCTGCAACCCGCGTCGCAGTAATGGCAGACCCGAATAATCCTGACTCGGACACCGAGTTGAAGGACGTGCGGGCCGAAGCCCTCGCAATCGGGGTTCAGCTCGATGTTCTGCATGCGAGCAACGGGAAGGAGATCGAGGCTGGCTTCGCGAGGATCGCCCAAATCGGTGCGCAGGCTTTGCAGGTGGCGGGCGCGCCATTTTTTATTGCTGAACGCGAGCGCTTCACGACGCTCGCAACCCGCCATCACATCCCGGCAATTTACGAAGCGAGAAATTACGCGGAGGCAGGCGGCCTGGTCAGCTATGGACCCAATGTCGTCGATGTGTATCGACAGGCCGGTGTCTATGTGGGCCAAATTCTTAAAGGCGCAAGACCCTCGGATTTGCCGGTGATCCAGCCGACGAGGATCGAGCTTGTCATCAATCTCAAGACCGCAAAAGGTCTCGGCCTGATCGTGCCGCCGACTCTGCTCGCCATAGCCGACGAGGTCATCGAATAAGCAGCAATCGCTCCGGCGCATGAGTGGGGTGCTGGCCGGATCCGCAGTTCGCTGCTGCCGGATGAAGCGTCTGCTCTTGGGGAGCACCCGATATTGGGTCAAGAGACTCTTGACCCCTTGCAAGCATCCGTAATGACCTGGAAGTGAATTCGATCGTATCTTGGCGACGGCGGACTTTTTGCTGTGACGCAGATCACAGGCACTTTGGGGAAAACGAGGGATAAGGGGACAGATATGAGCCGCCCCACCAAAGGAGACCACCATGCGCAAGTTCATCGTCACCGCCGTCGCCGCCTCCGCCCTGATCGCAGCATTCAGCGCGAGCTCCGCAGTCGCCACATCCGGTCAGTCGCAGCTTGCGGCTCCGACCATCAACGATCTGCATCAACCGGTCCGGATCGGCGATGCGAGCCGCGTGCTTCGCCGCATGCCCTGATCCCGGGATCGACAACGGACGGCCACGTGCTCGAGGTGGCCGACCTGCCTCTGCGGGCCGCCCCGGGATTGAAGTGTGGTAACATCCCCAAGACCTGGGGCATGGCCCTCGATCCGAGGTGACCAGATGCAATTCGATCGATTGTTGCGGCGCGAATTCATCGGGCTTCTTTCCGGCGCGGCGGCGTGGCCGTTCGCCGCACGCGCGCAACAGCCGGCGATGCAGCCGGCCATGCCGGTGATCGGCTTCCTCGGCAGCGGATCGGCTGCTCCGCTCGCCAGCCGCTTGCGGGCGTTCCGCCAAGGCCTGGGCGAAATGGGTTATGTCGAAGGTCGAAATCCGTCGATTGAATACCGCTGGGCAGAGGGAAAATTCGATCGATTGGCGACATTTGCGGCGGATCTCGTCGCTCGCAATGTGGCTGTGATTTTTGCGAGCGACGGCCTTGCCGCACCCGCCGCCAAGGCAGCGACCACAAAGATTCCGATCGTATTCAATACAGCCAGCGATCCGGTCCAGGCTGAGTTGGTAACCAGCCTGAGCCGCCCGGGCGGCAACATCACGGGCGTGACCAACTTGGGCCTGGAGGTCGCGCAAAAGCGGCTCGAGCTGTTGCATGAAATGGTCCCGGTGGCGACCCGCATCGCGCTCCTGGTCAACCCGAGCAATCCCAATGCCGTGCCTGCATCGAGCGACATGCAGGCGGCGGCCCGCTCCCTTGGGCTGGAGCTCCAGATCCTCCGTGCGAGCACGGAACGAGACCTCGACACCGTCTTCGCAAATTTGGCCCAACAACGGGCCGGCGCGCTCGTGATCGGCACCGATCCATTCTTCACGAGCCACGTCGAGCAGCTGGCCGCTCTTACCGCCCGTCATTCTGTGCCCGCGATCTTCCAGGCCCGCGAGTTCACGGCGGTGGGCGGTCTGATGAGCTATGGAGGCAGTGTCACGGACTCGTTCCATTCGGCAGGCGTATACGTCGGCCGCGTTCTCAAAGGCGAGAAGCCAGCCGACCTGCCGGTCCAGCAGGTCACGAAAGTCGAGCTTTTCATCAACCTCAAGACCGCGAAGGCCCTCGGCCTGACCGTCCCACTCCCGCTGCTCGGCCGCGCCAATGAGGTGATCGAATGATCGAGCGCCGCAAATTGATCACGCTGATCGGTAGCGCGGCCGCAGCGTGGCCGTTTGCGGCACGCGCGCAACAGCCGGCGATGCCGGTGATCGGCATTCTCGGCGCGACGACGCTCGAGGAGAACAGGGGCTGGATCGCGGCGATCTTTCGCGGGCTGAAGGAGGCGGGCTTTGTCGAGGGTCAAAACCTGGCCGCCGAGTATCGATGGGCCGAAGGCCAATACGATCGGCTGCCGGCGCTCGCCGCCGAGCTGGTCGCCCGGCGAATCGCAGTGATCGTTCCGGTCGGCGGCGTGCCGCCGACGTCTGCAGCCAAAGCTGCCACCTCGGCGATCCCGGTCGTCTTCAACATGGGAGGTGATCCGGTTCGGCTTGGCCTTGTAGCAAGCCTCAACCGGCCGGGCGGCAACCTCACCGGCGTCTCGATGCTGGTGGTCGAAACCGAGGCCAAGCGGTTTGCCCTTTTAGGCGAGCTTGCCCCGGCGGCCAAATTGATCGCAGTGATCGTCAATCCCGACAACGCGCAAGCCGAAACGCAGGTTCGTTTCCTGCAGGCGGCCGCGGCCGGAGCCGGACGCCAGCTTCTGGTCCTGCGGGCCAGGACCGGAGATGAAATTGAGGCGGCGTTTGCGGCGCTGGTGCGAGAACGCGCCGGGGCACTGCTCGTTGGCGGCGATACGTTCTTCGGCAGCCAGATTTCCCTGTTTGTTTCGCTGGCGCACCGCCACGGAATTCCCGTCGGTTACAATCAGCGAGATTACGTCGAGCGCGGCGGCCTGATGAGCTATGGACCGAATTTCAAGGATGCGTACCGGCAGGCCGGCGTTTACGTAGGGCGCGTGCTCAAAGGCGAGAAGCCGGCCGACCTGCCGATCATGCAGTCCAGCAAGTTCGAGTTTGTGCTCAATCTCAACACTGCCAAGATGCTCGGCCTGACCGTTTCCAACCAGATGCAATTGCTCGCCGACGAGGTCATCGAATAGAGACGTTTTGTTGCGATGCGAGAGTCGCGGATCGCCAGGCGACCGGCGGTTGGCGTCTCCGGTTGGAGGGTGGACTGTCGCCCGTTGATTGGGAGGCCGCCTTTTTCCGACCCGGAAGGTCCCTCGACCGCTCCGCAGGGACATAGGACCTTTTTGCTGTGACGCAGGTCACAGGGCGCGCCGGCGAAATTGCGCGATAAGAGCATCACATTGAGCGACGACATCGGCCCATCGGCCGCCCAACCAAGGGGAGACTATCATGCGCAAGTTGATCATCACGGCCGCCGCTGCTTCCGCCCTTCTGGCGGCGTTCAACGTCAGTTCGGCGGTCGCCGTATCCAATCAGTCGCAGTTCTCGGCCCCGACCATCAGCGATCTTCACCACCCGGTCCAAATCGGTGCAGCGAGCCGCGTTCTTCGCCGCATGCCCTGAGCAACCGAAGCGAAGGCCGCCGGCGGCAGCCGGGCCACCGGCCGCCTCGGGCGTGACCATTTACCGGCACAATCTGCTATCGTTTGGTTTGGAGAAGAGGGTCCCCCTGAGGTTGGGCAGTCACATGCGACGGCGCGATGTCATCACGCTCCTGGCGGTCTCGGCGGTCGCGCGGCCGCTCGCGGCGCCGGCGCAGCAGCCGGCGCTGCCGGTAATCGGGTGGCTCAACAGCGGATCGCCGAAGGAATTCGTCGAACAGTTGGCAGCGTTTCGGCAGGGCCTGCAGGAAGCCGGCTACCGAGAGAGTCAGAACGTGGCAATCGAATATCGTTGGGCGGACGGTCGATACGACCGACTGCCGACATTGGCGGCTGATCTGGTTCGCCGTCAGGTGACTGTGATTGCCGCGACTGGCGGCTCCTCGTCGGCGTTGCCGGCAAAGGCTGCGACCACGACGATACCGATCGTTTTCTCGATTGGGGACGATCCGATCGCCTCCGGACTTGTGGCCAGCTTCAATCGACCGGGGGGAAACCTCACGGGCGTGACCAACTTGAATACAGACTTAAATCCGAAGCGACTGGAGTTGCTGCACGAGTTGGTCCCCGCGGCGACTATCGTCGGCTTGCTCATAAACCCGACGAATCCCACCGCCGAGACGGTATCGACAGCCCTTCAGGCAGCGAGCCAAAACCTCGGGCTGCAACTCCACGTCTTGCATGCAAGCACCGAAAACGAATTCGACAAGGTGTTCACGGCCTTGGCTCAACTGCGAGCGGGCGGGCTCGTGATAGGCTCCGACCTCTTTTTCAATTCCCGGAGCGAACAGCTGGCCACGCTCACAGTCCGCCACGCAGTACCTGCCATCCACCAGGCTCGCGAGTTTGCAATGACCGGCGGACTGATGAGCTACGAAACCAACTTCGCAGACATGTACCGTGCGGTCGGCCACTACACGGGTCGGATTCTAAAGGGGGAGAAGCCGGCCGACTTGCCGGTTCAGCAGTCCACGAAGGTCGCGCTGATCATCAACCTCAAAACCGCAAAGGCGCTCGGGCTTACCGTCCCGCTCCCGCTGCTTGCCCGCGCCGACGAGGTCATTGAATGACCGCGACCGCCGACCGGACCTCGACCTCGGCGGCCGAGCCGCGGCGGATGCATGGCCGGCTGTTCCGCAAATACGTGGCTTTGTTCGTCGGCGTCGTCAGCATCGCGCTCCTCGCCAATGGGCTGTTCGAGATCTGGTTCTCCTATCAGGAGCACAAGAGCTCGCTCATTCGCATCCAGAAGGAGCAGGCCGAGGCGGCAGCCGCCAAGATCGGGCAATTCGTCAAGGAGATCGAAAGCCAGGTCGGCTGGACCACGCAGCTGCCGTGGTCGGTGGGCACGATCGAGCAGCGGCGGTTCGACGCGCTGCGGCTCTTGCGCCAGGTGCCGGCCGTCACCGAGCTGGCCTTTCTCGACGCGGCCGGCTTGGAGCAGTTGCGGGTGTCGCGGCTCGCCATGGACGTGGTCGGCAGCCATCTCGACATGTCCGCGGAGCCGAAATTCACCGACGCCGTGGCGCACAAGGTCTACTACGGGCCGGTGTATTTTCGCCGCGAATCCGAGCCCTACATGACGCTGGCGCTGGCCGGCACGCGGCGCGAGAGCGGCGTCAGCGTGGCGGAGGTCAATCTCAAGCTGATCTGGGACGTGGTCTCGCAGATCAAGGTCGGGGACCGCGGCGTCGCCTATCTGGTCGACGGGCAGGGCCGTCTCATCGCGCATCCGGACATCAGCCTAGTGCTGCGCAACACCGACATGTCCCCATTGGCACAGGTGCAGGCCGCGCGCAGCGCCGCCGCCGATGCGCCGGCCGAGCAGGTCCAGGTCGCGCAGGACATCCAGGGCCGCAAGGTGCTGACCGCCTATGCGCCGGTAGCGCCGCTCGGCTGGCTGATGTTCGTGGAGCTGCCGGCGGCCGAGGCCTACGCGCCGCTCTATGCCTCCATCGAGCGCTCGGGCGTGCTGCTTCTGGGCGCGCTCGGCCTGGCATTTCTCGCCGGCCTTCTGCTCGCGCGTCGGATGGTCGGACCGATCCAGGCGCTGCGCACCGGTGCAGCGCGCATCGGCAGCGGCGACTTTGGCCAACGCATCTCGATCAAGACCGGCGACGAGCTCGAAGCGCTCGCCGATCAGTTCAACGAGATGGGAAGCCGCTTGCAGGAATCATACGCCGACCTCGAGGGCAAGGTGGCGCTGCGGACCCGGGAGCTGGCCCAGTCGGTCGAGGAGCTCCGCGCCTTGGGCGAGGTCAGCAAGGCCGTCAACTCGACGCTCGATCTGCCGGCCGTCCTGTCCACCATCGTCGCCAAGGCGGTGCAGCTCTCAGCTACCGAGGCCGGTGCCATCTATGTCTACGACGACGTCGAGCATCAGTTCAGGCTGCGCGCCACCCATGGAATGAGCGACGCGCTGATCGAGGCCATCGCCCATCGGCAGCCGGACCTCGGCGACACCACCATCGGCGAGGCGGCCGAACGTCGCGAGCCTATCCAGATCGCGAATCTGAGCGAGGAGCCGCCGTCGCCGCTGGTGGACATCATCCTGGCAGCCGGGTTCCGGGCCCTGCTGGTGGTTCCGCTGCTGCGCCCCGATCGCATTTTTGGCGCCTTGGTGGTTCGCCGCCGCCAGCCCGGCGAATTTCCGAAAGCCACCGTGGATCTCCTGCAGACCTTTGCGGCGCAGTCGGTGCTGGCCATGCAAAACGCCCGGCTGTTCACCGAGATCGAGGAGAAGAGCCGGCAGCTCGAGGTGGCGAGCCAGCACAAGTCGCAGTTCCTGGCCAATATGAGCCACGAATTGCGAACCCCGCTGAACGCCATCCTGGGCTATACCGAGCTGATGCTCGACCAGATCTACGGCGAGGTCCCCGCCAAGATGCGTGGCGTCCTCGACCGCGTCCAGAGCAATGGCCGGCACCTGCTGGGATTGATCAATGACGTGCTCGACCTGTCGAAGATCGAGGCCGGGCAGCTCACGCTCACGGTCGCGAACTACTCGCTCGAGGACGTGGTTCACGGCGTCGTCACCTCGGTCGAATCGCTCGCCACCGAGAAGCGGCTGGCTTTGAAGCTCGACATTCCGAGCAAGCTGCCGGCCGGGCGTGGCGACGAGCGGCGCATCGCGCAGGTTTTGCTCAACCTGGTCGGCAACGCGATCAAGTTCACCGAGAAGGGCGAAGTCGCGATCGCGGCCTCGGCGAGCAACGGCTCGTTCAACATCGCGGTGCGCGACACCGGACCCGGGATTTCGCCCGCCGACCAGCTCAAGATATTCGAGGAGTTTCACCAGGCCGACAACTCGGCGACCAAGACCAAGGGCGGCACCGGGCTCGGGCTGTCGATCGCCAAGCGGATCGTCGAGATGCACGGCGGGCGCATCTGGGTCGAATCGAGCCCTGGATCGGGCGCCACCTTCTCGGTCAGCCTGCCCGTGAAGGTCCAACCGGAATTGGAGCGAGCATGAGAAAATGCATCCTTGTGGTCGAGGACCAGGAGGACAATCGGCAAATCCTCCGCGACCTTCTGACCAGCGGAGGCTTCGACATGATCGAAGCGGAGAATGGCGCCGACGCGATCACGGCCGCGGAGGCGAACCGGCCGGACCTGATCCTGATGGACATCCAGCTCCCGATCCTCGATGGCTACGAGGCGACGCGGCGCATCAAGGCCAATCCCGACCTCAAATCGATTCCGATCATCGTCGTCACGTCCTACGCGTTGAGCGGCGACGAGGACAAGGCGCGCCGTGCCGGCTGCGACGACTATGTGGCCAAGCCGTTCAGCCCGCGTGAGCTGCTGGCCAAGATCAAGACCTACGTCTAGCAAGCCCGCATTCAGCGAAATCCCGGTCGCCCGTCATGCACAATCCGGCGCGCATCTTGATTGTCGACGACAACGAGACCAATCGCGATATTCTCAAGACGCGGCTGACCGTGCACGGCTACGATCTGCTGGAGGCCGGCGACGGCGAGGAGGCCCTGGCGGCGGTCAAGGAGCATCGTCCGGACCTGGTTCTGCTCGACGTCATGATGCCGAAGCTCGACGGCATCGAGGTATGCCGCCGGCTGAAGGCGGACCCGACATTGCCGTTCATGGCGGTCATCCTGGTGACCGCAAAAGCCGACAGCCGGGATGTCGTCGCCGGCCTCGAAGCCGGCGCCGACGAGTACCTGACCAAGCCGGTCGATCAATTGGCCCTGGTGGCCCGCGTCAAGTCGGTCCTGCGAATGAAGGAGCTGCACGACCGCGTTTCGGCGCAAGCCGCCGACCTCGCCGCCTGGAACCGCGACCTGGAGCAGCGCGTCGCCGATCAGGTGGGGGAGCTGGAGCGGGTAGGGCGGCTCAAGCGGTTCCTGGCGCCGCAGATCGCGGAGCTGATCGTTTCATCCGGCAACGATCAGGTCCTGGAGAGTCATCGGCGCGAGATCACCGTGGTGGTGTGCGATCTGCGCGGCTTCACGGCGTTTTCCGAGACGGCGGCGCCGGAGGACGTCATGGCGGTGCTGCGCGAATACCAGACCAATCTCGGCGTGCTGGTGGACAAGTTCGAGGGAACCGTCGAGCGGTTCACCGGCGACGGGCTGATGGTCTGGTTCAACGACCCGCTGCCGTGCGACGACCCCTGCGGCCGTGCCGTGCGCATGGGCGTCGAGATGCGCGCCTGCATCGCGGCTTGCGCGGCCGGCTGGCGCAAGCGCGATCACAATCTGGGTTTCGCCATCGGCATGGCGCACGGCTACGCGACGCTCGGGCGGATCGGCTTCGAGCGCCGGTTCGACTATGCCGCCGTCGGGATGGTCGTGAACCTGGCCGCGCGCCTGTGCGGCGAGGCGGCGGACGGCCAAATCCTCGTCGACAGCAAGGTGCGGGCGGCCGTCGAAGGCGTTGCGGCAATGGAGCCGGTCGGCGAGCTCGTGCTCAAAGGCTTCAACCGGCCGGTCAAGGCATTCAACGTAACGGAACTGCAATAGCTCAAGGAGGTGCACGCTCCGTGGCCAAGGACATTGCGTCGCAGGACAACGCCCGCATTCTCGGCAAAAGCCTTCTGTTCGGTGCGCTCGATGATGCGGCGCGCCGGGAGCTGGCGGCGCGGGTGCGCCGGCAAAGCTTCGACACCGGCGAGCCGATCTTTCACGTCGGCGCGCCCGGCCAGAGCATGATGGTCATCCTCAACGGCACCGTGCGAGTGTCACTCCCCGGACCGAAAGGAAAAGGGGTCATCCTCGCCGATCTCAGCGCCGGCGAGCTCCTCGGCGAGGTCGCCCTCCTGGACGGCAAGGAGCGCTCGGCCGATGCAGCTGCGCTCACCAAATGCGAGCTGCTCGTGCTCGAGCGGCGCGACGTGGTGGCCTTCCTGGAGAAGCGTCCCGATCTGTGCCTCAAGCTGCTCGAGCTGATGTGTGCCCGATTGCGAAAATCGGATCAGCGGATGTCGGACATCGCGTTTTTCGAGCTGTCGTCCAGGCTGGCGAAGGTTCTGCTGGATCGGGCCGGCACGCCCGGCCGCGCCGGGGCGAAACCCAAGCTCTCGCTGTCGCAGACCGAGCTCGCCGGCATGATCAATGCGACCCGCGAGAACGTCAACCGGTGCCTGCGCAATTGGCAGCGCCAGGGGATCGTGGATGTTTCCGAGCGCTGGATCACGCTTCTGCAACGCGACATGCTCGAGGCGATGGTCGAGAACCACTGATTTCGCGCATTTTTCACTGTGACACGGATCACAGGCGGAATCCCGGTCCCGGGGCATGATGTCGGTGTTGGACAAGCGACCGAGCCGGTCAGGTCGCAACCGAAACCTGGAGCATCCGCCATGAATACCCGCAGCGACATCGTCATGATCACCTTTGCGGCCCTCTGCATCGCCACCAGCCTGCTTCTTGGCGGCCTGATGCTGATCGGTTTGGCCGACCAGGGGTCGCAGTCGGTCGGTCGATCGCCCGTCAACGTGCACGCGGCGCAGGCGCGCGGAATGACCGTGCCGGGCATGGGGCGCATCACTACCGCTCTGGTGGTCGAATAGGCGTGTTCGTCCGGATCGGACCGGCCGTGCGCGGTATCGTCAGCTTGCGGACGCGGGATCGCCTGAAGTGATAGTCTGGCACGTCGGTATCCCGGCTGCGTTCGTCGATCGCGTTGAGGAGGAGGCGAGTCAGCACCATGCGGCGGCGCGATTTCATCACCGTCATCGGCGGGGCGGCCGCGGGCTGGCCGCTGGTCGCGCGCGCCCAGCAGGCGGCGATGCCGGTGATCGGATGGCTCGGCACCGGATGGGCCGACACGGACTCGGGCCAGGCCGCCGCGTTCCGCAATGGCTTGAACGAAGCCGGTTTTGTCGACGGCAAGAACGTAACGATCATATATCGTTGGGAGGAGGGTCAATATGACCGGCTGCCGGCGTTGGCCGCCGATCTGGTTCGCCGCCCAGTGACGGTGATCTTCGCCAGCGGAGGTCCTCGTCCCACCCGCGCCGCCAAGTCGGCGACATCGATCATCCCGATTGTTTTCACAGCGGCCACAGATCCGGTCGCCACCGGGCTCGTCGCCAGTCTCAACCGGCCAGGCGGCAATGTCACCGGCGCATACTCCCTTGCCAGCGAGCTCGGGACAAAGCAGCTGGGGCTGCTGCGCGAGATTGTGCCGGCGGCCAGCATAATCGCTCTGCTCGTGAATCCCAACAGCCCAGGCTCCGAAGCCGTTTCGAAAGACCTCCAAGTCGCAGTTCGCGCACTCGGATTGCAGCTTCGGGTCCTGAGCGCTGGCGACGAAAGCGAGCTCGATGGGGTCTTGGCGAGTCTGGTGCAACAGCGCCCTGAAGCGTTCCTGATTCAGGCCGATGCATTTCTCATCAGGCGAAACATTCAAATAGCATCCGCCGCGGCGCAGCTGGCGGTTCCAACGATCTCCGGCGGTGGTGGCGGCTTCGCGTCCGCTGGCGGCCTGATGACGTACGGCGCCGGTTCCGCAGATACACCTCACCAGGCTGGCGTCTATGTTGGGCGGATTCTCAAGGGTGAAAAGCCGGCCGACCTGCCGGTCGTACAGTCGACCAAGTTCGACTTGGTGATCAATCTCAAGACGGCGAAAGCGCTCGGCCTTACCGTCCCGCCACATCTCCTGGCTATCGCCGACAAGGTGATCGAATGAAACGCCGCGAGTTCATCACGCTTGTCGGCGGCGCGACGGCCATCTGGCCACTTGCGACGCGCGCGCAGCAGGCGGTGATCCCGTTGGTCGGGTGGCTCGGCGTAGGACCACCACAGGGGAACGACTTGGCCGCGTTCCGCCGAGGCTTGAATGAGCAGGGCTACGCCGAGGGCCGCAACGTAGCGATCGAATTTCGCGTCTCGGAGCAATACCGCGACCTGCCGACGTTGGCGGCAGAGCTGGTTCGCCGCCGCGCCGCCGTGATCTTTACAATCACCAGCTTCGTTGCGGCGCAAACCGCCAAGGCGGCGACCACCACCATTCCAATCGTGTTCACGGTCGGCATCGATCCTGTCAAGTATGGCTTGATCACGAGCTTGAATCGGCCGGGCGGCAACGCTACCGGCGTGACTTTCCTGGGCTCCCAGCTGGGCCCCAAGCGGCTCGAGTTGGCACGCGAACTTGTGCCGCAAGCCGCCGTCATCGGCGTTCTCGTGAATCCGAACAATCCTGCCACATCGGAAGACGCTGCAGGCATGCAGGCTGCGGCTCGCAGCGTCGGGCTATCGATCATCTTCTTCAACGCCAGCGCGGCGGACGAGATCGATGCGGCCTTCGCTGACCTTGACCGCCAGCGGGCTGGCGCGCTCGTCGTCCTGGGCGATGCGTACTTAAACAGCCGGCGCGATCAGCTTGTCGCGCTTGCAGCGCGCCATGGGATTCCCACGATCTATTTTTTTCGCGACTTCGTCCGGGCTGGCGGTTTGATGAGCTACGCGGACGACCGATTCGAAACAACGCGCCAGGCCGGCCTCTACGTCGGCCGCATACTCAAGGGCGAGAATCCTGCCGATCTGCCGGTCGTGCAGCCAACCAAATTCGAGCTGTTCATCAATCTCAAGACTGCGAAGGCGCTGGGACTGACAATCCCGGAATCGTTCCTTCTGCGCGCCGACGAGGTAATCGAATGAGACGGCGCGAGTTCTTCACGCTTCTCGGCGGGGCAGCAGTCGGGTGGCCACTCGCCCCGCACGCGCAGCAGCCGGTGATGCCGGTGATCGGGTTTCTTCACCCGAGCTCGCCCGAAGCCGGCGCGCACTATGCGGCGGCATTCCGCAAAGGCCTCAACGAAACCGGCTATGTCGATGGCCAGAACGTGACGGTCGAGTACCACTGGCTGGATGGCCAATACGATCGCCTGCCGGCGCTGACGGCCGACCTTGTCCGCCGTCGTGTGGCGGTCATAGCCACGCCCGGCAGCAACCCCGCCACGCTCGCTGCCAAAGCTGCAACAGCGACGATCCCGATCGTCTTCGGCGTCGGCGAAGACCCGGTCAAGCTTGGGCTTGTCGCCAGCCTCGCCCGGCCTGCCGGCAACGCGACCGGCATCAACTTTTCAACCAGGAAGTGGTGAGCAAACGGCTGCGGCTCTTGCATGACCTGGTGCCCAAGGCCGTTCGTATTGCCGTGCTCCTCAATCCGGCCAATGCTTCAAGCGCCGAGACCACCTTGCGGGAGGCGCAGGAAGCCGCCCCCGGCATCGGGCTGCAAATCCGTATACTCAATGCCACTACGATCGGCGAGATCGATGCGGCCTTTGCCAACTTTGCGCGCGAGCGTCCGGATGCTCTCTTCGTCGCGCCCGACCAATTCTTCGCCAGCCGCCGCGTGCAGTTTGCCACCCTGGCGGCGCGCGACAGGATTCCGGCGACCTATTCGCTGCGTGACATGGTCGAAGCCGGCGGGCTGATGAGCTACGGAACCGACGCTGCGAACATGTATCGTCAAGTCGGCGCCTACACCGGCAGCATCCTCAAGGGCGCGAAGCCCGCCGACCTGCCAGTTCTGCAGTCGACCAAATTCGAGTTCGTCATCAACCTCCAAACGGCGCGAGCGCTCGGCATCGAAGTGCCGTCAGGGCTGCTCGCCATCGCCGACGAGGTGATCGAATGAGGCGGCGCGAGTTCATGGCCTTCCTCGGCGGCGCGGCGGCGGTGTGGCCGCTCGTCGCGCGCGCGCAGCAAGACGGGCGGGTGCGGCGGATCGGGATATTGAATGTGGGTGTCGAAGACGATCGCATCGGTCAGGCCCGACAGGGCGACATGCAGGAGGGTCTCGCGAGACTGGGCTGGATCGAGGGCCGCAATGTGCGGTTCGACGTTCGCTATGCCGCCAACGACCCCGGTCGTGTGCGTGCGTTTGCCGACGAGCTGGTGCGACTCGCTCCAGACGTTATTGTCGTTGTCTCCGGGCCGGCAACCCAGGCGCTGATGCAGATGACCCGGACCATTCCGATTGTCTTCACCAATGTCGGCGACCCCGTGGCTATCGGCCTGCTGAAAGACATTGCGCGTCCCGAGGGCAATGCCACCGGGGTGACAAACCTGTTCCAGTCGCTCGGCGGCAAATGGCTGGAGTTGCTCAAGGAGGCGGCGCCGCGCACCGCCCGGGTCGCGCTCATCTTCGATCCCGAAAATCTCAACGATCAATACTTCGGCGCCATCGGCGCAGCCGCAGAAGTTCTGGCCGTGAGGGCAATGCGCACGCCCTACCGCAATGCCGCTGAACTGGAACGTGGCATCGATACCTTTGCGGCGGAGCCGAACGGTGCTCTGTTCATGGTGCCCCCGCCGCCTACCCCCAGCAATCGCGAGTTGATCCACCGGCTCGCCCTGAAGTATCGGCTCCCCACAATCTATGCGTCAAAGTATTACCCTGCCGAGGGCGGCATGATGGGTTACGGAGCGGACAGAGTCGAAACGAACCGAATTGCGGCATCCTATGTGGACCGCATCCTGCGAGGCGCGAGGGTGAGCGAATTACCGGTGCAGTTCCCGACCAAGTTCGATCTGGTAATCAACCTCAAGACCGCCAAGGCGATCGGGCTCACCATCCCAGAGTCGCTCCTGCTGCGCGCTGACGAGCTGATCGAATAGTGAGATCAATCCGGACTCAACGTCCCTGCGCGCGAAGATTGGTCCTGCAGGTTTTGCTGGTTGGAGCGGGTCGCGTCGTCTTCCTGGAGAAACGTCGCGACCTGTGCCTCAAGCTGCTCGAGGCGATGGTCGAAAACCCTTGATTTTCGGGCATTTTTCACTGTGACACGGATCACAGGCGGAATCCCGGTCCCGGGGCATGATGTCGGTGTTGGACAAGAGACCGAGCCGAGCCGGTCAGGTCGCAACCGAAATCTGGAGCACCCGCCATGAATACCCGCAGCGACATCGTCATGATCACCTTTGCGCCGCTCTGCATTGCCACCAGCCTGCTTCTCGGCGGCCTGATGGTGATCGGTTCAGCCGACCAGGGTTCGCAATCGGTCGGCCGATTGCCCGTCAACGTTCATTCGGCGCAGGCGCACGGCCTGACCGTGCCGGGCATGGCGCGCATCGACACCGTCCAGGTGATCGAATAGGCGTGCTCGCCCGGATCGGACGCCATGCGCGGTATCAGGTGCTCACGGACGCGGTATCGCTTGAAGTGATAGTCTAGCACGTCGGTTTTCCGGCTGCGTTCGTCGATCGTGATGAAGAGGTGGCAAGTCAGCACATGCGGCGGCGCGATTTCATCAAAGTCATCGGCGGTGCGGCCGCAGCCTGCCCGCTGGTCGCGCGCGCCCAGCAGGCGATGCCGGTCATCGGGTATCTCATGAGCGGATCGCCCGATCGGGCGACCGGTCTGCTGCGGGCGTTCCGCCAAGGCCTGCAGGTCGCCGGCTTTGTCGAAGGTCAGAACGTGAGGATCGAATACCGCTGGGCAGACGGCCGGTATGATCGCTTGTCCGAATTGGCCGCCGATCTGGTTCGGCACAAGGTGAGCGTGATCGTCGCTACGGGCGGCCCGCTTCCGGCATTGGCGGCAAAGTCGGCGACCGATGCGATTCCAATCGCCTTTCAGTCAGGCTCCGACCCCGTCGCTCAGGGCCTTGTCGGCAGCATCAGCCGGCCTGGCGGCAATCTCTCGGGCGTCACCACCATGGCGGCAGAGCTCGGGCCCAAGCGGCTGGAGCTGCTGCATGAGATGGTGCCGGCCGCGACCGCCATCGCGTTGCTCTTGAATCCAGCCAACCCGAGCTCCCTGAATTTCGCGAAGGACGTTCAGGAGGCGGCGGCTACGCTTGGGCTGCAGATCCATGTCCTCGATGTCCGCACCGAGCCCGACCTCGACACGGCGTTTGCAACTTTGGTCCGGCTACGACCGGGGGGACTGGCGATCGCGCCCGATCCGTTCTTTACCGGCCAGAGCGAAAAGCTTGCCGCAATGACCGCGCGCCAGATGATCCCCACGATCTATCAGGGCCGTGAGTTCGTTGAGGCGGGCGGCCTGATGAGCTTCGGCGGCAGCTTTACCGACTCGTATCGCCAGCTCGGCATCTACGCCGGCCGCATGCTCCGGGGCGAGAAGCCGGCCGACCTGCCGGTGCAGCAAGCGACCAAGGTCGAGCTGGTCATCAACCTCAAGACCGCCAAGGCGTTCGGGATCACCGTCCCGATGACGCTGCTCGGTCGCGCCGACGAGGTGATCGAATGAGGCGCAGGGGTCGGGGTTCGCTTTTGCTTGTTTGCCGTCGCCTTCAAAACGCGTATCAAGCAACCGGAATAGTGCGCTTTCACTCCCCCTTGATGCCGGCCGCCTTGATGATCGGCCACCATTTTTCGATCTCGGCGCGCTGCAGGGCGCCGAGCGCCTGCGGGGTCTGCTGATCGGGCGGCGGAATGTCCTGGCCCAGTTGGCCGAGCCGCTCGCGCACGCTGCCGTCCGCCAAGGCATCCATGGCGGCGGCGTTGAGCTTGCCGATGATTGGCTTGGGGGTGCCCTTGGGGGCCCAGAGGCCGGACCAGGTGGAAAGGTAGAGGCCGGGTGCGCCGGCCTCGTCCACTGTCGGAATGTCGGGGCCGGAGGCGAGGCGTGTCCGGCCCATGACGGCGTAGGCCCGGATGGTGCCCGCCTGCGCCTGCGGCAGCGCCAGCGTGGCTTGCGGCATCATCATGTCGAGCTGCCCGCCCAGCAGATCCTGCATTCCCTGGGCGGCGCCGCGATAGGGCACCAGCAACAGGCGGGTGCCGGTGAACTTCTGGAAGAACAGCCCCGCGATATGGGTGGCGCTGCCGACGCCAACGGTGCCAAGCGACGCCTTGTCGGGATTCTGTTTCAGCCACGCGATCAGTTCCAGCAGGTTGCGCGCCGGCAGCCCGTTCCTGGAAAGGATCACCTGCGGGGTCGAGGCCAGCAGCGCCACCGGCTCGAGATCGCCCAGGAGATCGTAAGGCAGCGCGTAGATGGCGCCGTTGATGACATTGGTGCTCCAGTTGCCAAAGCCGATGGTGCCGCCGTCGGGTGCCGCGCGCGCGACCCGGCCGACCCCGACGATGCCGTTGCCGCCGCTCGCCACGTTCTCGACCACGATGCTTTGACCGAGCGTGACCTTCATGCGTTCGGCAACGATGCGCGCCACCGGATCGACCGCGCCGCCCGGAGGAAATGGCACGATCATGGTGATGGGGCGCGACGGAAAGTCTTGCGCCCATCCACTCCCGGCGCCCGCCAAGGTCGCCGCCGACACGGCTGCAAGACGCAGCGCGGCTGCAAGAAGCGGCGTGGCCGCAGGCACCAACTTTCCCATGCCGTCCCTCCCGTGAGGAGACGGATTATCGGCGCCTTGTGCGCCGCAGCCTATCGGAATCTTGCAAGGGAGCGCCTGGAACCCGAACAGCATTACGCGCGGATCGCGTGATGCGACCCGCGCGCAACGTAAGGATTGGGCTTGGCGGAACGGGCAGGGTGCCCGCGAAGGATCAGCTGCGACGCTCGGCTTCCCAGACGCCGGCGCACTCGCCGCCGCTCCACTTGCCGCCGCCGGCATTGCCGGAGAGCTTGCCGATGCCGGTCGCGCTCTTGTCGCCGGCGCTCACCAGCACGGTGACCGCGCCATTGCCGCCGACCTTGCCGGAAACGTTGATCAGGCTCGGGCCGTCATTCTGCACGGCGCCGTTGGAGATACGGACCGGATAACGATACGAGCGGTCGCAGGTGCCTTTTTGGGTCACGATCACCACGCTCCACAGACCGTCGTAATTCGCGGTGGCGGCTGCCGGGGCGGCGGCGCCGAGCGCACCCGCGAAAGACATGGCGATCAGCGCCAGGGCGGCGCGGTTAAAGTTGCGATTCTGCGACTTCGTCATGTGCCTCATCCTGTTCCTGCCGGCATTTTGCCGGGTTGATCGGGTTGCCCAAGACGGCGATTTGAATAGCTGATGAACCCCGTCCCTGCCCCTTGGTCGCTTTATCCTCGAAATAGGTTCAAATACCGTTGATGGTGCCAGGGTGCGGTTTCTGTGGTGCCTGATGCCGCAGCTACGAATGGGTGGCGCGGCCGGATGCAATAACGATAACACGTTGTAAAATATGGTATTTTATAACTTTCGCGGGCGTTGCAGCTGCCGTTTGGGTCGTTCCGGAGTTCGCCCGCCGCCGCAGGGGTTCGGCCGCGAGGCGTAGACGTTAAGATCGGCCGGCTCGGGCTCGCCCGATTTGCCAAAGGAGGCTCATATGCCCTCGGAGCGGTTCGATTTTCTCAATGCCGCGGGGCTCCGGCTCGCCGGCCTGCTCGACAACCCGGCCGGCGAGGTGCGGGCCTATGCTCTGTTCGCCCACTGCTTCACCTGCGGCAAGGATGTCCATGCCGCCAAGCGCATCGCCGAGGGATTGACCGCGCTCGGGATCGCGGTGTTGCGCTTCGATTTCACCGGCCTTGGCTCGAGCGAAGGCGAGTTCGCCAATACGACCTTTTCCTCCAATGTCGCCGACCTGGTCGCCGCCGCCGATCAGTTGCGCAAGGTCAAGCGCGCGCCCGCGATCCTGATCGGCCACAGCCTCGGCGGCGCGGCGGTTCTGGCGGCGGCGGCGGGGGTGCCGGAGGCGCGGGCGGTGGTGACCATCGCGGCTCCTTCCGATCCGGCCCATGTGACGGGTCTGTTCAAGGAAGGGCTGGCGGAGATCGGCGCCGGCGGCGAGCTCGAGGTGACGCTCGCGGGCCGTCCGTTCCACATCCGGCGCGCCTTCCTGGAAGACGTCGCCGAGCAGGAATTGAGCGGACGCGTGCGCGGCTTGCACAAGGCGCTGCTGGTCTTCCATTCGCCGACCGACGATATCGTCGGCATCGACAATGCAAGCCGCATCTTCGCGGCCGCCAGGCACCCGAAAAGCTTCGTCTCGCTCGCCGGTGCCGATCATTTGCTCAGCCGCCGCAGCGATGCCGCCTATGTGGCCAATGTGATTACCGCCTGGGCCGAGCGCTATCTCGACATGGCGGCGCCGGGAACGGAGCGCATTACCGACGAGACGCCTGCAGGGGCGCCCGTTGTGGGCGTCCCACCCGATAGGGCCGCCCCCGCGTCAGTTGGGGAATCCGGTCTGGTTACAGTGCGGGAGACGCGGCAGGGGCGCCTTCAGCAGGAGATCACATCCGGGCCGCACCGCTTGCTGGCCGACGAGCCGGTCGATGCCGGCGGCACCGACAGTGGTCCCAACCCTTATGATCTTCTGCTGGCGGCACTCGGCGCCTGCACCGCCATGACGTTGCGGCTTTATGCCGAGCGCAAGGCTTTGCGGCTCGATCGGGTCACGGTCCGGCTCCGCCACGCCAAGATCTATGCCGCAGACTGCGCCACCTGCGAGACCAAGGAAGGCAAGGTCGACCATATCGAGCGGGAAATCGAGCTCGCCGGGCCGCTCGATGCGGGGGAGCGGGCGCGCCTGCTCGAGATTGCCGACAAGTGCCCGATCCACCGCACCCTGACATCGGAGATCGATATTACGACGACCGAGCGGACCAAGCCGTCGGGCGTCGGATAGAGCATTTTTTCAGGAGAATGCCCGCCCTCGCGCGTGCGGGGGTGGAATCCGGTTTTCCGTCCGAAAATGCGAACGGAAAAATGCTGCAATCAGGGAGACACCGCGCTGCGATGCTCCGGCGTGCCCGCGACGGTCTCGAAGGTCTTGCCGTTTTTTGCCTGCTCGACCGCGTAATCGAACAGCGCCTTCATGTATTCCGGGTCGAAGGCGCCGCGCGCCGGATGCTGGAATTCGGAATCGATCTGGGCGACGCTCAGGCTCCATCCCTGCTTCTGCGCGGCCGCCAGGGTCAGCAGCAGCTCGATGCGCAGCCCGGCCTGCAGCGCCAAGGCGATGGAGCGGCCGAGCACGACGGTGGTTTGCGGCGTCGTCTCCTCGAACTGCTGCGACAGCTTGGCATTGGCGATCACATAGAGCTGCTTGGTCGGCAGCCGAACGGTGCCGGTCCCGGCCAGCACCGATGCGGGCGCGATGAAGAAAGGCGCCGTGATGGTGCCGTCGTTGTGCAGCTCCTGCAGCTCCTTGCCGTGGGACTCGGCTGTGATCATGACCGGGGGGAAAATTCCCGGAATGCTGGCGGATGCCAGCAGCACGGCACGAAACAGCTGCAGCGCCTTGTCGTCGCCGCGCGCCGCGATCGCTCCGAGGTTCCAGACCACGGGCCGGCCGGCATCGAGATTGGTGGTGACGACCAACAGCCGCCGGCCGCGGCGGTGCTCGGCGGCGATGTCGGCCAGCAGTTGCGGCGTCACCCGCTTGTCGATGGTGCGCTTGAGCGGCCAGGAGTCCATCAGGCTGTCGGTGGTGGGGCGATCCTCGAATATGTCGCCGGCCGTGATGGTGGTGAACTGCTGGCGCAATTCCTCGTCATAGCGCGGGCCCAAGAAAGCGTAGGGCGCGATCAGGGCGCCGATGCTGGCGCCGGTGACGACGGCGAATTCCGGCCGGTTGCCGCCCTGGGTCATGCCGGTCAGCAAGCCGGCCGCATAGGCGCCGTCGGAGCCGCCACCCGACATGGCGAGCCACGGCCCGTCCAGCTTCGGCAGGAGCCGCGCGAACTCGTCCTCGGAATCGCCCCAGGCCCGGGCGTCCGCAATGCCCAGCACCACCGCATCGGCCTCGTCCTCGAGGCTGAATGACGGCCGCGCCGGCTTGGCGTTGGTCTCGGCCGGTGCACCGGTATTGGCACCGCTTTTCGCGGCCGGAGCCTTCTTCTTCGGCTGTTTCGCGGCTTGCTTGAGGGTGGGGGCTGCGGTCTGGGCCGCGGCCTCTCCCGGCCAGGGCTCGAACGGCAGCTGCACGGCCAGAAAGGCGCAAACGGTCAAACCTGCGACCGCGATGCTGCCGGCGGTACTGATGGATGCGCGCATGGTCCGGGCAAGTCCTTTTCTCAACGATGTCGGAGGAGGCACGAAATGCGCCACTTTGTGTCACCGGCGTGACGCCAGGATACAACCCGACAATACAACCCCCGAGGCCGACGCGCCAATGTTCCGGCAGCGCCCACGCGCTGTCGGTCACTCCGATACCACGGGCTCCGGAAAGAACGCCTGAACGACTTTAATCTCGCCGTTCCGCCTGCCAGGTGCCGGAGCAGGCGCTGCTCATGCCTTGGCCTCTCCAGACGCCACCGCCCCGGTTGCGGGTCAGCCTGCCGGAACCATCGGCCCATTGGCTGCCGGCCTGCACGATGACCCTGACCGCGCCCTTCGGGGTGACCCGGCCTTGCATGGTGATCGGGCCGCCGCCCTGATAAATGACCACGCCGTCGCTGATCTGCACGCCGTAGCGGTAGGTGGGGTCGCAGGACCCGCTCGCGGTCATGATGAGGACGCTCCAGGCGCCGTCATAGCTGTTGCGGGCGGCGGCAGCCGGGCCCGTGGTGGAAGCGATACCGGTCAGCACCATGACGGTGCCCAGAACGACAGCGCGCAGATGGTTGGTCCGTGGATGGCTAGTCAGGGGTTGGCTAGTCATGAGTGCCTCGTGTTGCGTCTCCAATGCCATCGCCCAGCCAACAATATCGCAATTGTCATTCCGCTGTCCTTTGCCCCCATGGGGGCGAGGGGACAAGGGACTGCGTCGGCTCGACTGGCCCGGATGAGATGGGCGATAAGCTCGCGCAGTTCAAGACGATTCGATTGTGCTCGATAACGACAGCCCTGTGGAATACGATAAAGGTTGTGACCAACCGGATTTCGCGCCTCTCGCCATGGGCGCAACTTCGCCAGCCCGGGGCGTAAAATAGGCAGGCAGGCGCCCGTTGTGTGGGATAGCCTACCCAGCAGCGCCCAAAATTCAGCCGGAGAGGGGAATGAAGCCGTCGATGCTCCGCGCCCGGACATTGCGCACGATCCTTCGCGCCACTGCGCTTGCAGCTTCCCTCGCCGCCGGCGTCGGCGCCGCGCCGGCGCAGGACTTCCCCACCCGGGCGGTGCGAATCATCGTGCCGTTTCCGGCCGGCGGCACCGCCGACATCGTGCCGCGCGTGGTCGCCGACATCCTGGCGCGCAAATGGGGTCAGCCGGTCATCATCGAAAATCGAACCGGCGCCGGCGGCAACATCGGCGCGGAGGCCGCCTTCAAGGCCGAGCCCGACGGCTACACCTTGCTCTCGACACCGCCGCCGCCGCTGGTCATCAACCAGAATCTCTATCCCCGGCTCAATTTCGATCCGCTGCAATTCGTCCCCATCGTGGTGATGGTGCGGGTGCCCAATGCGCTGGTGGTGACGCCGAAATTTCCAGCCCGCAACGTGGCCGAGCTGATCGCGCAGGCGCGCGCCAGTCCCGGCAAGCTAACGTCGGCGACCCAGGGCAACGGCACCACCTCGCACCTGACCTCGGAAATGTTCCAGATGATGGCCGGCGTGAAGGTCCAGCATGTCCCGTACCGGGGCTCGGCGCCGGCGCTAGCCGATCTGGTGGCCGGCAATGTCGACATCATGTTCGACAATCTCGGGGTTTCGCTGGCCTTGGTGAAGGGCGGCCAGTTGCGGCTGCTGGCGGTGGCGACGCCCGCGCGCATGGGCTCGCTGCCTGAGGTGCCGACCATCGCGGAGACGTTGCCGGGCTTCGAATCGGCGGCCTGGTATGCGGTGGCGGCGCCCCCCAAGACGCCGCCGCAGATCGTCGCCAAGATCAATGCCGACATCAACGAGGCCTTGCACCGGCCCGAGATGCTTGCCCATCTCGCCGAATGGTCGGGCGAGGCGATCGGCGGAACCCCGCAGGCGACCGCCGCCTATATGCACGAGGAGGTCGAGCGCTGGAACAAGGTGATCAAAGCCGCGGGCGTCAAGCTCGAGTGAGGCACGGGCCGGCTCGGTCCGTCGGATCGCCGTGATCAATCCAAAGGCAAGGCCTTGCGATGAAGCCGCGATCCGGTCGGTGCGGCCCGTCCCGCCGGCCGGAGAGGATCGGGGCGGGGGCAGGGGAAAATTCTGGATCCTCGCCGCCACTATCCTGGGATCGACCATGGCCTTTGTCGACGAGTCGGTCGTCAATGTGGCCCTGCCGGCCATCGAGGCCGATCTCAAAGCCCCGGTTGCGGTCATCCAGTGGCTGCTCAACGCCTACACTCTTTGTCTTGCTGCCCTGATGCTGATCGGGGGCGCGGCCGGCGATCGATTGGGCCGCCGTCGGGTGTTCGTCACCGGAGCCGCCGTCTTTGCCCTGGGATCGGTCTGGTGCGGCCTGTCGCCGACGGTCGCCCAATTGATCGCGGCCCGCGCGGTGCAAGGTATCGGGGCGGCGCTGCTGATCCCGAGCTCGCTCGCCATCATCGGAGCCTCGATCGACCCCGCGGAGCGCGGCCGGGCGATCGGAACCTGGGCCGGGTTTTCCGCCATCGCGGCCGCGGTCGGGCCTCTGCTCGGCGGCTGGATCGTCGATCATGTCAGCTGGCGGTGGATCTTCCTGATCAATCCGTTGCTGGCGCTGCCGACGATCTGGGCAGCTCTTTGGCATGTGCCGGAGAGCCGCGCCGGCCAAGTCGGCGAAGCCGGCCCTGGACTAGATTGGGCGGGCGCGCTCTTGGCTATCGCCGGTCTCGGCAGCCTGGTCTTCGGTCTGATTGCATCATCGAGCCTTGGCTGGCGCGACGGAACGGTGCTGGCCGCCATCGCGGCCGGCTTGCTGCTGCTCGCGGGTTTCGTGTGGGTCGAAGCGCGCAGCCGTGCCCCGATGATGCCGCTCGATGTGTTCGCCTCGCGGACGTTCAGCGGCATCAATCTGCTGACGCTGCTGCTCTATGCGGCACTCGGCGGGGCATTCTTCTTTCTGCCCTTCGATCTCATTCAGGTGCACCTCTATTCGGCGACCCAGGCGGGCGCCGTCTTCCTGCCGTTCACCCTCCTGATGGGAGTCTTGTCGCGTTGGTCGGGCGGGCTCCTGGACCGCTTCGGCGCCCGGCTGCCGCTGATCGTCGGGCCGGCGATCACGGCGGTCGCATTTGCGCTGCTGGCATTGCCGGCATCCGGGGGATCCTATGCGGCGACGTTCCTCCTGCCGATGGTGACATTGGGGCTCGGCATGGCGGTGAGCGTCGCGCCGCTCACCACCGCGGTCATCAACGCGGTTCCGACCTACCGGGCCGGTGTCGCCTCGGGCGTCAACAATGCGGCCGCGGCGCTTGCCAACCTGCTGGCCGTGGCGATCTTCGGGGCGGTCGCCCTCAATGCGTACGACCGCGGGCTCGATCGGCGGCTGGCCGCCCCGATGGTCTCATCGCAGGTCCGCGCGGCGGTCGAGGCCAGCCGCGGGAAATTCGCGACCGATCCGGCATTGGCCGGCCTGCAAGGCGATGACCGGAAGGTCGCGGCGCTCATCGTGCGGGATGCGCTGGCGGACAGCATTGCGCTCGTCATGTGGCTTGCAGCCGCGCTCGCGCTGGCGGGAGCGCTGTGTGCCGCGATCAGCCTGCCGGCGAGCGTGGGCCGGCCGGTGCCGGCTCCCGGGAACCAATAGGCAAATATTCCTGCCGAAAAAATTGACAAATTTGGCCCTTGGGACGAGATGGACCTTAAAGCGGTTTCGCTGATCGCGGATCGTTCCGCCGCTGCCGATCTCTCACAGATAGGAGATTTTCCATGCAGAAGAAGCTGGTTTTGGAGACCACCGCACCGTTCCAGGGTTTGGCCGAGCTGGTCGCCTATGACGAAGGGCTGTTCGAGAAGGAGGGCCTCACGATCGAATGGGCCGATCGCGAGAAGGGCGTCGACAAGTCGCCTGAACTCAACGTGACGAGCCACAAGGGCGTCAACCCGTTTTCGAGCCACGGCAAGCTGCTCGAAGA
>DASYFD010000241.1:0-12717 GCA_036498625.1 Xanthobacteraceae bacterium | reverse complement strand
ATGGCGCCCGCCATGCTGGTGGCCCAGCGCGCCCGCGTGGTCGATCTCGACGGGGCGCTCCTGCTGGCACGCGACCGGCCGCATGGCCTGCGCTACGAGGGCAGCCGGGTTCATCCGCCCACCCCGGCCCTCTGGGGGTAGGGGAAATTCACAGCCTTACAGCTGTGTAAAAATTTAATTTATAAAGGACTTTCAAATTACCCTGACCATCCACTAAGAATGAAGGGCGCTGGGTGTGGGCTTCAAAGGGGAAGAGCATGCAGGTTCTGACGGTCTTTACCGCTGCCGCCATCGTGTCACTCGCAATCCTACCCGCTTCGGCGACCATGCGCATTACCAGCGATCCCGGCGGGCAAATCGGACCGTATCTTGAGAATCTGGCATCGCTGCGCAGCTCCGGCGAGCACGTCGTCATCGACGGCCCCTGCCTGTCCGCCTGCACCATGGTGCTCGGTGTCATCCCGCGCGATCACCTGTGCGTCACCCCCAGAGCTCGGCTCGGATTTCATTCCGCCTGGCGGCCTGACGAGGCCGGTCACCCGGTGGTGAGCCGGGACGGAACCCAGCTGCTGATGACCGTCTATCCGCAACAGGTGCGCAACTGGATCGCCCGGAAGGGCGGTTTGTCCCCCCATATGATGTACCTGACCGGCCGCGAGCTGGCGTCGATGTACCCGGCCTGCCAGCGCGGCGAGAACGAAGCCCGGAACTAAAGACCCCGCCGGCGTCCTGCCCGGAACGGAAGGGCTGAACGGTTAATTTGGCGCTCACCGCAGCGGCCACCCTCGGTATCCGGGGACCGGGGGCCTCAAGCCATTGCGATTCACACCCGATCATGTTGATGCTGGCTGCTTGTGGCGGGCCCGCGCGACATGTCGGAAGAACCTTCTGCGATCTCAAGGATATCTCCCGCTCCGGCAGCGCAGAGCGACTACGACGCCATTTGCGCGGCCTTGATGCAGACCGAGCGCGGACGCTGGTTCCTGCAGGAATATGCCAGGCGGAACCGCAGCGCCGATACGCAGCTGCTGCTGACCGCCATCCAGCGCATCGAGGCGATGGTGAGCGCCGAGCGGAGCCGGCAGGCCCAGCAGGGCTTCCGCACCGACCTGCTCGAGATGGCCAAGGCCATCACCCGGACCCGCGCGGAGGTCGCCGAGATCAGGTCCGACGCGGCGCTTCGCCCGCAATCGGCCTCCTCCCGCGAGCCTTCGCCGCCGCCGCAAGCCCGGGACGTCTTTGCCGCCGCCGAGCGGATCCGGGATGTCACCTGGGCCATGCGGGGGCACGGCTTTGACCCGACCACATGCGATCAGCTGGAGGAGCTGGCGGGCTCGATCCTGACCGCAACCTCGCTTCGCGACCCCACCGACCACCGCGCCAGCAAGCTGAGCGAGGTGCTGCAATATCTCGAGCATCGGATCGATACCCTGCTCGAGAGCAGTGCGGATGGCGACACGGTGAGCCCCGAACCTGCCCTCGAGCCGGCCGATCAGCATGCCTTCGGGCCCGGCACGGAAGCGCAGCCTGCCACCGCGCTCGCGGGCCCCGTCGCGACCGATGGCGTGCGCGGCGCGGCCGATTTCAAAGCGGGCCTCGCCTGCCCGCCTTCGCCGACCGATTTTCACATCGATCTGTCGGCTGCCCATGACGATCTCGAAGGCGACGCTCCCGCCGAATCGCGACCCCGGGTCGAGCCTGCGCCGCTGGAGGCCCCGCCCGCAGCCGACCTGTCCGTCGATCCCGCAAGTGAGCTCCAGGACCCCGCGTCCGAGCGCGGCGAGCACCACCCTATCCTGGCGATCGACCTGCCCACCGCCGGCGCCGAACCGAGCCCCCTGCGCAGCGAAGCCGGCGAAAACCCACCGGAACTGGTGATTTTCGCACAAAGTCATGACGTTGCAGCGCAAACCGCAGAGATCACGCGATCCGCGCCCAACGCCGTGGACAACCTTGATCCGTCATCCGAATCCCGTTTTGTGGAACAGGTTGCGGCCGAGCCCCTCGCCTCACCTGCCCCCGAGGCGGAGTTCGGGCAGGCTGCCGGATTTGCGGTCGCTTTGAGCCATATTGCGGCGCCCGACGACCTCGCGGCCCCGGCGGAGCCGCCAGCTCCCGCGCCCGCGGCTGCCCCCGACGAGGCGCCATCCCTGCCGCCCCCGGTCGAAGGAGGTGCACCGGCCGTTGGCGCCCCTGCGAACGGCGCTTTCCTGTCGACCGTCGAGATGACCGAGGCGATCCCGGTTCCGCCGTCCGCTCCCGAGGTCCAGCCGGTGGCGGCGGCGCCGCTGGCGCGACCCGCCGCCACGGCGGAGCCGCCGGCTTTCCGCGGCGATCTTCTCGCGGCCCTCAAGGCCCTGTCGGACGACGAACGGATTGCGCTGTTCAGCTGATTGCGTTCGCGTCAGTGCGGGCGATCATGCCACCAGGCGATGGAACAGCTCGGCGTCCACATTGCCACCGGACAGCACCGCAACCGCGATCTTTCCCCTGACGTCGATCTTGTTCGCCATCAGCGCCGCCAGCGCGACTGCCCCGCCCGGCTCGACCACCAGCTTGAGCTCGTGAAACGCAAACGCCATCGCGGCAGCCACCTCCTGATCGTTGGCCACGACGCCTTCGCCCACCAGGGCGCGGTTGATGGCGAAGGTGAGCTCCCCGGGCATCCGCGCCATCAGGGCATCGCAGATCGTGCCGGTCAGTGCCGGGTTCTGCTCGCGCGTTCCGCTCTTGAACGAGCGGGCATGATCGTCGAAGCCGGCCGGCTCGGCGGTATAAAGCCTCACGTCGGGGAGACGCGATTTTACCGCCAGCGCAATGCCGGCCGTCAGCCCGCCGCCCGAGGCGGTCACCGCGATGACGTCGGGGATGAGGCCGAGCGTCGCCAGATCCTCGATGATCTCCCGGCCGACCGTGCCTTGGCCGGCGATCACCAGCGGATCGTCGTAGGGCGGCACCAGCACGGCATTCCGCTTGACCGCGATGTCGCGGGCGATCGCCTCGCGGTCGTCATGGGCGCGGTCGAACAGCACGACTTCCGCACCCAGCGCCGCGGTGCGGGCGCGCTTGCCCTGCGGCGCGTCCGACGGCATGACGATCACGGCCGGCATGCCCAGCAGCCGCGCCGCCGCCGCCACGCCCTGCGCATGATTGCCCGATGAGAACGCGACCACGCCGCCGGCGCGCCGTTCGGGCGGTATCGAGGCCAGCTTGTTGTAGGCGCCGCGGAACTTGAACGAGCCGGTGCGCTGCAGCGTCTCGGCCTTGAGAAATACGCGCGCTCCGGTCAAGGCGTCGAGCGCCGGCGACGCGACGAGCGGCGTGCGCAATGCGATGCCGCGCAGGACTTGCGCCGCCGCGTCGACATCCTGGGCGGTGGGCAATGGTCGCGTATCGGCGGGGGTCGGCATCGCCGCGACGGTAGCGCCCCGGTGCCCTGCTCGGCAAGAGCGCCCGCCGCCGTCGGCCCGTCACATCGGTGTCACCGCCAGCGTGACATAGCTTGTGCATGATGATTCCAAGCTTGGCCGCCGAGACTTTCTGCCTCGTCACCACCGCCATTCACCTCGCCAGCACGCTGGTTGCGATCTTTCGCTGCAAATCACCGTCGATCCACCTGCATCCGCCGGCGCACGCCCCGGCGGTGAGCCTGGTGCGTCCGGTCTGCGGCATCGAGAACTACGTAGAGGAGACGCTGGCTTCCGGTTTTGCGCTCGACTATCCGCACTACGAGATCGTGTTCTGCGTCGCCATGGCGCAGGACCCGGTCGTGCCGATTGTCAGACGCCTGATCGCGGCGCATCCCGGGGTGCCGGCCCGGCTGCTCGTCGGCAACGAGAAGATCAGCGACAATCCCAAGCTCAACAATCTCTACAAGGCTTGGCGCGCCGTCGGGCACGATTGGGTCGTGCTCGCCGACAGCAACGTGTTCATGCCGCCCGACTATATCCAGCGCCTCCTCGCGGCGTGGCGCCCGGACACCGGGCTGGTCTGCTCGCCGCCGGTGGGCTGCCGCCCCGACGGCTTCTGGGCTGAGCTCGAATGCGCGTTTCTCAACACCTATCAGGCGCGCTTTCAGTACACCGCCGATACGCTCGGTGTGGGCTTCGCCCAGGGCAAGTCGATGCTGTGGCGGCGCGACCTGCTCGAGCGCGCCGGAGGCATCCGCGCCTTGGCATCCGAGCTGGCGGAGGACGCCGCCGCCACCAAGGTGGTGCGCGGCGCCGGCCTGCGCGTGCGGCTGGTCGACGCGCCGTTCGAGCAGCCGCTCGGGCATCGCAGCGCCGCCGAGATGTGGCGGCGGCAGGTGCGCTGGGCGCGGCTGCGCCGCACCTCGTTCAAGGCCTATTTCATGCCCGAGATTCTGGCCGGCGGCGCCTGGCCGCTGCTGGCGGCGGCATTCGCGGTCGCCCAATCGGACCTCCCGCTCGCCGGCGTGCCGGCGGTGGCCGCGCTCTGGTATGGCAGCGAAGCCATCCTGGCATGGGCAGCGGGATGGCACCTGAGCGTGCGCTCCCCGCTCGCCTGGGCGCTGCGCGACCTGCTGCTGCCGGCGATCTGGTTCAACGGCTGGCTCGGCAGCGCCTTCGTGTGGCGCGGCAACCAGATGCGGGCCGTCGAATCAAGCGGCACGGTTTAGGCGAAGATGCAGGAGCCGTAGGTTGGGTTAGCGCGGCCAACGGCCAGCGGCATGGCTTTCGGACTTCATCCGCGCGTAACCCAACAGCAGCGTCGAGATGTTGGGTTACGCGCGGGATGGGCGCAAGCAGAAACCACGCGCTCACCGGCCGCGCTAACCCAACCTACCGGACCTACCAGAACACGGCTCAAGCCGCGCGCTGCTCGGCCTCTTCGGGCCTGCTGCTGGTGCTGTTGGACCAATCGATGATCTCGAACTTGCCGTCATGGTGCTCGACCACGGCGGTGCAGCTCTCGACCCAGTCGCCGCAATTGATGTAGCGGATGCCGTAATCGTCGTGGATGACGGCATGATGGATGTGCCCGCAGATGACCCCGTCGGCTGAGTGCCGGCGCGCCTCGGCCACCAGCGTCTTCTCGAACTGGCCGATGAAGTTCACCGCATTCTTGACCTTCAGCTTGGCCCATTGCGACAGCGACCAATAGGGAAAACCCAGGCGCCGGCGCAGCCCGTTGAAGACGCGGTTGGCCGTGATCGCGAAGTCATAGGCCTTGTCGCCGAGCAGCGCGAGCCAGCGCGCCTGGGTGACCACCAGGTCGAAATGATCGCCATGGATGACCAGGTAGCGGCGGCCGTCGGCACCTTCGTGCATCGCCTTGTCCTGCACCTCGACGCCGCCGAAATGGGTGCCGTAATAGTCGCGCAGGAACTCGTCGTGATTGCCCGGCAGGTAGATGATGTGCACGCCCTTGCGGGCCTGGCGCAGCAGCTTCTGCACCACGTCGTTGTGGGCTTGCGGCCAGTACCAGCCCGACCGCAGCTGCCAGCCGTCGACGATGTCGCCGACCAGGTAGATCACGTCCGCATCGTGGTCGCGCATGAAGTCGAGGAGGCGCTCGGCCTGGCAGCCCTTGGCGCCAAGGTGCACGTCGGAAATGAACAGCGCGCGAAACCGCCGCGTGCTGGTCGCCATCAACATGCTCGAATCCCGGTGCTCATTGCCGCGTCACTATGCTGGAAATCCATGTCGCCACGATGACATGGGCGCAATGAGATGGGCGCAATGACAGGGGGCGCAATGATATGGCGGCCGCCGCCCCGCAGCCCCGCCCCAAGCGATGGGGCAATAAAAAGAGCCCCGGGGAGTGCCCGGGGCTCTCGATTTTCACCCTGTGCGTCGCAGACTAGTGCCAGGCGCCAAACTTGAAGTTGATGCCGGCCTTCGCGACACTCTTGGTCTCCTTGATGCTGATGGCCGGCGTCAGGAAGTTGCCGGTGAACGAGTCCGACTTGGTGCCGAAATCGTAGTAGTCGTATTCGACGAAGCCGGTCAGCCAATCGTTGAACGCGTATTCGCCGCCGACCCCGATGGTCCAGCCGGTCCGGGTCTCGCTCAGGCTCGAGACAAATCCCGGGGTGGAGATGTTGTAATCGTCGGACTCCCAGGCGCCGCCGCCCTTCACATAACCGAGGAATCGATCCCAGGTATAGCCGACCCGGCCGGTGACCGAAGCCAGCGCCTTGATTTTTGTCTGATCGGTGGTCGCCAGGAAGACAGCGTCGGTGCTGCTGCCGCTGGCATTGGTCCAATCATAGTCGCCCTGGATGCCGAACACCCAGGTGCCGACCTGATAGTTGCAACCCACCTGCCCGCCGGCAACTCCGCCGTCGATATCGAAGCTGCTTTCCGCCGCGCCGGTGAAGCTCGTCCAATCCTTCTTGGCCCAAAGGCCGCCGGCATTGCCGCCGATATAGCATCCGGTCCAGGAGTAGACCGACATCATCGGCGCCTTGGTGTAGATCGGCGCCCGCGCGGGAGCAGGCCGCATGTCGGCCGCCAGCGCGGAACCCGCAACCAATGTGAGGCAAGCGGTGCCAGCCAGAAGTAACTTCTTCATGCTTATTCCAACCCTTGTTTAGATTTGCGATGCGGGACGTGTAGCCCATATCCACGCCGAGGTCTGTGCCCACAAGGCAACAGTCCCGCTCAATCGAAAATGCGTTGCATGAGTTGCGACACTGCGAGGACTCACTGTCGCCACGATGTCACCGAACTCGCGCCATTCGCCGAAGAAAAAAGCCCCGGGCGATTCGCCTGGGGCTTTGATCCACATGAAACAGATGTGTGAAGCGATCAGTAGCCGCCGCCGAACTTGAACGCGAGGCCGACGCGGATGTCGTTGATCGTCACCTTGTTGCCGAGATCGGATGAATTGTTCACGGTGTCGACGTAGGTCGCCGTTCCCAGGTCGGTGTAGCGGTATTCCATCCGGCCCAGCAGGTTGTCCGTGAAGGCATATTCAATACCGGCGCCGGCGGTCCAACCCTTCGCGCTTTTGGCGCTGTCGGTGGAGAACGGGGCAAGCCCGGAGAACGCGTAGGACGTCGACCAGGTCCCCCACGCCCAGCCAGCGGTTCCGAAGAACAGCCAATGATCGACCGCATAGCCGACCCGGCCGCGCGCCGAGCCGTAGGACTTGACCGTGGTCGCAAAGGTGTAGGGACCGCCGACGGCAGCAATGACACCGCTATTGCCGGTCAGGTTGGCCCACTGCCAGTCGGCTTCCGCGCCGATCACGAACAGACCCATCTGGTAATTGCCGCCGATGAACCCGCCCGCGATGGGACCATTCACGTTGAAGCTGTAGGGAACCGGAAAGAGCCCGATCGAATTTGCGGCGGTGCCGCTGGACTTCGCATAAGCGTAGCCGCCGTCGCCGCCGATGTAGAAGCCGGTCCAGCTGAAGGGCGCGATCATCGGCGCCTTGCTGTAAACCGGAGCCGGCGCCGGCCGCGACAGATCTGCGGCCATTGCCGAACCCGAAACGAGCGCGAGAAGCGCGCTGCCGGCCAGGAGATTCTTCTTCAAGACGACGACTCTCTTTTTTGAGAAGCCAGAACGGCCCCTTACGTAACCAAGGGGCCGCTCACGCGAGCGGCCCCATTTCGAATCCTCAGACGGGAGGAGCTCAGGTCAGCGCATGCCGAACAGGAAATTGACCCCGACGGTCGCCATCTGGATGTTGTTGCTGCCGGTGGTGAAGGTGTCGCCGGCGACGAACGGGCCCACGACCGGGACAGTGAATGTTCGACCGCTCAGCCCGATATAGTCATACTCGGCCTTCACCGTCCAATTGTTTGCGAAAGCCCATTCGATGCCGCCGCCCACGAGCCACCCGCTGGTGTTGTTGCTGTTGGAGCCGGTGATCGACACGCCGGTCGTCACGTCGGTGACGGTGAAGCTGCTGTTGCCGACCCAGGCGCCGCCGCCCTTTGCGTAAATGAGCACCCGGTCAAAGGCCACGCCGAGCCGACCCGCCACGGTCGCGATCCAGGTATTGTTGGAGGTCACCTGTATGATGTCTCCGTTCGGAATGGCAATCCCGGTCGTGGAATTGTTGCTGTTCGCGGCCCAGTCGAAAGTCCCTTCAACGCCGATGACGAAGTTGTTGAATTGGTAGTTGCCCCCGACTTGACCGCCGCCGATGAACACGCCGTTGTTGCTTCCGTTGCTGAAGTTCAAGCCGAAGAAGCTGTCGGTCACGTCGGCATGTGCCCAGGCTCCCCCAAGGTTGCCGCCGATATAGAATCCCGTCCAGCTGAAGACCGGGACCATCGGAGGCGCCTTGTACTCCACGGGCGGGGGTCGCGACAGGTCCGCCGCCATTGCCGAACTCGAAACGAGCGTGAGAAGCGCTGTGCCAGCCAGAAGAATTTTTCTCATGATCTTGAACCTCTTCTTGGGTGATAACAGGATGACCTTGGGTAGCAGTTGACTCTCATCTAGCTCAATTCGTCCCCATCGGCTGTGACTTGTGGGCCACAGTGGCGAGAATTCGAAAGCGTTTCCCTCGACTGTAGAATTGCACCATAAGACGGTTCCGCGCCCCGGCGCCCGCTCACCGATTCGGCCTCTCGCCGGGGCATCAATTAAAGCCCGAGCATATCAAGGACTTACGCCGATGGATTTGGGAATTTCGGGGCGCCGCGCGATCGTCTGTGCATCAAGCCGGGGACTCGGACGCGCCTGCGCGCAGGCGCTCGCGGCCGCCGGCTGCGAGATCGTGATCAATGGACGTGATGAAGAATCCCTTAACGCAACCGCCGCGGCCCTGCATCGGGATACCGGCGCCAAGGTGATTCCCGTGCGCGCCGACGTCGCCACCCCGGAAGGCCAGGCGGCGCTGTTTGCGGCCTGTCCGGAGCCGGACATCCTGATCAACAACAACGCCGGCCCGCCGCTGCGCGATTTCCGCGAGCTCACCCGCCAGCAGATCATCGACGGCGTGATCGCCAACATGGCGGTCGCGATCGAGCTGATCCAGAAGGCGGTCGACCCCATGATGCGGCGTCGCTTCGGTCGCATCGTCAACATCACCTCGGCGGCCGTGAAGCTGCCGCAGGCTGGCCTCGACCTGTCGTCGGGCGCGCGCGGCGGACTGAGCATCTTCGTCGCCGGCGTGGCCCGGCAGGTCGCCGAGGCGAACGTGACCATCAACAATATGTTGCCCGGCGCGTTCGGTACCGACCGCCTGCAATCGACGCTGGCGGCGAACGCCAAGCGCAAGGGCATCAGCGTCGAGCAGGCCAGGACCGAGCGCATCGCCAGCGTGCCGGCCAAGCGCATCGGCGACCCGGCCGAGTTCGGCGCCACCTGCGCGTTCCTGTGCTCCGCCCATGCGGGCTACATCACCGGACAGAACCTCGTGATCGACGGCGGCGCCTTCCCGGGCGCATTCTGATTTTCTCTTCCCTCCCCCTGCAAGAGGGAGGTTAAGAACGGCCCGGCCACACACTATGGAAGTGGTGCACCGGCCCGGCGCCTGATCCGATCTCGAGCGTGCCGGCGGCCGCGATCGCGGCATGGACATAGCTTTTGGCGGCGCGCGTGGCCGCTTCCAGCTCCATGCCCTTGGCGAGGCCGGCCGCGATCGCGGCCGAGAAGGCGCAGCCGGTGCCATGGGTATCGCAGGACGCAAGCCGCGCGAGCGGCAGCGCCACCGTTCCGTTGCGATCAACCAGCAGATCGACGCTCTCGCGACCTTGCGCGTGTCCGCCCTTGAGCACCACCGCCTTCGCGCCGAGCGCCAGCAGCCGCTGCGCCTGCGCGCGCATCTCGTCCTCGCTCCGCGCTTCCGTCTCGCCCAAAAGCGCGGCTGCCTCCGGCAAATTGGGGGTGAGCACCAGGACCCGCGGGATGAGCACGCGCCTGAGCGTGTCGAGCGCGTCGGGTGCCAGCAACCGGTCGCCCGTCGAGGCCGCCAAGACCGGATCGAGCACCACCTTGCTCTGCCGCCAGCGCTCGAGCCCGGCCGCCACCGCACGGATGATGGCCGGCTGCGACAGCATGCCGATCTTCACCGCACCCACCTGCAGATCGGAGAACACCGCGTCCATCTGGGCGGTGACGAAATCGGCCGGCACGTCATGGATCGCGGTCACGCCCGCCGTGTTCTGGGCGGTGAGCGCGGTCACCACGCTGGCGCCGTAGACTCCCAATGCCGAGAACGTCTTGAGGTCGCCCTGCAGGCCGGCGCCGCCGCCGGAGTCGGAACCCGCGATGGTGACGGCGATCGGCGTCATGCGGCCCACCTCATACGGCCCGCCTCATGCGGCCTGCCGCCGGGCGAGCGCCGCCTCCACGATGGCGCGCAGATCGCGCGCGGCAATCTGCGGATCGGGCACGAGCGAAAGCGCCGAGATCACCGCAATGCCGTCGGCGCCCGCCGCGATGACAGATTCCGCATTGCTGGAATCGATGCCCGCGATGGCGCCGATCGGCAGATCCGGGTCGCGGCCGCGCATCCTGGCGAAGATCGAGCGCAGGCCGGCAAGCCCGATCGGTGGATCCGGATTGTCCTTGGACGAAGTGGCGAACACGCCGCCGATGCAGACATAGTCGAGATGCTCGATCGGGGCATGCGCCGCCTGCTCGAGCGTCTTGATGCTGAGCCCGATGACCGCATGCGGACCGAGCAGCCGCCGCGCATCCTCCACCGCCATGTCGTCCTGCCCCAGATGCACCCCATCGGCGCCGGACGCAAACGCCACGTCGGCGCGATCGTTGACCAGGAACGGCACGCCGAGCGGCGCCAGCCGGCCGCGGATCGCCCGCGCGGTCTCCACCATGGCCTGGGTCGAGCCGCGCTTGTCGCGCAACTGCACCAGCGTGGCGCCACCGCGCGCCAACAGCCATGCCAGCTCGGCGAGATCGCGCCCGCCGGCGTGCTCGGGATCGACCAATGCATAGAGTCGCAGATCGGCGCTCATCCGGCATTCCTGTTCCGGCACAAGGGCAGCTCGCCCATGCGCGTGCCAAAGCCATTCGCAATGTGGAGCGGATCAGCTGCGGCCCCGCCTTCCAGCGCCCCGCTGACCCGGATAGACAAGAGCTTGTCGCGCGCTCCCAGTCCGGATCGCTGCTGCCGGACACCCCATTGAGATTGCTCGATAATCTATTCAGCCGACCGGACGCGCGCAAGGCCGCCTTGCCATGCCGGAAGGATTTTGCTGGATTGCAGCGGCCGGCGCAGCGCCGGCCGGAGGCGCCCGTGGTTCCCTTCTTCGTCCAGATCAAATGCCAGCTCGGCAAGTCCTATGAGGTGGCCAACAAGCTCGCGGACGCCGAGATCGCGTCGGAAATCTATTCGACCGCCGGCGAGTTCGATCTCCTGGTCAAGTTCTATGTCGAGGACGGCACCGATATCGGGCACTTCGTCAACGAGAAAGTGCAGACCGTCGGCGGCATCCAGGACACCCGCACCATCATCACCTTCAAGGCGTTTCAAGGCTGAGCGGGCGCGCCGCCCCAGCCGCTCGTCCCCGCGAAGGCGGGGACCCAGTCCTCTCGTAAGAATGGGCTGAATTGCCGCGTGCGCAAAATGAGCGGAGACGACATGTCCTGCACAAACTCGCAAGCGGACTCTCGTCGCCTCTATTTGTCTCAAAGGCTGGATCCCCGCGTCCGCGGGGATGAGCGGAGAATGGGGGTGATCGAAACGAAACTCGGCTGGTTCCGCCCTCGCCCGGGTTCCCCGCTCGCCCGCTACTGCCCCGCCACCTCCCGCTCCGCACGCAGCCGCTGCTCGCGCCAGATCACGAACAGCCCGGCTCCCACGATGATCGCGGCGCCGAGGAAACCGAGCGCGGTCGGGAACTCGCCGAAGGCCAGATAGCCGAGCACCAGCGCCCACAGCATCGAGGTATAATCGAACGGCGCCACCAGCGAGGCCGGCGCCCAGCGGTAGCTTTCGGTGAGCACGATATGCGCGAGCCCGCCGCAGAGCCCGATCCCGATCAGCGCCGCGAGCTCGGCCCCGCTCGGCGTGTTCCAGCCGAACGGCCAGGTGACGAGACCGGCCGCCGTGCAGATCAGCGAGAAGTAGAACACGATCGACGAGGTGGTCTCGCTCTTGGTGAGATGGCGGGTCTGGATGATCGACAGCGCGCTGAAGAACGCGCCCGCGAGTCCATAGACGGCCCCGACGGCATCGCCCGCCAGCGCCGCCGCCGAGCCGCCCAGATGCGGCACCAGCATCACCATGACGCCGATGAAGCCGACGATGACCGCCGACCAGCGATAGATGCGCACGCGCTCCTTGAGCAGCAGCGCCGCCATCGCCACCGTGATAAGGGGCGCCGCAAACGAGATCGCGGTCGCATCGACGATCGGCAGCCGCGCCAGCGCCGAGAAATTGCAGAACATGCCGCCGATGGCCGTAAGACCACGCCCCGCATGGCCGAACGGCCGGCCCATGCGGATGGCGGCCTCGAGCTCGCCGCGCCAGGCATAGATCACCACCACCGGCACGATCGCAAAAGCGGAGCGGAAGAACACCACCTGCCCGACCGGATAAGCCGCCCCGAGATAGCGCACCAGCGCCGCCATGACGGCGAAGATGAGCGCCGAGGCGATCTTGAGCAAAATGGCCTTGAGGGCGTTGGTCGGGTGCATGGGGCGTGGGGCGTGGGACGCCGAGGTAATGAAGCGGGCAGGATTGAGTCGCGGCACCTTAGCAGGATGGGTTGAGCTCTTGCGAAACCCATCAACCGCCTTGACGGGTTTCGCATCGCCCGCG
>DASYFD010000240.1:0-10496 GCA_036498625.1 Xanthobacteraceae bacterium | reverse complement strand
TGGCGGATCAGCCAGGGCACGCCATGGGCCTTCATGGCCGGCAGCGCTGGATCGAGCGCGCGCGCCGCGAGCGCGCGGACCTCATCGAGCGCTCCCGCCGCCAGCATGGCGGCGAAGCGGCTCTCGATCCGCCGCTTAAGCTCGTCCCGCTCGGGATCGAGGAAAACCTTGATGGTGCGGGCAGCATCGACGGCCGGCGGCATCCCATCCCGGTGCCAGTCGGACAGCGAGCGGCCGGTCGCGAGCACCACCTCGAGCGCGCGGGCGATGCGGGAGCGATCGCCCGGCATCAGCCGTTGCGCCATCACCGGGTCCGCCCGCGCGAGCTCGGCATGGAGCGCCAGGGTGCCTGCGGCCTGGAGGCGCGCCCGCACGGCGGCGCGAATGTCCACGGAAATCGGCGGCACCGCGGCCAGCCCCTTGGTCAGGGTCTCGAAATAAAGCCCGGTGCCCCCCACCACGATCGCCGGGCGGGCGTCGCGGGAGGCGGCCGCGAGCGCGGCCGCCGCATCGACGCACCAGGCTCCCACCGAATAGCGCACGGCCGCATCCACATGGCCGTAGAGAAGGTGCGGCGCGAGGGCTTCCTGGTCCGGCGTCGGCCGCGCCGTGATCACGCGCAAATCCCGGTAGACCTGCATCGAATCGGCGTTGACGATGATGCCGCCGAGCTTCTGGGCGAGCGCCAGCGCCAGTGCCGACTTGCCGCTTGCGGTCGGCCCCGCGATGAGGATGACGGTCAACGAAAGTACCTTGGATCGGGCGAGCCGCGCGGGTGTTCGCGACTGCACCTCAATGTCGGAAACCGGCGCTCGGGCCGCAAGGGTGGCGACGCCGGTCCGCGCTCATCGGTGCAGCCGGCGCCAATTCTTGCCGCTCAAGGCATGGGCCGCTATAGCGGGGCTCAAATCAGCACCGATCACCCGTTTTGCGGAGATGCCGCTTGCCGCTCGTTCAACCCTTTCGTGCCCTTCGTCCCGCGCCCGGTCGTGCCGTCGAGGTTCTGGCGCCCCCCTATGACGTGCTCTCGAGCGCGGAGGCGCGCCAGCGCGCCCAGGGCAAGCCCTGGAGCTTCCTGCATATCTCGAAGCCCGAGATCGACCTCGATCCTGCGATCGATGTGCACGCCCCTGCCGTCTATGCCAAGGCGGCCGAGAACCTCGGGCGCATGACCGCGGCCGGCGTCATGATCCGCGATCCCAAGCCCTGCTACTACGTGTACCGGCTGACGTGGCGCGGCCGCCCGCAGACCGGGCTCGCCGTGGCGGCGTCGCTCGCAGATTACGCCAGCAATCGCATTCGCAAGCACGAGCTCACCACCCCGGTGAAGGAAGACGACCGGGTCCACCAGATCGAGGCCGTGAACGCGCAAACCGGCCCGGTCATGATCGCCTATCCGGCCGCCCCGGAGATCGACGCCATGCTGGCGCGCGCCGCGCAAGGCACGGCCGCGGTCGACGTCACCGCCGACGACGGCGTGCGCCATCAGCTGTGGGTGATCGAGGACCCCGCGACCATCGAGCAGGTCACGCGTGCGGCTGATGCATTGCCGGCAATCTATATCGCGGACGGGCATCATCGCTCGGCGGCGGCGTTGCGGGTCGCGATGGCGCGCGGCGCCGGGACTGCGCCGGGCTGTTTCCTGGCGGTGCTGTTCCCGCAGCATGAGATGACCATCCTGGATTACAATCGCTTGCTGCGGGACCTCAACGGCCGCAGCCCGGAGCAACTGCTCGCGGAGCTGCGCAAACGGTTTACGATCGTGGCCTCCGATCAGCCGGTCAAGCCGGCTGGATCCGGCGAATTCGGCATGTTCCTCGACGGCCGCTGGTACCGGCTGACGCTCCGGCCCGAATTCGCGCCCGCGGCCGGGGCCGGGGCTGATCCCATCGGCCGCTTGCCGATCACGATTCTGACTCGCAACGTGATCGAGCCGCTATTCGGCATCACCGATCCGCGCATCGACAAGCGCATTGACTTCGTGGGCGGGGCGCGCGGCCTGGACGAGCTCGCGCAACGGGTTTCGTCGGGCGAGATGGCGGTTGCCTTCGCGCTCTACCCCACCCAGATGCCCGACCTGATGGCGGTGGCGGATGCGGGCGGCATCATGCCGCCCAAATCCACCTGGTTCGAGCCGAAGCTCGCCGACGGCATGGTCAACCACGTGCTGGATTGAACGAGCCGGACCGAGCCGGGCAGCGAAGCGCCGCCCCGGAACGCAAGACAGAAGGGCTTGCGGCCCTTCCGTCTTCCGTCCATTGTGTGCGATCGGCTACTTCAGGCTGAGCGCGATGAAGCGCAGGTCGCCGGCTGGATTCGCCACCAGCAGCAGCGCCGATGGCCGGCCATCCCGCTTGAGCTTGTCGATCTTGGCCTGGAACTCGTCCGCACTCGCCACCGCCTCCTGCGCCACCTCGACGATCACGTCGCCGGCGGAGAGATGCTGGCTGTTGGCGGCCGAATCGGCATCGACGCCGACGATGACCACGCCCTTCACGCTGTCCTTGACCTTGTACTTGGTGCGCAGCGAGTCATCGAGATTGGCGAGGTCGAGACCGAGCGTCCTCTTGACCACCGGCTTCTGATCCGGCTGGGCGTCGGTTTTCGCGTCGGCCATCTGCTTCTCGCCGTCCTCCAGCCGCCCGAGCGTGACCATCTTGGTCTCTTGCTGGCCCTTGCGGATGATGATGACCTCGACCGCCTTGCCGACCGTGGTATCGGCCACGACCCGCGGCAGGTCGCGCATCTCCTTGATGTCCTTGCCGTCGAACTTGACGATGACGTCGCCGGCCTCGATGCCGGCCGGCTTGGCCGGGCCCTTGTCGTCGATGCCGGCCACCAGCGCGCCATGGGGCGGCTTGATGTTCAGGCTTTCCGCGATCTCGTCGGTCACCAGCTGGATGCGCACACCGAGCCAGCCGCGCCTGGTCTCGCCGAATTGCTTGAGCTGGTCGATCACCGCCACCGCGGTGCGGGACGGCACCGCGAAGCCGATGCCGATCGAGCCACCCGAGGGCGAGATGATCGCGGTATTGATGCCCACGACCTCGCCGTCGAGATTGAACAGCGGCCCGCCCGAGTTGCCGCGATTTATCGGCGCGTCGGTCTGGATGTAGTTGTCGTAGGGGCCGGAATTGATGTCGCGGTTGCGGGCCGACACGATGCCGGCCGTCACGGTGCCGCCGAGGCTGAACGGATTGCCGATCGCGATCACCCATTCGCCCAGCCGCAGCTTCTCGGAATCGCCGAACTTCACCGCTTTCAGCGGCTTGTTGGTGGTGACCTTCAGCACCGCCAGATCGACCTTGGTGTCCTTGCCCAGCAGTGTCGCCTTGAGCCGGCTGCCGTCATTGAGGATGACGGTGATCTCGTCGGCGTCCGCGATCACGTGATTGTTGGTGACCACGATGCCGGAGGCGTCGATAATGAAGCCGGAGCCGAGCGAGTTGACGCGACGCGGCGCCTGCTGCTGGCGGTTCTGATCGCCTTGGCCACCCTGCCCGCCCTGGCCGCGCCGGTTGAAGAAGTCCCGGAACAGCTCGTCCAGTTGCGGATCGTTGGGCAGCTGCGGCAGCGGACCGTTGTGGGCCTCGACATTCTGGGAGGTCGAGATGTTGACGACCGAGTCGATGACCTGCTCGGCGACGTCGGCGATCCCGTCGGGGCCGCGCGCCAGCGCCGGGATGATGAAAGCGGGCAATGCCAGCGCGGCGGTGGCAACCATCGCCAAGGCCGGCCGGCGGACCTGCCGGGCAAAATGCGCAAGAGTGCCGAGCATGGGCATCTGAGCTCCTCGGAGGAATGAGAACGAGACAGTGCTCCTGTCCGGCTGCAGACGCAAGGGCGGTCTCGGGAACGCCGAGTTAGGCCCGGGATTGGGGCGGAAATCGGGTATCGGCCGCCGGCCCGCGCGCACCTGCCATGCCGGCCGCGAGCCGCCCGGGCACGGTCATGATTCGATCCGAACGGAATCCCGGATTGCGCGACAAAACAAAAAGTTAGAGCATTCAGAACAGGTCGAACGGCACCGGTCCCGCGCGCCGGCAACGCTCAGCCCCGCACCAGCCAGATCAGCACGAGGCCGATCACCGCCGACGCGATGCCGGCAATGCGCAGCGACAGGTCCGGACTTTCCAAAGCGCTCGCGGCCAGGCGCTTGGCCGCGGCCGGAAAGCCGGCGAAAACCAGCCCTTCGATGACCAGCACGAGGCCGATTGCCACGATGAATTCCGACATGACGTGATCACCGACTTCGGCGCCGTCGCCGAAGCGCGGTCGCTATTTCGGCGTCCCTTCCCGGAGCTTGCCCATCGGATCGCCGAAATAGCGGAAGAAATCCGAATCGGGCTTGAGCACCATACGGGTGTCGTTGGAGCGCAGCCCGGATTCGTAGGCCTGCATGGACCGGTAGAAGGTGAAGAAATCGGGATCGCGTCCATAGGCCTCGGCGTAGATGCGGTTGCGCTCGGCATCGCCCTCGCCGCGCGTCTGCTCGCCCTTCGACTGCGATTCCGCGATCAGCACGGTGACGTCGCGATCCGCCCGCGCGCGAATTTCCTGCGAGCGCTGGCTGCCCTCGGCGCGGAATTCGGCGGCTTCGCGCTGGCGCTCGGTCTGCATGCGCTGGTAGACGGCCTGGCTGTTCTGCTCCGGCAGATCGGCGCGCCGGATGCGGACGTCGACGACCGCGACCCCGAAGGACTGCGCCTCGTTCTCGAGCTGGGTGCGCACCAGCGCCATCAGCTGCGCCCGCTTGTCGCGCACGACGTCGGTCGTGCTCGCCTCGCCCAGCACCCGGCGCAGCGCGGAGTTGAGCAGGGTCGACAGTCGCGCATTGGCGCCTTCGATCGCCCCGATGGTCTGATAGAATTTCAGCGCGTCATTGATGCGGTAGCGCGCGAAGGCATCGACCACCAGGCGCTTCTGATCGGAGGTGATGACCTCCTGGGCGGGATTCTCCAGGTCGACGATACGCTTGTCGACCGAGATGACGCTCTCCAGCACCGGAAATTTGAAATTCAGGCCGGGGTCGGTCACCACGCGGATCGGCTGGCCCAGCCGCACCACGATGACCTGGTCGGTCTGATAGACTGTGAACACCGAGCCGTAGAGGACGATCAGTGCCACCAGCACGACCGCGGCGATGACGCCGCCTGCGAGATTGAATCTCATCGGTTGCCTCCGGCCGGTGAGGCCGACTGCGGCGGATTTGGTGGCGTCGCCGGGCGCGCGGGCGCCGGCCGCGTCAGCTCGTTGAGCGGCAGATAGGGCACCACGCCGTTCTGTCCCCCGGATCCCGGATCCATGATGATCTTGTCGGTGCCGTTGAACAGCCGCTCCATGGTCTCGAGATACATGCGCTCGCGGGTGACGTCGGGCGCCTTCTTGTACTCGTCGTAGACCTTGAGAAAGCGCGAGGTCTGGCCGGTGGCCTCGGCGACGGTCTGCTCCCGGTAGGCTTCAGCCGCCTGCGTGATCTGGGCGGCGCGGCCGCGCGCCTCCGGCACCACCCGGTTGGCATAGGTCTGCGCCTCGTTCTGCGCCCGCTCGGCGTCGGAGCGCGCCGCCTGCACGTCGCGGAACGAGTCGATCACCTGCGCCGGCGGGTCGACCTTCTGTAGTTGCACCTGGGTCACCTGGATGCCGGCGCCGTAGTGGTCGAGCGTGCTCTGCATCAGCTGCTGCACCGCCGTCTCGATGGTGGCGCGCGCGCCGGTGAGGATCGGCTGAATCTCCGAATGGCCGATCACCTCGCGCATGGCGCTTTCGGCGACCGCCTTCACGGTGCCCTCGGGCTGCTGGATGTTGAACAGATAGTCGCCGGCGCCGTCGGGCTTGATCAGCCAGAACACCGAGAAATCCACGTCGACGATGTTCTCGTCGCCGGTCAGCATCAGGCTTTCTTCCGGTATGTCGCGGCTGCCGCGGCGCGGATCCTCGGCGCTGCGCATGCCGATATCGATGCGGTTGACGCGGGTGACCTTGGGGGTCAGCGCCGACTCGACCGGATAGGGCAGATGGTAGTTGAGGCCCGGCTTGGCGTCGCGCACGTATTGGCCGAAGCGCAGCACGATGCCGAGCTCATCGGGGTCGACGCGGAAGAACCCGGAAAAGCCCCAGACCACCACGGCGGCGAGCACGATCAGGCCGATGCCCTTGCCGCCGAGATTGCCGCCCGGCAGCACGGTGCGCAGCCGGTCCTGGCTGCGGCGAAGGAACTCCTCGAGATCCGGCGGCGTCGGGCCGGACTGCTGCGGTCCCGAGCCCCACGGGCCCTTGCCCCCCGATCCCCACGGCCCGCCGCCCTGATTGCTCCACGGCATCGGCTGTCTCCTCATCGGCCGCGCAAGGGCCGGCGTCTCTGTTCACATCTGGGCCGGTTTATAAGGGAGGCATCAATTGGTTACAACGCGCGTTCGCGCGGCCGGCACCCGCGCCGTTAACGCCAATCATCAGCCGCCGCCGTCACCGCGTCCCAGATGGGTGCCATGGCGTTCATAAACAAGGACCGTGAAGCCGGCTGCGTCATCCGGTCCGGCAGCGTGCTCGCTGCGCTCCACCTCCTGCCAGAGCGCGGGATCGATGGCCGGAAACAGGGTATCGCCTGCGGGGCGCAGATGAACATGCGTGATGACCAGACGATCGGCCTGCCCGATCGTAACAGCATAGAGATCGGCGCCGCCGATCACCGCGACCGCATCGGCAGAGCGCCGTAGCGCGTCGCCGCGCGCGGCCGCGAGCGCGCCCTCGATGCTGGGCGCCACCATGACGCCGGGCGCGACGAAATCCCGATTGCGGCTGACCACGATGTTGGTGCGGCCCGGCAGCGGCCGGCCGATCGACAGATAGGTCTTGCGCCCCATCACCACCGGCTTGCCCATGGTGACGGCCCGGAAATTACGCAGATCGGACTTGAGCCGCCACGGCAGGCCGCCGCCCTGCCCGATCACGCCATTGTCGGCGACGGCGGCGACCAGGACGAGGGCGGGCGCAGTGGCGCGCCCGGGCGGCGGACCGCCGGCTTGGCGCCCATCGCTCACACCGCCACCTTGGCCTTGATGTGCGGGTGCGGGTCGTAGCCCTCGAGGCTGAAATCCTCGTAGCGAAAAGCAAACAGATCAGTGACCGCGGGATTGAGCACCATCTGCGGCGGCGGGCGCGGCGGGCGGGCCAGCTGCAAGCGGGCCTGCTCGAGGTGATTGAGGTAGAGATGCGCGTCGCCGAACGTGTGGATGAACGCACCGGGAGCCAGCCCCGTCACCTGCGCCACCATCATGGTGAGGAGCGCATAGGATGCGATGTTGAACGGCACCCCCAGGAAGACATCGGCCGAGCGCTGGTAGAGCTGGCAGGAGAGCCGGCCACGAGCCACATAGAACTGAAACAGGCAGTGGCATGGCGGCAGCGCCATCTCATCGACCTCCGCCGGGTTCCAGGCGGTCACGATCAGGCGGCGCGAATCCGGATTGTGGCGGATGGCCGCCACCACATTGGCGATCTGGTCGATGGCGCCGCCGTCGGGAGCCGGCCAGGAGCGCCATTGCCGGCCGTAGACCGGACCGAGATCGCCGTTCTGGTCCGCCCATTCGTCCCAAATCCTCACCCCGTGCTGGTTGAGGTATTTGATGTTGGTGTCGCCGGCCAGAAACCAGAGCAGCTCGTGAACGATCGATTTGACATGCAGCTTCTTGGTGGTGATCAGCGGAAAGCCTTGCGCGAGGTCGAATCGCATCTGATGCCCGAACACCGAAAGGGTGCCGGTGCCGGTGCGATCACGCTTCTCGGCGCCGTCGGCGAGGATCCGCTCCATCAGCTCGTGATACTGGCGCATGCGACTTTCGCTCTTGGGACTTGGTTCTCGAGGCTTGGTTGCCGGGCCGACTCGACGCCTGGCGACCCAGATTAGCGCTTCCGCAGGACCGAGAGAAACCTCGGGCGCCCTCAGATCCAGCCGCCGAGGCCGAGCAAGGCGGCACCGGCAAAAATCCAAAGCGGGTTGACCCGGACCGTGTAGGTCACCAGCGCGGTCACCACGGTCACCGCCACCGCCACCCAGCTTTGGGCCGCGGCGCGCGCGATCACGGCGGCGCTGGCGCCGATCAGGCCAATGGAGATCGGAACCAGGGCGGCCTGGATCGCCATGCGCCAGGGCGCATCCTTGAAGCGATCCCAGACCTGGCCGATGAAGAACGCGAAGATGCAGGTCGGCCCGCACATCGCCAGCGTGGCCACGAACGCGCCCAGCAGGCCCGCCACGTGATAGCCGATGAGCGTCACCACGATGACGTTCTGCCCGGGCGTCACCTGCGCGATCGCGAACATGTCGGCGAACTCCCGGTCGTTCATCCAATGCATGACCTCGACGGCGAGGCGATGCATCTCGGGCAAGGCCGCGTTGGCGCCGCCGATCGCAAACAGCGACAACAGGGCGAAATAGCCCGCCAGGGTGAGCAATGTGCCGATCTCGCTGTTCATCGGCGTGTCCACCAGGCCGCAGCGATGCCGCAGGGAATGAGCACGCCCAGCACCCAATAGATCGGCCAGCGTACGACCCCGACCGCGAGGAAAGCCGCCATCGCCAGGCCATGAGCGAAGCCCGGCCGCTCTTGGAACAGCGGCCCCGCCATCTTGAGGCCGGTGCTGATGGTGAGGCCGGCGGCCGCCGCCGCGACCCCGGCCAAGATGCGTTGCAGGGCCGCGATCTCGCCGTAATACGCATAAAGCACGCCGAGCAAGGTCACCAGCAGGAAGGGCGGACCGAGCAGGCCCATAAGGGCCACGAGCGCCCCGATTGTGCCGCCCACCTGCCGTCCGAACACGACCGAGAAATTCACGATGTTCGGGCCGGGAAGAAAATTGCAGAGCGCATAGGCCTCGTTGAACTCCTCGGAGGTCAGCCATTTCCGCTCGTCGACCATCATGCGCCGCGACCAATACAGCACGCCGCCGAAGCCGGAGACCGAGATGAGGCAAAAGGCGATGAACAGGGCGAGCGGCTTGGGGGCGACAGGTGGCTTGGGGGCGATCGGATCGGGAGCGATCGGGGATGTCGGAGAGGGAATCGGCGTCGTTTCGGTCATGCAAGCCTCTGCCAGGAGACTTAGACCGGCTTCACCGCTCGAACCAAGGATTTATCGGCTGCCGTCGCGCCCGATCGCCAGGCGGCAGACCCGCGCAATCCGTGGAGCCGACTTAAGGGGCCAAGTGGGTCTTTATTCATCAACCTTCTGCGCCTATATTGAGTGTGCCGGCGCAAGCCGGATATGGCGATAAATGGCTGTCGTAATAAACCTTTCGGACCCGGGGGCGGTACCCGGCGCCTCCACCCAAGGCCAAGTCAGGCCCGGTCACCAGGCTCAAGTCGCATGGACTGCGCTGGTTTTGGGCGGGGGCGAAATAGGATCGACGAGGGCGTAAAGGACGTGCTTTTGCTCGGCATGGTACCGCCGTTATCGGGCCAATCCATAGTTGCAAATGACAACTATGCTCCGGTTGCTCAAGCTGCGTAATGCGGTTTGAAATACCGATCTGAAGCCCTGGCGTCTTAGCAGCGTCAGGCGGGGTTCGGGGGCACCTGGCAACAGAAGCCCCCACTTCCCGCTCAGCTCCAGCTCCTTGACCAAGCCTTGTCCACGATCTCGCGGCCGCAGGCGGAAATCAGCATGACGGAAGCACGATCCGATTTCATTTGAACGGCTCATGATCTAGCATCGCTGCAGGCCGGCGAGTCTCAGGCGGGCAGCCGGAGCCGACCGATCGCCGCAAGGACCGCTTCGAGGATCGTTTCATGGCCGTCGATCATATCCGCTATGACCTCTTGACCCAGGAAGCTCTGCGCGGGGTCTTGCGCACGGTGCTCTCCGATGCGGCCAAGAACGGCCTGCCCGGCGACCATCATTTCTTTGTCACGTTCGATACCTGCGCGGAGGGCGTGCGCCTGTCGCAGCGAATGCGTGCGCAGTATCCCAAGGAAATGACCATCATCCTGCAGCACCAGTTCTGGGATCTCGCGGTGAGCGAGGATTCGTTCGAGGTCGGCCTGTCCTTTGGTGGCGTTCCCGAACGGCTTTCGATTCCGTTCACGGCCGTTAAGGGATTCTACGATCCTTCGGTCGAGTTCGGCCTGCAATTCGAGCTGATCGGCGCGGCCGCTACGGAGGCGGGCGGCGCCAAGCCGGAATCAGCTCCCAAGAAGAGCGGCGGCGAGACGGTCGATTCGCCAATGCAGCTCAAGCCCCGGCGCACCACCCCGGCGGTGCCGGCGCCCGCCAATCCGGAGACGGCCGCATCCGCGGACCAGCCCGAAAAACCGATTGAGCCGAGCGACAAATCCGCGGGCGGCGGCGAGGTGGTGCGGCTCGATCGTTTCCGCAAGAAGTAAGCCCATAGAGTCCGCGCCGCCGGCACCAGATGGTGAGACGATTTCGCGAGCCCGCGACTTGGAGCGGGGTGTTTCCGTCTCGCATGGCTCCATATCAGATATTAATTTTCTTTTT
>DASYFD010000239.1:0-5200 GCA_036498625.1 Xanthobacteraceae bacterium | reverse complement strand
ACGGATGGTTGTCGATGATGGCGCCCGGCTGCAGGCAGCCGATCCGGTATCTGGGAATGTCGCGTTCGAACATTGCAGCCCTCGTGCAGCCGGAAGAGCCTGCACCATAGCACAGATTCCCCTACAGCCTCGCGCGTCACCCGATGAGGTCGGCATGAGGAGCGTCCGGTGGTTCAAGGCTCGGCTTGCGCTCGGCGCGCTGCTGGCTCTCGGGTGCGCCCCGGCACGCGCGCAGAGCGCGCCCGAGAGCTTCTATGCCGGCAAGACCCTGAGCATCATCGTCGACGGCGGCGGCGCCTACGAGGCCTATGCCCGGATGCTGGCGCAGTATCTGCCGCGCTACATTCCGGGGCGTCCCACCGTTATCGTGCAGCAGATGCCCGGCGCCGGCGGGGTGCGGGCCGCGAACTATCTCTACAATGTGGCGCCGCGTGATGGCACCGTCATCGCCGGCCTGCACGGGGCGGTGCTCACCGCCCCGCTGCTCAGCCCCGGTGCCGCGACGTTCGACACCACACGCTTTTCCTGGATCGGCAATGTGACGCGCGACACCTATGTGGGCTACGTCTGGCACACCGCGCCGGTGCAATCGCTCGAGGAGGCGAAGTCGAAACTGCTCGTCCTCGGCGGCACCAGCGTCGGCGGCAATGGCATCGACATGGCGATCGTGGCCCGCGACGTTTTCGGCTTCAAGGTCAAGATCGTTTCCGGCTACAAGACCAGCGCCGAGACCAAGATCGCGCTCGAGCGCGGCGAGATCGACGGCACCTTCGCCAATCTGTGGACCAGCTTGAAGCAGACCGACTGGCTGGCCAGGGGCCTGGTGCGCGTGATCGTCCAGCACGGCACGCAAAAGCATCCCGAGCTTCCCGCAACGCCGCTGTTCCGCGACTTCGCCCGCAGCGACGCCGAGCGCCAGATGCTCGACGTGCTGGGCGTGCGCGAGGAGATCACCCGGCCCTATCTGGCGCCGCCGGAAATTCCGGCGGAACGACTCGCGCTGTTGCGCCGCGCCTTCGATGCCACGGTGAGCGATCCCGCCTATCTGGCCGACATGGCGCGCCAGCGATTGGAGGTCGAGGGCCCCTCGAGCGGCGAGGAGCTTGCGCTCGTGGTGGACCGGATCGCGAAAACGCCGCCCGCCGTGGTGCAGCGGATGGTCACGCTCTTTGCCAACTACAAGGATGCGCGTTGAAGCGGCGGCCTGCCCTCAACTACTCGCCGCGGGTAATGCACCGCTCGCAGCGCGGCGCGTCCTGATCGTTCGGCGACAGCTGTGAGCTCTTGCCCTGCGGCTCGAGCAACCGTACGGCCCGTACGATGTTGCGATCATCCAGTGCCGAAAGGAGCTGGCTGATGGTGAAGCTGATGCCGCGGTCTTTGGCTGGGCTGCTCATGGCGGACTCCATGACTGTTGAACGGCAACGCGGACCTACTCCCTAAAGGTAAGGTGTGTCGCCGGACAAACAAGCGCTGGCCGTACCGCTACCCAGCCCCCTGATCGGACTGGCGGGAGCATAGATGTTTAGGGAACGCACGGCGTTTCACTCCTTCTCCCCTTGGGGGAGAAGGTGGGATAAGGGGGCTCCGGCGTTGCGATTGAGGAGCATCGTAACCCCCTCACCCCACCCTCTCCCCTGCGGGGCGAGGGAGTGAAACGCCGTGCTCACCCCACTGTTTTGCGGGTGGCACCTAGCGCGGGTCGACGATGCGGCCCTGGAACAGGACCGCACCGCTGTTGTCTTCCACGATCGCGAACCAGAACGGGTGGTCGACGTGGAATACCTGCTTCTCCTCGGGCGGGCGCTGCGCCGCGGCCGCGACCACCGAGATGGCGGTGGCGGCGGCAGCCTCGGTGCCGTCCTCCATCACATCGATGACGGCGCGGTGCACGATCGAGCCGATGGCGACCGGCACCTGCGCGGCCGGCCGGCCGGTCATGCCGCTGAAATCCGCCCGCTTGGGCTCGAACGCGCGGGACATTCCCTCGGCGCCGAACAGCGACACCAGCTCGGCATTGAAGCTCGCCTTGAATCGCGGCAGGGCGAGGTCGGTCGCCTTGACGGCGTCGGGCGCGTGCAAGGCGCCGGCCAGTTGCGTCCACTCGTCGGCCTCAAAGCGGCGGCCGACCGCGTCGAGCCCTTCGGTCTCGTTCGGCAGCACGATGATCATGCTGATCTCGCCGACCTCATAGGGCAGCCGCAGCGCCCGATAGAGCGGCCGCGACACCAGGGCGTAGCTGCCGCTGCGCCGCATCGTGGGCACCGAAATCTTCTTCTGCTGCGATACATTGAAGGCTTCGTCCACGGTGGCCGTCTTGTAGAACGACCCCGCCCATTTGGCCTTGAAATAGACAGCGTTGAGAATGACCGCCGCGGTCGAGCGGTCGAGCTTGTCGAGAATCCGCTCGATCTTGCCCTCGGTCTTGCGCTTGACCCAGCCGTTGACCTCATCCAGACCGGCATCGCGGAAAACCTCGGCGCCGTACTTGTCCGCGAGCAGCGCCGCGTAATCGGGTGCCACCAGATCGCCGCGGCCGGCCAGCATCAGGGCATTGGCGGTCAGCAGCCGCGCCGAGGGCGGAATGTTGCCGGGTGCCACGCAGAGGTGGCCCTCGCGCGCCGCCGGATAGCCGCACTGGCCGTCCGCCCGCAGGGCCGCCTCGCAGCGGGCTGCCGGCATGGCGGCCTGCATGCCTTGCGGACATCGGGGCGGGACCGCGCTCTTGTCGTAGGCATGCAGCACCGACCGCAGCGCTCCATTCGCGGCCTCCATGGCGGGCCGGTCGAGGCTCTGCTTGAGGACGCCCGCCATCTCCCGTTCGGTCTCTCCGCGCGCGCCCGACAGCGCCATCGCCATCGCGGTGCCGATCGACAGCGGCGAGAGCACGATGTTGCCGGGCGCGCCCGAAAGCTGCTTGAACAGCGCCGCTCCGCTGACGTTGTAGGCCTGGGTGAGGGCCCGCTGGTCATTCTGGGCGGCCGTGGGCGGCGCCATCAGCAGAACGGCAGCCGTGCCGGCGACGGCCGCCAAGCACACCCGAGCATCCATCAAGCGCATGGACTTCCCCTTCCGGTCTTGCCGATGCCCTGCCCTTCGCCAGCCCGCGAGATTGCCGTGACAATTGCATCGAAATCATGGATCGCGCTCGATTCCGGGCAAAACTTCAGGTCACGGCCGGCCTCGACCGGCAGCCCGCAAGCCCCATGAATCGCACAGAATTCGCCTCCCGGCCGCCACCCGGGGGGTGACGGCGCGGCTTCCGGCCGCTATACAGCGGGCCAGTAGCCGACCGCCCTTCCCGCTCGCCCGCGCGGGAGCAAAAAGGCGCATAAAACAAGGATTGGGCAGGAGATCGTACGGGTTGGGGCAACGCCAACGAGGATTTTCCGCTCGGCGCCTTCCGGCTTGTTTCCGGCTTGGCGCCGCATCGGTCAGCTGGGATCATCCGACGCCGCGATTCGCCCGTTCCAGTACCGCCCGCGTGACTTGAGAGGGATCTGACTTCGCCATGCCCATCACGCTCCTCGACGTGATCCTGCTCGGTGTGATGCTGATCTCTGCGATCCTCGCCATGATTCGCGGCTTCATGCGCGAAATCCTCTCGATCGCGGCCTGGGTCCTGGCGGCGCTGGCGACCCTTTACTCCTATGCCAAGCTGCTACCCTACGCCAAAAGCTACGTGAACAACGACATCGTGGCGACCGCAGGCGTCGTCGCCGGCACCTTCCTGCTCACGCTCCTGGTGGTGTCGGTGGTGACGGTGCGGTTTTCCGACATGGTGCTCGACAGCCGCGTCGGTGCGCTCGACCGCACGCTCGGCTTCCTGTTCGGGCTGGCGCGCGGCCTCATCATCGTGGTGGTCGCCTTCCTGTTCTTCGCCTGGCTGGTCCCGACCAAGACCCAGCCGGCCTGGGTCGCCAACGCCAAATCGAAGGTGGTGCTGCAGAGCACCGGCGATTGGCTGATGTCGATGTTGCCGGATGACCCCGAAAGCACCATCTTGAAGAGGTTCAAGAAGCCGCAGCCCGAGGACAGCGAGCCGGCCGAGGCACCGCCCGGCCAGCGCGGCAGCCTCGCAGCCACCAGCGCGCCGATCTGACAGCCGGCGCGTCGATACCAAACGGGAGAACCGATGCGCCAGACGATCGACCCGCCCAAGGACCCCGAAGCAAGCGACGCCACCCCCCGCAACCTCGATCTGGACGGTGACCGCCTGCGCGAGGAATGCGGCGTGTTCGGCGTTTTCGGCCATCCGGACGCCGCCGCCATCACCGCGCTCGGCCTGCACGCCTTGCAGCACCGCGGACAGGAGGCCGCCGGCATCGTCTCCTTCGACGGCCGCCGCTTCCATTCGGAGCGCCGGCTCGGCCTGGTCGGCGACACCTTCTCGCGGCGCGAGGTGATCGAGCACCTGCCCGGCATGTCGGCGATCGGCCATGTGCGCTACTCGACCACCGGCGAGACCATCCTGCGCAATGTGCAGCCGCTGTTCGCCGAACTCGATCCCGGCGGCTTCGCGGTCGGCCACAACGGCAACCTGACCAACGGCCTCACGTTGCGCCGCCAGCTGATCCGCGATGGCGCCCTGATGCAGTCGACCACCGATACCGAGGTCATTTTGCATCTGGTGGCGCAGTCGCGCCGCAACCGCTTCGTCGACCGCTTCATCGATGCGCTACGCGCGCTCGAAGGCGCCTATTCGCTGGCCGCGCTCACCAACAAGAAGCTGGTCGGCGCCCGCGATCCGATCGGGATCCGGCCGCTGGTGATCGGGCGCCTCGACGGCGCCCACATCCTCGCCTCGGAGACCTGTGCGCTCGACATCATCGGCGCCAAATACGTGCGCGACGTGGAGAACGGCGAGATCGTGGTGTTCGACGAGGAGGGCACCCATTCCCACAAGCCGTTCCCGCAGGTGCCGGCGCGGCCCTGCATCTTCGAGTACATCTATTTCGCGCGGCCGGATTCGGTCGTGGGCGGCCGCTCGGTCTACGAGGTCCGCCGCACCATGGGGGCGGAGCTCGCGCGCGAAGCGCCGGCCTCCGCCGACGTGGTGGTGCCGGTGCCCGATTCCGGCGTCCCGGCCGCCATCGGCTTTGCCCAGCTCGCCGGCATTCCGTTCGAGATGGGCATCATCCGCAACCACTATGTGGGCCGCACCTTCATCCAGCCGACCCAGTCGATCCGCGAGATCGGG
>DASYFD010000238.1:0-19511 GCA_036498625.1 Xanthobacteraceae bacterium | reverse complement strand
GTGCCTGCGGTTATCTGGAGAGTTCGATGACAAATTGGCTTGGCGTTTTGCTCGGGCTCGGCGGGCTGTGCGTCACGACGGCCGTTGAGGCGCAATCCTATCCGGCGCGGCCGGTGACCATCGTGGTGACCGCCGCTGCTGGCGGGCTGACCGACATCGTGGCGCGCGCGGTCGGCCAGCAGCTCTCCGAACAGTGGGGCAAGCCGGTGGTGATCGAGAACAAGGGCGGCGCCGGCCACAATATCGGCGCGGCCGCCGTCGCCAAGGCGGCGCCCGACGGCTACACCCTGATGGTGAGCGAGAGCGGCACTTTCGTCAGCAATCCGTTTCTCTATGCCAAGGGCAGCCTGCCCTACGACGCCGAGACCGACTTCGCGCCCATCAGCGGGCTTGCGAGCTACACCCAGGCCCTGGTCACCCATCCGTCGCTGCCGGCGCGCAACGTCGCCGAGCTGATCGCGCTTGCGAAAAGCCAGCCGGCCGAGATCAGCTTCGGCACCGCCGGCATCGGCAGCGCCCCGCATATGAATATCGAGCTGTTGGAGAACCTGGCCGGCATCAAGCTGGTGCCGGTGCATTACCGGGGCGCGGCGCCCGCCCTCACTGACCTGCTGGGCGGCCACATCAAATTGATGTCGATCAGCATGACGCTGTCGCTTGAGCCCGCGCGGGCCGGCCGCATCAACATGCTGGGAGTGGGAAGCGGCCAGCGCCTCACGCAGGCTCCCGAGGTGCCCACCATCGCCGAAACCGGGCTGCCCGGCTATGAGGCGGTGAGCTGGGTCGGCCTGTTCACGGCCAGCGGCACGCCGCGCGAGACCGTGCTCAAGATCAACACCGACGTACAGCGCATCCTGGCCGATCCGGCATTCCGCGACCGGTTCCTGGCACCCCAGATGCTGAACCCCATGCCAGGCTCGCCCGACGCCTTCGCCGCCGACATCAGGTCGGAAACGCAGAAATGGTCGAAGGTGATCCGCGAGCAGAAGCTGCACATCGATTGAGTTGTGACGCCTGTTGCGTTGGCCGCGGAGTACGAGCCCCTCGCCCCGCGTGCGGGGAGAGGGCCAACGGCACTGAGGGAAACCAGAGCTCAGCCCGGTGAGGGGGCGTTTCAACAAGCTCGGACTCGCGGAAACGCCCCCTCATCCCGACCTTCTCCCCGCACGGCGGGGAGAAGGAGACCGCCCTGCGCTCGGGATATGTCGAAACAAATCATGTCCCGGTGATTGATCATCAAATTGGTCTCGAAAATGTCATGGCTCATCTTTGCGTTTTCCGGCCCGATCCTGTGGGCTGCCTCGACCCACATGGACAAGTATCTGGTCGAGAGATATTTCAAGGACAGCAACGTTGCGGTTCTGCTGGTGTTCACCGCCCTGATCGGCTTGCTCACGCTGCCGTTCATCTGGTTTTTCGTGCCGGCAGTGGCGGCGGTCGGGCTCGCCAATGCATCGCTCATGGCATTTTCGGGCCTGCTCTACATGGGAGCGATGCTGTTCTACCTGCGGGCGCTGCAGTCGGAAGAAGCCTCGGTGGTGGCGCCGTTCTTTCAAGCCGCCCCGCTGTTCGGCTTCGTGCTCGGCTATGTGGTCCTGGGCGAGACCTTGTCGCCGACCCAGATGGCCGGCGGTACCCTGATCGTCGCCGGCACCGTGCTGGTTTCGCTGCGCTCGGGTCCACGCGATAGGCGCCGCAAGACCGCCTTCAATTTCCGTCTCGCCGCCTTGATGCTGACCTGCGCGCTGTCGCTCGCCGTCAGCTCGCTGATCTTCAAGATATTCGCGCTGCGCGACGAATTCTGGCCGACCACGTTCTGGATGTTCGCGGGCGAGGCGCTGTTCGGGGCGGCACTGCTGGCGATCGCTTCCTACCGCCGGCAGTTTCTCGATCTGCTGCGGTCGAACCCGGGTGCCGTATTGTCCATCAATGCGGTCAACGAATTGGTCAATCTCGGCGGCGGCCTGGGTACCAGGTTTGCGCTGGTGCTCGCGCCCTTGAGCCTGGTGCAAGCCATCGGCAGCACCACCACGCTGTTCGTGTTCGGCTTCGGGGTGGTGCTGTCCCTGTTCTTTCCGAAGCTCGGCCGAGAGAATTTGTCGCGCCGGGAATTGCTGAACAAGGGCCTCGCCGCCGTGCTGGTGGCGGCGGGCGCCGTGCTGGTGACCCGCTGAACGGACGGTCTTCGCTGTCACAATGGGGGCGATGGGAACCGGTGCTGCCGGTCGGGGCCGGCCATGCGGCGCAGGAGCGCGGAGCCAAGCCGGCGGACCACAACTTTTGCGCAAGAAACGCGCACGGCACCGCTTCCCACTCCTATCGGCTTCATGTTAGCCCCTTGCCCGGCGCTTCGAATCTGCCGAGTCGTGGCAATTCCGGCGACCCGCACCGCGGGACGCGCGTGCGAATCAGTTCGTGACAGATTTACGAATATCGGGCCGCGCCGGCTTCCCTCGCGGAAGGAGCGAGGCGTACACGAAGGAACCAAACCGATGGAAAACCTTGCCACCCTGCGGCATGAGCTGCACGAGTCCGAGCAAAAGCTGCTCAGCAAGCTTCGATCGCTACGGCAGAACCTGCGGCGGACGCAAGCGCAACCCGGCCAGGACGGCGCCCAGATGGCGGCGGCGGAGCTCACCACCGGGCAACGGATCGCCGACCAGGTGGCGGCCACGATGGGCTCCTGGAAGTTCATCATCATCCAGTCCATCATCCTGTTTGCATGGATCGTCCTCAATGTCACCGCCTTCGTCGAGCAGTGGGACCCCTATCCATTCATCCTGCTCAACCTGGCCCTCTCGTTCCAGGCCGCGTATGCGGCGCCCTTCATCATGATGAGCCAGAATCGCCAGCAGGACATCGATCGCCAGTCCGCCGAGCACGACCATCAGATCAACATTAAGGCCGAGCTCGAGATCGAGCTTCTGCACCAGAAGCTCGATCAGCTGCGCGAGACCGAGGTGTTGTATCTCACGCAGGCCGTGAAGGAGCTGACCGGCCTGTTGCGGTGCGCCAAGATCGAGCCCGGTCCGGCCGCGATCAGTTGAGGGCGGGGACGGCGGCGGGCACCCGGCGTCCCTCGCCCCGCGTGCGGGGAGAGGGCGACACGGCACTGAAATAAACGCGATCTCGGCTCGGTGAGGGGGCGTTTCCGCAAAGCTCAGACTCGCAGCGGGGCCCCTCAGCCGGTGTACGCCCCCTACACCGGATGCGCCTTGCGACCGCCGCGCTCGATGTGCGCGGGCGCCTGGTCGCGGGCGATCAGGTCGCCCGCGAGATCGAGCAGGCGCTTGGCCAGCATCTGGGCGCCGTCGGCGAGCTCCTGCGAGCTGCGCACGATCGCCACGTTGTTCTCCATGTCCTCGTGCGACCAGCCGCGCGAATGGGCGACGAACGGGAACTGCGGAAAGATGAAGCCGAGCTCAGCGAAGAATCCGAGCATCTGGCCGGCCACCATCTGCACATTGTCCTGCCCGCCCACGATGATGAAGCCCGCCACCTTGTTGCGGATCAGCATCCGGTTGTGGGTGGTGATCTGGTTCTGCACGCAGTTCATCCGCTCGACCATCTTGAAGTAGAGCGACGAGGCGGTGCCCCAGCGGATCGGCGAGGCCACGATGACGGCGTCGGCCCAATGCACCAGCGCCTCATAGACGCGGTCGAGCTCGTCGCTCGCGTCCATCTGGGTGATCGAGCAGGGCCAGGTGCAGGCGTGCGCGGCCTTCGAATAATAGCCCTCGCAGGCCCGGAACTTGAGATCGTTGAGGCGAATGAGCCTGGTTTCCGCCCCCATCTCGCCGGCCGCCGTGACGGCGTGAAGGAGCAGGTGGTCGGAGCCCGAGAAGCGCGGATTGCCCGCGTCCATCACGGTGGTCGAGATGCCGGCGAGACGCAGCGGACCACTGGCCCGCACCACCTCGCGGGCGAGCGGGTGCGGCGCATGCGGGGCCTTCAGGCGCCGCGACGGCGCACCCGTGTTGACCAGCACGCGGCCGCCCTCGATCTTCACCGGGAAGGCAGGCACGCAGTCCTGCTCGAAGCCGGGCTCGCCCACGCCGGTGCGACGATGAAACCTCCAGCCGTGCCACGGGCAGACGATGTAGTCGGCGTCGAGCCGGCCGTCGCCCAGCGGCCCGCCCACATGGTTGCAGGCATTCGATACCACCCCGAATTGTCCGTCCCGGAACGAGATCGCGATCGGGATGCTGCCGGCCTGGCCGCTCTGCAGCGGCAGCCGGGCGAGTTCCTCGGCGCTCCCGATATCGACCCAGCTTTCGGCTTGCGCCATGATCTTCCCCGGCTGTGATGGCGTTGCTTGACGTCAGCACGCAAATCAGCGCATTCGCGAATTTGAAACTGGCGGATCGCGCCCCTCCGCGCTCGGCTGCCGACTATAACCGCGGTTATTTGTTTAATCATTGTATTTTCAATGGCGCAGAAAAATCGGGCTGTAGGATGGGTTGAGCTCATAAGGGCGTTCACGCCCGTCTTCGCGGGCTATGCGAAACCCATCAACCGCCGCCGATGGGTTTCGCAAGAGCTCAACCCATCCTACGCCCGCGTACGCGGGGATGAGCGGATGTGGCGATTCCCCCGCACGCTCGTGCGCGGGAACGTCGGGTGGTGACGAAGCCGCACCCGGCCGCGAACCGTTAACGCATTCCTAATTCCAGCCCTGGCACTTTACTTGAATGGGTAAAGGCGAATGCAACTCGTCCATCCGAATATGAGACGAATGCGAATCGAAACGGGACGGCCGAGACGGGCCATATGGGCGACGCCATGAGCGATCAATTCCAGCAACCCGGCCCGTCCGGCGCCGCGGCGGCCGCGCGGGTCGACTGGGTCGATTACGCCAAGGGCTTTTGCATCGTCTTCGTGGTGATGATGCATTCGACGCTCGGGGTCGAGCAGGCGGTCGGGCAGGAGGGCTGGCTGCATACGGTGGTGGCCTTTGCGCGGCCGTTCCGGATGCCGGACTTTTTCTTGATCTCCGGCCTCTTCCTCGGCCTGGTCATCGACCGCGACTGGCGCACCTATCTGGACCGCAAGGTCGTGCATTTCGTCTATTTCTATCTCCTGTGGACGGCACTGCAATTCGCCTTCAAGGCGCCTATGTTCGCGCAGCAGCACGGGGTTGCCGGCGTCGCCTGGCTCTATCTCGAATCGTTCTGGGAGCCGTTCGGCACGCTCTGGTTCATCTATCTGTTGCCGATCTTCTTTGTGGTGACCAAGCTCGCCCGCAGCCTCGCCATCCCGGCCGCGCTGGTGTGGCTGGTGGCAGCCGCGCTCGAAAGCGCCCCGATCGCCACCGGCTTCACCGTCATCGACGAATTCGCCGCCCGCTTCGTGTTCTTCTACACCGGCTATCTTTTCGCCCGCCAGGTCTTTGCGCTCGCCGCCGGTGCGCAGGCGCAGCCGGAGTTCGCGGTCGCCGGCCTCACGTTCTGGGGGCTTCTCAACGGCGTGCTGGTCTTCAACGGCCTTGCCGAGCTGCCGCTCATATCGCTCGGCCTCGGTCTCCTGGGCGCCATGGCGGTGGTCACGCTCTCGGCCCTGATGGCGCGGAGCGACCTGTTCCGGCCGCTGCGCTATTGCGGGCGCAACTCCATCGTCATCTATCTCGCCTTCTTCCTGCCGATGGCGCTGTCGCGCACCTGGCTCATCAAGACCGGCTGGATCCCCGACATCGGCGCCGTCTCCCTGGTGGTGACTGCATGCGGGGTGATCGGCGCGCTCGCCTTGTTCTGGGCGGTGCGCCACACCTTCCTGCGCTTCCTGTTCGAGCGGCCGGCGCGGTTCTGGATCGTTCCCAAGAACGTGCCCAAGGCGGCGCCGCAACCCACCCTGGCGCTGCAGCCCGCCGAATAGCTGTTGGCTCCCGCCCGCGGGGCGTTGCCAATGGGGCGCGGAGCGCCCACATTCGCGCCATGCCAACAGCCTTAAAGCCAAGCAAGCCCAAGCGGGGCGATCACGTCTTCCTGGTGGACGGCTCGTCCTACATCTTCCGCGCCTATCACGCGCTGCCGCCGCTCACCCGCAAATCGGACGGACTGCAGGTCAATGCCGTGCTCGGTTTCTGCAACATGCTGTGGAAGCTGTTGCGCGACATGAAGCCGGAGGAGCGGCCGACCCACCTCGCGGTGGTCTTCGACAAGTCGGAGAAGACGTTCCGCACCGACATGTATCCGGCCTACAAGGCGCACCGGCCGAGCCCGCCGGACGATCTCATTCCGCAATTTCCGCTGGTGCGCGAGGCGGTGCTGGCCTTCGACCTGCCCTCGATCGAGCAGGCCGGCTTCGAGGCCGACGACCTGATCGCCACCTATGTGCGGGAGGCCTGCGAGGCCGGCGCCAGCGCCACCATCGTGTCGTCCGACAAGGACCTGATGCAGCTCGTCAACGATTGCGTCACCATGTACGACACCATGAAGGATCGCCGCATCGGCCCCGCCGAGGTGGTCGAGAAATTCGGCGTGCCGCCCGACAAGGTGATCGAGGTGCAGGCGCTGATCGGCGATTCCACCGACAACGTGCCGGGCGTGCCCGGCATCGGGGTCAAGACCGCCGCGCAGCTCATCATCGAATATGGCGATCTCGAAACGCTGCTCGCGCGCGCCGGCGAGATCAAGCAGGAGAAGCGCCGCCAGTCGCTGATCGAGAACGCCAAGCTGGCGCGGCTGTCGAAAGAGCTCGTCACCCTCGATGACCGCGTCAAGCTCGACGTGCCGCTCGCCGATCTCGCGGTGCACGATCCCGATTACGCCCGGCTGATCGCCTTCCTCAAGGCCATGGAATTCTCCACGCTCATCCGGCGGGTCACCGAGTTCTCCGGCGTGGAGGCGGCCGGGATCGAGGCCGACGAGAAGCTCAAGACCGGCGGCGGGCCCGCCCGCGAGCCGGCACCGGCCGAGCAGGCTTCGCCGTCGAAGCCGGTCGAGAAGAAAGGCAGCGCGCAGCGGCCGACCCAGATTCATCCCCCGGCCGCGCCGGGCGACATCAGCCCGCAGGCGCTCGCCACAGCCCGCTCCGAGGCGGGGCGCAACCGCAAGGTCGACCGCTCGGGCTACGCGATCGTGCGCACGCTCGAACAGCTCAATGCCTGGATCGCCCGCGCCCGCGATCTCGGCGTGGTCGCCATCGACACCGAGACCACCAGCATCGATCCGATGCAGGCGACCTTGTGCGGCTTCTCGCTCGCGCTCGCCGCCGACGAAGCCTGCTACGTGCCGCTCGCGCATCGGCAGAACGGCCACATGGGAAGCGCCGGCCTGTTCGCCGGCGATCTCGCGGCCGATCAAATTCCGGAGGGCGTGGCGCTCGCCGCCATGAAGCCGCTGCTGGAGGATGCCGGCGTGCTCAAGGTCGGGCAGAACTTGAAGTTCGATTGGCTGATGTTCGCGCAACGCGGCATCGAGATGGCGTCGCAGGACGACACCATGCTGATGTCCTATGTGCTCGACGCCGGCCGCTCCGATCACGGCCTCGAGCCGCTGGCGCAACGCTATTTCGGGCACAAGACCATCGACTTCAACGAGGTCGCGGGCTCGGGCAAGGGCAAGCTCACGTTCGACTGCGTGGCGGTCGAGAAGGCAGCCGAATACGCCGCCGAGGATGCCGACGTGACGCTGCGGCTGTGGCAGCTGCTCAAGCCCCGGCTCACCGCCGAGCACATGACCACCGTCTACGAGACCCTGGAGCGGCCGCTTGTTCCGGTGCTCGCCCGCATGGAGCGGCGCGGCATCTCGATCGACCGGCAGGTGCTGTCGCGGCTGTCCGGCGAGTTCGCGCAGCGCGCCATGGGGCTCGAGGAGGAGATCCGCGCGCTCGCCGGCGAGCCGGTCAATCCCGGCAGCCCCAAGCAGATCGGCGACATCCTGTTCGGCAAGCTCGGCCTGCCGGGCGGCACCAGGACCAAAACCGGCCAATGGTCGACCGGCGCCCGGGCGCTCGAGGAATTGGCCGAGCAAGGCCACCCGCTGCCGCAGAAGCTGCTCGACTGGCGGCAGGTCGCCAAGCTGCGCTCGACCTACACCGACGCGCTCCCCGGCTATGTCAATCCGCAGACCCACCGGTTGCATACATCCTACGCGCTCGCCGCCACCACCACCGGGCGGCTCTCCTCCTCCGAGCCCAATCTGCAGAACATCCCGGTGCGCACCGAGGAAGGCCGCAAGATCCGGCGCGCCTTCGTGGCGGCGCCCGGGTACAAGCTCGCTTCGGCCGACTATTCGCAGATCGAGCTGCGGCTGCTGGCCGCCATCGCCGACATCGAGGCGCTGAAGAAGGCGTTCCGCGAGGGCCTCGATATCCATGCCATGACGGCATCCGAGATGTTCGGCGTGCCGGTCAAGGACATGCCGGCCGAGGTGCGCCGCCGCGCCAAGGCGATCAACTTCGGCATCATCTACGGCATCTCCGCCTTCGGGCTTGCCAACCAGCTCGGCATCGCCCGCGAGGAGGCCGGCGCCTATATCAAGAAATACTTCGAGCGCTTCCCCGGCATCCGCGACTACATGGAGGAGACCAAGGCCTTCTGCAAAAAGAACGGCTACGTGCTCACTCTGTTCGGCCGCAAGTGCCACTACCCTGACATCGTCAACTCCAACGCCTCGATCCGCGCCTTCAATGAGCGCGCCGCCATCAACGCCCGCCTGCAGGGCACGGCGGCCGACATCATCCGGCGCGCCATGGTGCGCATGGACGCAGCGCTCGCAAAGGAGAAGCTCAACGCCCAGATGCTGCTGCAGGTGCACGACGAGCTGGTGTTCGAATTGCCCGAGAACGAGGTGGGGCGAACCTTGCCGGTGGTGAAAAAGGTGATGGAGCACGCCCCGATGCCGGCGCTCGACCTATCGGTGCCGCTCGCGGTCGACGCCCGGGCGGCGGACAATTGGGACGAGGCGCATTGAGGAGCCGCTTGTCGGCAGGGCTTGTCCGGGCCACCCCGACAAGACTGCCTCAGACGGGCCAGCCTTGTCGGGGATCGACGCTTTGAACAACACATAGAGGCGCGCGGGCCGAAGCCCGCACCCTCAGTCCAGGCCTACCATTCCTTCCAGCGCTTGCCGGCCCAGAAGCCCCGGCCTTCGTGCTCGCGCCAGCCGAAGTGCTCGTGCGGGCCCCAGCGCCAGTCGTCCGGGTGGACCACCACATGGGCCGTGGCCGGATACTCATAGGTCTCGTGGGAATGCCAGCATACGCGGCCGCTACAGACGATTGCCGCCGACGCACTCAGCGCGGACAGGGCCAGAAAGCCCGCACCCAGTGCCGCACCGAAAAGGGTCTTGCTCAGTGTCGTCATTTCCGGTCTCCGTTTCAGGTTTTCGGAGTGATTTTAACGAGGCAGTTCGAGCTAAGTTCCGCCGGAAATCAGGATTGTTTGCTCGCCAGGGCCGGTTGTTGGATTTCGTCATGGGCGGGCCCTGTCCCGGTCAAATTTCCGGCCACAGCATGAACCAATGTTCAGCTCCGGGCCGCCGCGGCTGGCTCGAGCAGGCAAAGAACACTGCGCCGCATTTGCCGTGCCGGGACCGAATTGATTGAATAAAATCCTGCACCTATGAGCGCATCTCAAATCCCGATTTCAATGACCCGAGCTTTCATCCGCTCCAGCACATTGCTGGTCTTGCTCGCGCCCGCCCACGCCCAGGCCGCAGCGCTCGACGGCGCCGCCCTCTCATGGCCATGGGCTCTCCCCTTCATCGGCATCCTGCTGACCATCGCCGTCGCCCCGCGGCTGGCGCCACGGCTCTGGCAGCGGCATTACGGCAAGCTCGCCTTCGCGTGGGCCGCGCTGGCGATCGTTCCGCTCGCTGCGCTCTACGACCTGCCGACCGCGCTCGCCGCCTTCCTGCACACCATGCTGGCCGATTACATGAGCTTCATCGTGCTGTTGTTCTCCCTTTACGTGGTGGCGGGCGGCATCCTGGTGACCGGCAATCTGCGCGGCACCCCGCTGGTCAATACCGCCATCCTGGCGCTCGGCACCCTGATGGCGAGCCTCGTCGGCACCACCGGGGCCGCCATGATCCTGGTGCGCCCGCTCATCCGCGCCAATGCGGCGCGGCTGCACAATGCCCATGTGATCGTCTTCTTCATCTTCCTCGCCGCCAATATCGGCGGGGCGCTGACGCCGCTCGGCAATCCGCCGCTGTTCGTCGGCTTCCTCTATGGGGTCGATTTTTTCTGGGCGGCGCAGCATCTCGTGGTGCCGACCGCGACGGCTGCCGCGCTTGTGCTGGCGGTTTTCGTAGTAGTGGATGTCTGGCTTTACCGACAGGACCGCCGGGTCGCGGCGGTCGGCGAGGCGCAGCCGCCGGTCCTGCTGCGGGTGCGCGGCCGCATCAACTTCCTGCTGATCGTCGCCATCGTGGCGGCCATCCTGGGCTCCGCGATGTGGCGGCCGGGCGTAAGCTTTTATGTCTACGGCACCGGGCTCGAGCTGCAGAACCTGGTGCGCGACGCCCTCCTTTTGTTGATCGCCGTCCTGTCGCTGGTGCTCACCCCGAACGAGCACCGCGAGGCGAACGGCTTTACCTGGGAGCCAATCGCCGAGGTGGCAATCTTGTTCGGCGGCATATTCGCCTGCATCATTCCGGTGCTGGCCATGCTGCAGGCCGGGCCCGCCGGCGCCTTCTCCTGGCTTCTCGCCGCCGCCACGTCCGAGAGTGGCCCCAACGACGTCGCCTATTTCTGGCTCGCCGGCATCCTGTCGGCCTTTCTCGACAATGCGCCCACTTACCTGGTGTTCTTCGAGCTCGCCGGCGGCGACCCAGCCGCCCTGATGGGGCGGCTCGGCTCGACCTTGGCGGCAATCACCATGGGGGCGGCCTACATGGGGGCGCTCACCTATATCGGCAACGCCCCGAACCTGATGATCCAGGCCATCGCGGTCGAGCGCGGCATCAAGATGCCGAGCTTCTTCGGCTTCATGGTCTGGTCCGGCGCGGTGCTGTTGCCGGTGTTCGGGCTCATCACCTTTTTGTTCGTGGGGCAGCCTTGACCTTGCCGGGGCGCGCGGCCGGTTTGGGGCGTGCGGCGCGGTCGGCCAGGACGGCGACCGCCTCGATCTCCAGCAACGCCTCTTTGCGGGCGAATTTGGCCACCTCGAGGGTGGTACTGGCCGGGAGCGCGCCCCCATTGAGGTAGCGGGCGCGCACGTCGCGCAGGATCGGCAGATCCGTGATGTGCGCCAGGTAGCTATTGAGCTTGACGATGTCGGCGAAGCTCGCGTCGACCGCGGCGAGCGCTGCCTGCAGGTTTTGGAACACCTGCTCGGCTTGCGCCCGGAAGTCGCCGGCCGCGAGCTTGCCGTCGCGATCGGTGCCGAGCTGACCCGAAATATAGATGGTGCGGCCGGGGGCTATGACCTCGACCACCTGGGTATAGGTCGGCGGCCGGACCAGGTCTTCGGGATTGATGAAGCGGATATTGGCGGCCAATGGGTCCTCCCGGGGTCGCAGGGGAACCTGCGCCCGCCTGCCAAGCCATTATAGCGTGGTGTCCCTTTCCCGGGTCAGCGGCGCGTCGATTGAGGTGCCGGCCACTATTCCCATTGAACCTTTCGGGGGGTTGCCGCGACCAATGGGCGAGAGCTGCGTCTTCGACAGCAACCTAAATGGCCCGGGCGCGTTGAGTATTTGTGCGAACCGGGTTTCTCGCACGGATCAGGGGGATCGCACCGTGTTGAACTCTCGCCAGTTGAACTCTCGCCATATGGGCTTTGCCCACGCCGTTCTGGTCACCGCTTTCGCCTCCCTCATGGTGGCCGCCGCACCGGCTCCGGCCGCCGCGGAAGGCCTGTTCGATTTCTTCTTCAATGGCGCCCGGCGCCCCGCCCCGCCCCCCACGGCCGCCGCCTATGCGGATCCGCAGATGGATGCGGGCAGGCCGAGCGATCCCGGTCCGCGGGTCGAGAGCGGCCCCGCGGTCTCCTATTGCGTGCGGCTGTGCGACGGGCACTTCTTCCCGATCCAGCGCAGCAGCGCGACCCCGGTCGAGATCTGCAACTCGTTCTGTCCGGCCAGCCGCACCAAGATCTTCTCCGGCAGCACCATCGATCATGCGGTCGCCCGCGACGGGAGCCGCTATACCGAGCTTGCCAATGCCTTCGCGTATCGCAAGGGCGTCGTGCCGGGCTGCACCTGCAACGGCAAGGATGCGTTCGGCCTGGTCAACATGAAGGCCGCCGAGGATCCGACACTGCGGCAGGGCGACGTGGTGGCGACCGAGAGCGGCTTCGTCGCCTACAGCGGCAACCGCAAGAAGACCGCCGACTTCACCCCGATCAATAATTCCGGCTCCGGCGTTCCCGCCGAATCGCGGCGCCAGCTCGCCCAGACCCGGATAGCGCCGGCGCCAGCCAGCACGCCCGCGACAAGCGGCAACAGCACCGCATCCGGGCGCGATGGCAATGACCGGCAGGCTCAGCTGGAGAGATAGGACGCGACCTCCTGCGCTAGCGAAAGCGCGCAGGTCAGCCCCGGGGATTCGATGCCGAACAGGTGGACGAGTCCGGGCAGTCCGTGGTCCTTCGGCGCATCGATCATGAAATCGGCGGCCGGCTCGCCGGGCCCGGTCAGCTTCGGCCTGATCCCGGCGTAGTCGGGCCGCAATGAATCGTCCGGCAGGCCCGGCCAATAGTCGCGGATGCGCTGGTAGAACGCCGCCGCCCGGCCCGGATCCACGTCGTAATTCTCCTCATCGATCCACTCCACGTCGGGGCCGAAGCGCATGCGGCCGGCGAGGTCGAGCGTCACATGCACCCCGAGACCGCCCGGGACCGGGACCGGATAGATCAGCCGCGAGAACGCCGGCCGCCCCGCAAGGCCGAAATAGTTACCCTTGGCGAGCCTGAGAGGCGGCACCCGCGCGGCCGGATAGCCGTCGGTGGCGCCGGCCAGCCGCTGCGCCCCGAGCCCGGCCGCATTGACCACGGCATCGAAATCGACCCATTGCGGCTCGTGCCCGAAACCGGCTTTCCACCCCGGCTTCCCCGGCGCCAGCCGCTCGATCCTGGTGTTGAATGCGATGCTGCCGCCACGATCCTCGAGATCACCGCGCAGCGCCGTCATGAAGGAGTGACTGTCGATGATGCCGGTCTCCGGCGAGCGCAGCGCCGCCGTGCAGGCGAGCGCCGGCTCGAGCCGCCGCGCCGCCGCGCCGTCGATCAACTCCAATCCTTCGACCCCGTTGTGGCGACCCTGGATTTGGAGCGCTTCGAGCCGGGCGAGCTCGGCCTCCCGGGTGGCGACAATCAGCTTGCCGCATTTGCGATGCGGCACCCCGTGCGAAGCGCAGAAGTCATAAAGCCGCCGGCGGCTCGGCGCGCACAGCCGGGCGCGGGCCGAGCCGGCCGGATAGTAGATGCCGGCATGAATGACCTCGCTGTTGCGCGACGAGATGCCGCTGCCGATCCCGGCGCCGGCTTCCGCCACGATGACGTCAGCGCCTGCGAGCGCGGCCGCGCGTGCGACCGCCAGCCCGACCACTCCCGCTCCGACCACCAAGACTTGCATCGAGCATCGTCCGCGTCATTCCGCAATGGATGGCGGTGTTAGAGCATTTTCAGGACAAGGGGAATTCCGGTTTCCATTCGAATTTGCCCAAGCACGCCGAACGATCTTGTTGATAGATGAACCTGCGTTCACGATGCGACTCTTTGAGCTCGATGGACCGCATATATGGCGGTGCCGGCGGCAACCAAACCGCGGTTGGCGCGTTGGCCATCCAGGGAGCTTGAATTTAATTTTGGAGTTACAGCCATGCGACGAATTAACCTTCGCACCGGGACCGCGCTGGCGCTGATCCTGCCCGTGCTCATGGCGCCTGCATTCATGACCAATGCTGTGGCGCAGGTAAAGAAGGATCCGCGCGCAGCGGCGCCGGCAGCGCGCGCAGCCCCGGTGGCCGCTGTTCAGCACGCCGCGCCGCCCGCGCCCGCGCCGCATATGGCAGCGCCCGCGCCGCATTTCGCCGCTCCGGCCGCGCGCGTTGCAGCGCCCGTACAGCAACCGCACATCCAGCAGCAGCAGCACTTTACCGCACCCACTCACGTGGCGGCGCCTGTGCACGTCCAAACGCCGCATATTGCCGCGCAGCAGAGCAATCGGCCCAGTTTTGCACACTCGGAAGGCGCACATGCCAATGCGAACGCAAGGCAGCAGATTCAGGCCCACGGCAATAACGCTGGGTCGAAAAATCTGACCAACAACGGGGGACCGAAGAATCCCGACAACAACGCGGGTCAGAAAAATAACGCAGCTCAGAAAAATCTGGCGCATGGCGTCAATCCGAGCCCGAATAACGCCGCCCGGACCGCAACCGGCCCGAACAAGACGGTTCCGAATTCGGCAGATTCGAAGGTGGTTACCCCGAGCAATTCGAAGGTGGCAACCCCGAACAACAAGCTGCCGCCGAACGGCGCGACCCCGGGCGTGCTCGGGCAGGGCCAAGGGAATCGCGGCCGCAACGGGGTGAACCAACAGGCGCAAACGGCGGCGCAGCAGCAGGCGCAAGCGCAGGCGCGCGCGCAGATCTATGCCGGCCACGGCAGGCCCGTCCTGCACAATCAAGCCTTCGTCAACGCCGCAGCGCGCGACCCGGCTGCGCGCGCCCTGGCACGCGCCACCTTCCAGGGCGGCTTCTCGCAGTTTCACGGCCGCGACCGGCACGACCGGTTCGCGGACCGGCGCGGATTCCACGGCATCGTGATCGGCTGGGGCGGCCCGGTGTTCTGGCCTTATGCCTATGCGGATCTGGTCGACTACACGTTCTGGCCGTCCGGCAACGACACCTTCTGGCCCTATGCCTATGACGACGTGTACGACGGCATCTTCGGCGCCTATGCGCCGGATGCGAGTGCCTATGCCAATGTGCCATCGGCGGGCCGGCGGCCGCTGCCGCGCGGACAGATCGCAACCGGCGTGACCGGAGTGGCCACGGGCGCCGCGGCGGGCGGAATGGCGCAGATCTGCTCGGGCCAGGCGTCCGGGCTCACCGACTGGCCGATCGAGCGGATCGCCCAGCAGGTCCAGCCGACCGACCAGCAACGCGCGTTGCTCGCTCAATTGAAGGATGCGACCGCGAACGCCGTGAACCTGCTCAAGTCCGCCTGCCCGACCGATCTGCCAAGCACGCCGACCGGCCGCCTGGCGGCGATGCGCCAGCGCATCGAGCCCATGCTGGAGGCGGTGCAGCTGGTGCGGCCGGCGCTCGACATGTTCTACGGTTCGCTTAGCGACGAGCAGAAGGAGCGCTTCATCGCTCTCGAATCCGAAGGCGCCCCGAAGGTTGCGCGGCAGCAACCCAATGTCGCGCAGTCTTGCGGCGGATCGGCCAAGCAGATCGCCAGCCTGCCGATCAACCAGATCCAGCAGCTGCTGCATCCCAATGACGTGCAGCGGGCCGCGCTCGACGAGCTCAACAATGCGTCCGCCCGGGCGGCTGCCGTGCTGAACGAGAGCTGCGCGCCCGATCAATCCCTCACGCCTCCCGGCCGCGTAGCCGCCATGGAGACGCGGCTGAGCGCGATGCTCAAGGCGTTGGACACCATGCAGCCGGCGATCGCGAAGTTCTACAATTCGCTGACCGACGAGCAGAGGGCGCGCTTCGACCGGCTCGGCCCGCGCCAGGGCTGATCGCGCAAGGCAGGGGCTTCAACGAAAAGGGCGGCCTCAAGGGCCGCCCTTTTTGCGCGCGGGCGGCCACGAGGGCCGCCCCTACAAACGAGAATCGCGTGGGGGCGCCCCATAGCCCGTCGAAGACGGGCGTAAACGCCCTGGTGGTGGGCGCCCGAAACTACTCCGCCGCGATGCGTACCTCGGGTGCCGCGGCGCGCACGTCGGCATCGACGTGGGATTCGTACTTGACGAAGTTCTCCTGGAACATGCGCACCAGGCTGCGCGCGGTCTTGTCGAACTCAGCCTTATCCTTCCAGGTCTTCATGGGATAGAGCAGATGCGGCTCGACGCCCGGCACCGAGGTCGGCACCGCGAAGCCGAAATAGGGATCGGTGCGGTAGCTCGCCGACTTGAGCGAGCCGTCGAGCGCGCCGGTCACCAAGGCGCGCGTCGCCTTGATCGGCATGCGCCGTCCTACCCCGTAGATGCCACCGGTCCAGCCGCTGTTCACCAGCCAGCAGTCGACCTTGTGGTTGGCGATATAGTCGCGCAGCAGATTGCCGTACTCGGCCGGCGGGCGCGGCAGGAAGGGCGCCCCGAAGCAGGTGGAGAACTCGGGCTCGACCCCGACCAGGCCTTTCTCGGTGCCCGCCACCTTGGCGGTGTAGCCGGACAGGAAGTGGTACATCGCCTGCGCCGGCGTCAGCTTGGCGATCGGCGGCATCACGCCGAACGCATCGGCGGTCAGCATGATGATGTTCTTAGGCTGTCCGGCGCGTCCGCTCCGCGACGCATTGGGAATGAACTCGAGCGGATAGGCGGAGCGGGTGTTCTCGGTCTTGGAATCGTCGTCGAAATTGCAGACCCGGGTCAGCGGATCGAACACCACGTTCTCCAGCACGGCGCCGAAGCGGTTGGTGGCGGCATAGATTTCAGGCTCGGCATCGGCGGAAAGCTTGATGCACTTGGCGTAGCAGCCGCCCTCGAAATTGAACACTCCCTCGGGGCTCCAGCCGTGCTCGTCGTCGCCGATCAGGGTGCGGTTGGGGTCGGCGGAGAGCGTCGTCTTGCCGGTGCCAGACAGTCCGAAGAACAGCGCCACGTCGCCGTCCTTGCCCACATTGGCGGAGCAGTGCATCGGCATGACGCCGCGCGCCGGCAGGAAGAAGTTGAGCGTTGAGAAGACCGACTTCTTGATCTCGCCCGCATAGGAGGAATTGCCGATCAGGATGATCTTGCGGGACAGATCGATGGCGATGATGGTTTCGGTGCGCACACCGTGGCGCTTGGGATCAGCCTTGAAGGACGGCAGATCGACGATCGTGAGGTCGGGAACGAAATTCTCCAGCTCGGATTGCGTAGGCCGGATCAGCAGCTGCCGGATGAACAGGGAGTGCCAAGCGTATTCGGTATAGACCCGGGTATTGAGCCGGTATTTCGGGTCGGCGCCGCCGAAGAGATCCTGTGCGAACAGCTTCTTGCCGCGCGCATGGGCAATGAAATCGTCGTAGAGGAGCTGGAAGCTCTCCTGGCTGATCTTGCGGTTGCCTTCCCACCAGACTGAGCTCTCGGTGAGCGCATCCACGACGGTGTGCTTGTCCTTGGGGCTGCGGCCGGTATGGACGCCGGTCTCCGCGCAGATCGGGCCGCCCTCAACGATGGAGGCCTCGCCGGCCGCGATGGCGTGCTCGTAAAGCGGCGGCGCATCGAGATTCCAGTGGACCGAAGCCAGGTCCTTGAACCCGAATTTGTCGGCGCCCTGGGCGCGGTTCCTCAATCCCGTTTCCTGCACATTAACCTCCGCCTCGACGTCCGGCCGCCGCCGGAACCCTTCCGATTTGCCGCGTCTTGCAGCCCGGCCGGACACACTATAGCGCCGGTCCGTGAGGCCCGCACCTATAGTGGGCATCGGTCACCCTGCCAAGACCAAACGGAACGCCGCTCATTTTCGGTTAACTCGTTCACCGGTGAGGGTAATTTACGCCCGCGGCGCGAGCCAGCCCCGATATCGGACGATCAAGCCGGTGAACGGATGAGCGATCTCGACATGGAAGCGGAACCGTCCATCGGCGGCGAACTCATAGGCCTCGCCGCACGGCGCCCAGGTTGCCGGTAGCGGCAGCCCGGCAAGGCTCCAGCGGCGCACCACGAGCCGCAATCGCGCTTCTTCCACGACCAGCCCCAGACCGATGCACACCGGCCCGAAACGTTCGCACAGCAGCCGCTCGAAGCGGCCCCGGCCTGGCTCCTGCGTGCTGGCAAACGAGCGGTTGCCGAAGGTGCGCCGCCAATGCTCGCGCCCATCATCGGCGCGGAACGTCACCGTCAAGGGAACATCCCGGCCGGCCGGCGGAAAGCCCATCACCCGCCCCAACAGCCGAGACAGAACGCCAGTGCCGCGCTCCACGACGGCGGTGCCGTCCGCGACCAGGACGCCGTCCACCCCGTGCATGACCTGCAGGGGCGGCGGCAGCAAACCCCAGGCCTCCCCGAGCATGCGCCGATAAAGCGTAGCGTGCTCCGGGCCGGTCTGCCGGCCGACGCCAGTCTGCCAGCGCCCGGTGCGGATCTGCCGGCGTTCGAACAGCGCCTCGTAGTCGGCGAGCTCCAGGTCGGTTGCGGCCGCGCGCGCGCCGGGTGGCGGCAATTTGTCCGCCAGGAGACGGCGAATGATCGCTTCAGCCGCCATCGAGGGAATGAGCGGTCCGGCCTCGCCTTCGGCCACGAGGTGCCAGGAGCGCTCGATCGTCTCCCCGTCGATCCCGACGCCTTCCACAGCGACGAACATGCCGCCGCGATGCTCGCCGAAACTCAGGCGATTCATGGTGGCATGCATGAGCCCAGCCAGCGGCAAGAGCGACGGCAGCAGCCGCAGCCGCACCGCCCTGGCCAGCGCATTCAAGACCCGATGCCAGATTTCGGGGACCGTCCCGGCGCCGAGCCAGACCGACCGCAGGCTCGGCCACAAATCGGGCAGCACCTGCAAGTCTGGGACATCCACCAGGGAGAAGCGTACCGGATGCAAAGGCAGGCAGCCGGGCGGCGCAATGGTGTAGCGCCTGGTCTCGATCAGCGCGTAGCCGACCGCCTTGCGGCCATCACGCACGATCTCGATCGGCCGGCCCGCACAGCTCGCGATCGCCCGGATGACATTGAGGCCCACATTGGCGTAGGGGGACGGCGCGATGCCGCCCGTCACCGCATCGATGCGCGCCATGCCGGCCGCGAGCCGCCGGATCACCGCCGCGGTCAGCACCGGAAAGCTGCTCACGCCGGCGAGCACGAAGATGCCGCGGCCGCGCGCAGCGGCATCGAATTGCGCAATCCCTTTGACGAACGCGCTGCAGTCGGCGAGATCCAGATAGTCGATGCCAAGCGCAATCGCCGCCTTCACCACCCGATACGGATCCGCTCCGTAGGATTGGAAAGGCCCGCTGGCATCCACCACCATATCGGGGGCGATCTCGCGCAGCTGCGGCTCGATCTCGCGATCACGGTCGAAGGCGAGCGGGACCGCGGTCGACTTCGATGGCAGGCTCGCGCAGAACGCCGCAGCCTTGGCCTGCGACCGACCGCCGATCACCAAGGTCAGGCGATCTTCGTCCGCCAGCAATTGCGCCAGCCGGCCCCCGAACGTCCCATATCCGCCGAGAATGAGAATCCTGCGCCGCTGCACCGTCATCGGAGGAAGCGATCTTGGTAGCGCGGTCCCGGCATGTAGCAGGCGGCGCGTCTGCCGAAGAGACGGAACCGATGGCGGGCAACCCATCCATAAAGCCAATCGCGCCAGGCCCGCGGAACGATCCGAAACATCGCGGCCAGCGACCAGGGAAAGCCCAGGCCCTGCGTCATCCGGATGGCGGCTTCCGACTTGAACCAGGCGACGCC
>DASYFD010000237.1:0-1616 GCA_036498625.1 Xanthobacteraceae bacterium | reverse complement strand
CGCTACGCGGTTCTGGGCCCCTGCCTTGTTTTGGCGGTCATCTACGATTCCGCAGGGGAACACCCGCCGATTATGCGGGGGTGACATCCCCCGCGCCAGTCCCGCTGTCCTCGCCCGACTCCGGCCGCTTGTCGAACACCTCGTCGATGATGCCGAAGGCCTTTGCTTCGTCCGCTTCGAGGAACTTGTCGCGGTCCATCGCCTTCTCGATCTCTTCGATCTTCTGGCCGGTGTACTTGGCGTAGAGCTCGTTGAGGCGCTGGCGCATGCGCAGGATCTCGCGCGCCTGGATCTCGATGTCCGAAGCCATGCCCTGGGCGCCGCCCGAAGGCTGGTGGACCATGATACGGCTGTTGGTCAGCGCGACGCGCAGGCCCGGCTCCCCGGCCGCGAGCAGGAAGCTGCCCATCGATGCAGCCTGGCCGATGCACACCGTCGCGACCTTGGGACGGATGTATTGCATGGTGTCGTGGATCGCGAGGCCGGCAGTCACCACGCCGCCCGGCGAGTTGATGTACATGAAGATGTCCTTCTTCGGGTTCTCGGACTCGAGGAAGAGCAGCTGGGCAGTGATCAGCGAGGCCATGTGGTCCTCGATCGCTCCCGTGATGAAGACGATACGTTCGCGCAGCAGCCGCGAATAGATGTCGAAGCTGCGCTCGCCCCGGTTGGATTGCTCGATGACGATGGGAACGAGCTGCGAAACGATGTCCTGATGATCAAGCACTGGGAGCGGATCCTTTATTGCTGGTCCCGCTTACATCGGCGTGAAATCCGGAACGTTCAAGGTGGGCACCAAAGAGAAAGGGCGGCCCGGTTGCCCGGACCGCCCTGCCCTTTCGTAACCGTTTAGATCAGCTGCCGCGCTCCGGTGCCGGTGCCGGCGGCGGTGGTGGTGGCGGTGGCGGTGGCGGCGCAGGCTCCGCTGCCGGCGGCGGCGGCGGCGGTAGTGGCGGCGCATAAGGCGGCGGAGCCGCCTGGCTCTCGCCCATCTTGTACGAGATGCGGCCGTAGAAGAACTGGCCGGGCACGTCGTAGGTCGTCGGATCGAAGTTGTTGAGGCTGCAGGTGAAGCATGCCGGAGGATCCTTGTCGGTCAGGTTGTTGCCGCCGACGGTTAGCACCACGCGCCTATCCAGAATCGGCGGAGTCCAGTTGAGCTGGGCGTCCAGATAGAAGCGGCTGTGGAGAGTGTTGGGCAGCCCGGTGATCGGGTTAATCTCGCTCACCGAGTGGATGTAACGGCCGGTGAGGGATGCGGCCCAGTCCCCGAGCGACCAGTCGAGCGTCGCGAAGCCCTTGAATTTCGGATAGGCCTGGTCGGGACTGCCGCGCTCCGTGCCGCGGCGGTCGATCACCACGAAACCGTTCGATGCGGTCAGGACATATTTGAGCAGCCACGACCCGCTCGCGGTGAGCCCGAACTTGCCGATGCCGGTCGGCGGCGCGCGGTAGGTGAGGGTCGCGTCGATCGCCTTGGTGTGGATGCTGTCGAGATTTTGCAGCGTGCCGTTGATCTCGTTGATGAAACCGTTGGCGGTGCGGACGACGAGCGAGCAACTGAGGGGATCGCCGAGGAATGCGCAATTGTTCAGCGTCAGGTTCGGATCGACCGC
>DASYFD010000236.1:0-3402 GCA_036498625.1 Xanthobacteraceae bacterium | reverse complement strand
TCGACGCATCGCGCGACCTTCGAGTTGCGGATGATGCCCTTGGGCTCGGAGCCTTTGGCGACTGCCGCGAGCTCGTCGAAGAAGCGCTTGCGGATCATCGTTATGCCCACATCGCTCGCTCCGAGATTCTCCCGGCTGCGGTCCGCGATGGTGCCCTGGCCGACCCAGGCGATGATGTCCTGATTGATGACATGGCTCGAGATCCAGCGCCCCTGCGCGTCCTTGATCGGGCCATGCCAGGTCGGAATCGGGCCCTGCACATAAGGCTCCCGCTCGCGCGGCACCCGCGTGTAGAACCAGCAGACGCTGAGCGTGTTTTGATCGTCGATCGGCACCCGCCATTCGAAATGATCGCTGAGGTAGAATCCGTTCGGCCACAGCGCCACGCGGCCGATCGTCCAGTTGGTGTCGGTCTCGTCGGCGCCCTCGCGCACGCGCTTGTAGACGAAGCCGTGCTCGAATTCCTCGAACTTGAGCTTGAGGTGCCGGGGCGCATAGGGGCCGGGCGCGTCCTTGAGGCGGGCGTTCCAGTTCTCGTGCATCCATTCAAAATGCACCGGATCGCAGGAGTTCTCCTGGCACTGAAACCAGTTGCAGGGGACTTCCGAGATCACGATCTCGGCAAAGCCGTTCGACCAGGTCAACGGCTCCCAGACCGGCAGCTCGGGCGCCGGCTCCGGCCCCAGATAGGCCCATAGCAGGCCGCCGGCTTGCTTGACCGGATAGGCGCGCGTCTTGCAGCGATCCCGGCCGCGCCTCGACGGGTTGGCGATGTCGTCGTAGGGCTGCTCGATGCAGCGCCCGGCCGCGTCCATCAGCCAGCCGTGATAGTGGCAGCGGATGCCGGTCTCCTCGACGAAGCCGAGCGCCAGATCGGCGCGCCGGTGCGGGCACCGCCGGTCGATCAGCCCGAAGCTGCCGCTGCCGTCCCGGTAGAGCACCAGATCCTCGCCGAACAGCCGCATAGGCTTGATGGCGGTCTGGTCGAGCTCGGTGACGCCGGCGATCGGCATCCAGTAGCGCCGCAGGTAATCGCCCATCGGCGTGCCCGGCCCCACCTGCGTGAGCAGCCGGTTGTTCTCCGCGCTCAGCACCTCTGCCTCCTCACTTGCGAGTTCTTGTCCCGGGCGCAGCGCAGCACTTCTTCAGTGCTGCGCTGCAGACCCGGGACCGTTCCAGGCACCTGCATTCGTAACGATCCCGGCTCTGCAGCGCGGCGCTGCGCGCTGCGTCCGGGAAAAGCATCAAGACCGCGCCCCACACCTGCCGTCCCGTTTGTCGCTACCCTTCCAGCCCGGTCGGCACGTTCTGGTTCTCGCTCTCGAGCTTCATGCCGGAGGCGAGCCCCATGGTCTCCATCAGGGCGGCGAAATCCTTCTCCAGGTATTCGTCGGGCTTCGCCTTGAGGGTGGCGGCGCCGAAATGGCTCTGCAGCATCTCGCGCGCAGCCGCCGTCACCGGCATGACGACGTCGTAGTCGCGCCCCAGCGACAGGCCGAGATCGAGATCCTTGCGCAGGAGCTCGGGCGTGAACGTCGTGGTCCAGTCGAGATTGACGAGCGCAGGCGATTTGTAGCGGGTGAACATCGAGCCCATCACGCTGTTGTTCATGAACGACAGGAAGGCGTGGCGCGGCACCCCCATCTTGTTGGCCAGAAGCGTGATCTCGATCAGGTTCTCGATCACCACCCCGAGCATGACATTGTGCGCGATCTTGCACACCCGTGCGAGCTCGCCTTCGCCCACATAGGAGACGCCCTGCGGGGCGAACACCTCGATCATCGGCATCACGGCACGCGCCGCCGGCTCCGGCCCGGAGACCACCGCCGAGAGCTTGCCGGCCTTGATCACCTTGGCGTTGCCGCTCACCGGCGAGGCCACGAAGTCGCTGCCGAGCGCGCTCAGGCGCTCGCGGATGGCGGCCGATTCCTCGACCGCGATGGTGGAGCAGTCGACCAGGATTTTGGGCATGCGGCCCTTGCCGCCGCTCGCCACCCCGTCCTTGCCGAAATAGATCTCCTCGAGATCCTTGCCGGTGGACACGATCGAGAACACCACGTCGAGGCCGGCCAGATCGGCGAGCCGGTCCACCACCTTGCCGCCCTTGGCGGCGAGCGGCTCGGCCTTGGCGCGGGTGCGGTTCCAGATCGAGAGGTCGTAGCCGGCCTTGAGCAGCCGCTCCGCCATGGGAAAGCCCATGCGTCCCATGCCGATCCAGCCGATCTTCTGCGCGTTGTTCGCCATAGGGTATTCCTCCAGGGGATTTCGGAACCATTCTGCCGGGCTTTATGACAGGATCGCCGGCGCTTCAACAGCGCCGCGCCGCCTGCCGCCCCGGCTTGCCGGATCGAGCCCCGCGACCCTATAGGTTTCGTGACTGCGCGGCGAATGGCCCAACCGGGATACGGCACGCGATGCAGGAGAGCGTCTCCGACCCCCTATCGAGCCAGGGACCATCGCGCGGCGCGGACACGCGTGGCGCGGAAGCGCGTGGCGCGGAAGCGCGCGGCACACCGGCGCGCTGGCGCGCCATTGCGCAAACCGCGCTCCCGTTCCTGGTGGTGGGCGCCCTGTGGGAGATCACGGCGCATCTCGGCATTTTCCCGCCGCGCCTGTTTCCGGCGCTGGAGGACGTGGCGGCCGCTCTCTTGCGGCTGACGCTGGCCGGGATACTGCCGCGCCATGCGGCCGAGACCCTGCTGCGCCTCCTCGCCGGTTTCACGCTCGCCGCGGTCGTCGGGGTCTCGGTCGGCATCGCCATGGGCCGCGCCCGCCTGGCCGAGGACGTGCTGCTGCCGCTGGTGAGCATCGCGGCCCCGATCCCGGGCGTCGCCTATGCGCCCTTGTTCCTGCTCTGGTTCGGGCTCGGCAATTCCTCCGCGGTGCTGCTGGTCGGCTTCGTCTCCACCTTCCCGATCGTCTTCAACACCTGGACCGGGGTGAAGGCGGTCAAGGAAATCTGGGTACGCTCGGCGCAGGCGATGGGGGCCGACGAGCGGCGGCTGTTCCGACAGGTGATCCTGCCGGGGGCGCTGCCCTACATCCTGTCCGGCCTGCGGCTCGGCCTGGCGCAGGCCTGGCGCATCCTGGTGGTGGTCGAACTCCTGGCTGCCGTGCCCTGGGGCCTGGGCTGGCTGATCTTCGGGGCCCGCGAGTTTCTCAATACCGACGTGATGCTGGCCGGGATCGTGGTCATCGGCGTCATCGGGGTCGGGCTCGAGAATCTGGTGTTCCGGCGCCTAGAGCAAATGACCGTGGTGCGGTGGGGCATGATGGCGGCATGAGCGAAGAGCGCCTGCGCACGATCGTCCGCGGCACGCTGGGACTCCTGCTGGCGGCTGCCGCCTACGAGGCCACCGCGCGCAGCGGCATCTTCCCCAAGGCCTTGCTCCCGGTGCTGCC
>DASYFD010000235.1:0-12626 GCA_036498625.1 Xanthobacteraceae bacterium | reverse complement strand
GAATGTGGGAAACCGGCTGGGATCCCCGCGTTGGGGATCTCAATCTTTTTACGCGCGACTTTGGTCTGCTCCTGCTCGAAGCAACGCTGGATTTGTTGGGAGGAAGGCCAATTTTTCGGTCGCCGGGCCAAGATATATATGTTCACAACTCCATTTTCTGGCCGGGAGTCGAAGCGTTTCCGTTTCATAAGGCCTTTAAGTGTCTCACGCAGACTGATGGAGAATCAATGGCCTACTTCGTTCGCGGCGTTGGGCATGAATTAGAAGCGAAGCGTCTCCTGAAGCCTGGAATGAAGGAGCGCTTGCCCAGAGCGGATTTGACGCGCGGTTGATTGCCACAACGGCTTCGTGCGGAGTGTCAAATAGCGCAAAATTCAATCGGAGCGTGAAGTTGGATGAGATCGAATCGTTGGGTGGTCCGCTAATCTGCGTTGAAAGGCGGCTTTCCCATCAATGGCTGGGAATAGACGGGCTATCAATCAAGACGGACGCCTCAGTGGTCGGAATTTCCACAGACTACGAGCGGGCGTACCGACGCCCACCTGAGTATTTGGGCGTCTTGCCCCTCACGCATGGAGCCGCCCTTATCTTGGGCGATAGGCCGATGATAACGGGGGTTTGGAAAAACGCGTTGGGTCAAGTGATCATCTGGAGAATTTCCTATGCGGAAGAGGACGACGACATCCCAGCCATGCTTGCGTCTCTCGCTGAAAAATCATTTGAAAGGCCGGTGGAATCCATCGAATTCTCATTCGGATCACCTGATGTTGTGACCTTCGATTCGTCCTGTCCAGGCGACGAAGCGCAACCAGAATCTGTTTCGTTTGATATAGAGCCCGGCAGATATCAAGTGACGACGCATGAGGTAAAGCCTGCTCCAAGTACCGAACTGGTGCTGCATCGGTTCCGTGCCATCGGGTGACCTTCAGCTGACGAGTCGCATTGAGGCGCGCCGCGAAATCGTGGCTTATCATGTCCAGCGAGCACGTTCCGCGATCGATTCAGTACGATTACCGACCTACCGCAAACGCGCGCTCCGAAAACCACCAGCGTGAAGATCGGCGATTGGTCGCCCTCATCGAGACGTCACCGGCGCGCGCCCGTTCAGGCTCCGCTCCAGAAATCCCGACTGTTGCACCGCCTCGGCGACCAGCTCATGCGCAATGCCGTTCCAATGGCCGTCGTGCGGCACTTCGAATGGCTGGTGATGCGCGGAAAAGTGGGCAAAGAAAAACGGTTGAAGGTCGATTGCGCCGTAGCCTTCCGCCTTGGCGCGCGCAAGAAAAATCTTGCGCATGCGGTCATAGTAATGCTCCGCGCTGGCGGCGGCGATGTCGGGATAGTGGTAGCCGTCGACCACAAACAGGATACGCTCCGGCGGCAGCGCGATCATCCTCGGCACGTCGCGGAAGACGGCATCAATCACGTCATAGGAGATCCGCGAGCGCTCGGCATCGGCATCGGCATCGAGCAGAAGGTCGGCGGGCGCTGCCGGTTGCGCCGGCGCGCCGTCGGCGAGCAGCCCATGCAAGAACGGAGCTTCCGCGATGAAATGCTCGAGCCGGAGGTTGAGCAGGAGGTAGCGCGCGAGCGCGCTTTCGAGCGCGAGCGATCTGAGCAGGCTGCGGCGGTGCTCGAACAGCTTGAGCTTCAAGCTCCCGTCGTTCGCCCGCACATAAAACCAGAAGTGCGGTGCGCGGCGGTAGCTCTCATAGCTCTCGTCGAAATCGTTCCACACCACGTTGATGATGACGGCGCGCGCGCCATACTGCTGCACCGCGTGCTGCGCCCATACGAGGTATTGGCTCAGCGGCGAGCCCGATGCGGCGAAACTGTAGACCCGAGCGCGGGGCGAAAGCGTGCTCGCGAGCCGGGCCTCCAAGGTTTGCGGAAACGGCACCTGCAGAGCCTCGATGTAGGAATCGCCGACGACGACGATCAACGGAGAAGGATCGTCGGCATGATAGTCCCGGTCGTTGACGAAGCCCGCATTGTTGACGTGGCCGCGATTGACGAATTCGAAGTTCCAGCCGATCGAGTAGACGTAGTCGGCATTGGGCTCGTAGTGGAACACCGGTGCCGCCGCAGTCACCGGCATGCTGCGCAGCCCGCTTCCAACGGGCAGGAATCGCAGCACCAGCTCCAGCGCGCCGAGCGTGATGAGAACGCTGAGGGCGACGGTGGCAAGCGCGAGCAATCGCTCCCGGGTTCTGGACATCCGCTAGGTGCGCCGAGGTGGCTTGATTGCGAGTTCTACGGCGCCAATCCCAGGCCCTTGCGGACCTCGGCCTTGGTGGCTTCGAAGTCCGCCTTGAATTCCGGCTTCTGCAGCATCAGCGTGACCATCACGGTGGCGCCGATATGGCCGCCTTCCCAATCGGACGGATAGGCGACGCCGCTCAAGATGCGCTGCTCGCCGTATTGCCAGCCGCGGGCGAACAGCTCGCTGCGCTTCTCCGGCACCATCATGGAAAGGAGGAGGGCGACTTCGGCCCCGAAGGTGCCGTGCCCGCTCGGATAGGTCGGGCCCTGCGAGGCCGCCGCGATATTGGGCGGCGACTGCACCTCCTTGCTGGCCTGGAACGGACGCAGCCGCTTGTATTTCCGCTTGATCGCACCCACGCCGACGCCGGAATCCTTGTTGACCTTGTCGAAGAACGCCCCCGCCAGCGGAAAACGCTCCTTGGTGAAGCTCGGACCCAGAACCTCGCCGGCGACCTGGTAGACCGACTGCTCGGTATCGGCCTGGATGCGCTCCAGCCGCTGCGGCGTCAACGTCTTCTGCAGGGCGAGGAGCGCCGCCATATCGGCCTTGTCGCCCGCCGATCCGTCGGAGGGCGGCGGCGGCAGGAGGTTGGCGAAATCCGCGTCGGTCTCGGCCAGATACGGCTTGTCCGACAAGGCCAGCGCCGGCGCCGCGCCCAGCAGAATGAGCACGACGGAACGTAGAGCGAGCTTGCGCATGAGATTGCCTCCTGGGATCCTGGTTCTTGCCTTACGAACGCTTGGTGCAAATGTATCAAGTTTGCCGGTGCAGCCGAACATCAACAGACCTCATCCTGAGGAGCGCGCTCTCGCGCGCGTCTCGAACGATGGCCGCGAGTTCGTGCCGTGCATGCATCCCTCGAGACGGCCGCGCGAAGAGCGCGGCCTCCTCGGGATGAGGTTGGTGGTTGAATTGCCGCCGCACATGTTCGCGGAGCCTCGTTGGCTTACGGCTTGATGACCTGCCGCGCGCGCTCGACGATGGACTTGGGCGTCGCGTAGAGCTTGGCCACGATGTCCTGCACCTTGGCGCCGGACAGGGGCGTGATGGCGATGCGCACCGTCTCGGCATCGGCCAGGAACTGCGGATCGCTCATGGTGGCGTCGAAGGCCGTGCGCAGGGTGGCGATCTGCTCGGCCGGCGTGCCCGGCGGCGCAATGTAGGAACGCTGGAAGATCTGCTGGCTCACCACCATCTCGGCGACCTTGCGGTCCTCGTCATTGCCGATGAATTTCCACAGCTCCGGCACCCCCATGGCGGTCAATTCCGCATTGGGCTCGAGCCCGACCTGGACCAGGATGTTCATCTTGTGGTCGCGCACCCATTCCGACTTCTGCGACTTGGCGCTCGACCAGTCCCAGCCGCAGGTGCCGTCGACCTCGCCGCGCTCCATGGCGAGCGTGATATCGGCGGTGCCCTTGTAGCCGGCGACGACGTCGAACTTGGTGCCGGACGTGTGATTGTGCAGATAGCCGTAATCGCGGGTGGCGCCGCCGGCAGCGGTCGCGCCCAGGATGGTCTTCTGCTTGCGGGCATCCTCGAAGGTCTTGGTCTTGGACGACTGGTAGGTCGCGCAGATGCGCGTGCCGGCATCGGCGGAGCCGATATAGATCACCTTGGTGGGATCGAATTGCGTTTCCGGCTTGTCGTCGAGCAGTGGTCCGATGATGGCGCCCGGCATCAGGGCGCCGAGCGTAGCGCCGTCCTTGGGCGCCACGTTGCTGATGAAGACCGCCGTGCGGCCGCTGCCGGCGCCCGGCATGTTCTTGACCACGATGGTCGGATTGCCCGGGATGTGCCGGCCCAGGTGACGGGCCAGCGTGCGGGCATAGATGTCATAGCCGCCGCCGACGTCCGCCCCGACCTCGAGCTCGATGGTGCGGCCGGCATAGAAGTCGGCTGCCGCGGCGCGCTGCGCCGGCAGGCCTGCAAGCCCGCAGGCCGCTGCCGCCAATCCCCGCCATGCCCAATGCCTGAATGTCATTGCCGTCTCCCGCGCCTGCGCCGCTGCGACCAAAGGAGCCTATCACGCCGCCGCATCCGCCGTCTTGCGCGACGTGTTGATCGCGACCGTGGCGATCGAGATCAGGGCGCAACCGGCCACGCAGAAGAATATCGCGCGCGGGTAGCCCTGGTCCAGGAGCTGGCCGAAGATCAGCGGCGACACGATGCCGCCGATGTTGAAGCCGGTGGAGACGAAGCCGAACACGCGCCCATAGGCGCCGGGCGGGGTCACGGCCCGCACGATCATGTCGCGCGACGGCATGGTGATGCCGGAAAAGAAGCCCGCGATCGACATCAGGACGACCAGGGCCACGGTGGTGAAATCGAACAACCCGACCAGGGTGGTCACCGCCGCCGTCACGATCAGGCATAAGGTGGCGACCAGGCCGTGATGCGGGGTGCGACCGGCGAGCCAGCCGCCGACCAGAACCCCGATGGGACTGAGCAGGAGCAAGCCGGTCAGCGCCGCATTGCCGACAGTGACCGGCGTGCCATAGAGCGCGCCCAGCGCCGGTACCAGGAAGTTGTAGAGCGCGCCGCTCGACATCGCCAGCATGATGAAGAATGCGAGGTTGAGCAGGATCGCGGGCGCGAGCAGGAGGCGCCAGCCCATCGGCGTGGCGCCGGCTTGCGTACCATCGGCTGCCTTGCCGCCGCGCGCGTTCGACTTGACGGGAGAGGACTCGAGCTCAGGCGGCTCGCCCGCAACCGCCATCACCAGGGCGACGATGAGCCCGAGCACCGCGGCGCCCAGGAAAGCGCCGCGCCATCCGACCATGCTGTACAGGAACAGGAGGCTCGGCGGCGCGGCGGCGTTGCCGAGCATGCCGGCGAAGGTGTGCAGCGAGAACGCGCGGCCGGCGCGGGCGGCCGGCACGTGACGCGAGAGCAGCGCGTAATCGGCCGGGTGATAGACCGTGTTGCCGAGACCCGCGAGCGCAAACATGGCCACGAATACCCAGTACGAATCCACCAGCGCCGCGATCGCGAACGCGGCCGCCCCCACCATGAGCCCGACGATGAGCAGGAGGCGTGCGCTCACCCGGTCGACCAGAAATCCGGTCGGGGTCTGCAGTGCGGTCGAGACCACGTTGAAGGCCGTGAAGGCGAGGCCGAGCTGGGTATAGGTCACGTCGTAGTCGGCGCGCACGAACAGGAACAGCGGCGCCAGCAGGGTGATGTAATAATGACTGGCGAAATGTACGAAGCATACGCTTGCGACGAATTTCGTCTCGGCCGCGGGCGTCGCGCGAAGGGGCAGATCGATCGCCTGCGTCATCGTGCGTTCACTTCGCTGCTGCGGCGGCCGCGTTGATCGCCTGCCAGACCCGGAACGGTGTCGCCGGCATGTCGATATGCCGGATGCCGTATTCCGACAAAGCATCCACCACCGCGTTCATCACCGAGGTGAGCGCGCCGGCGCAGCCGGCCTCGCCGCAGCCCTTGACGCCGAGCGGATTGGTCTTGGCCGGCACCGGATGGCTGGCGACCGTGAACGAGGGCACGTCGCCGGCGTGCGGCAGCGCATAATCCATGTAGGAGCCGGTGAGGAGCTGGCCTTCGGAGTCGTACACCGTCATCTCCATGAGGGCCTGGCCGATGCCCTGCACGGCGCCGCCATGGAGCTGTCCTTCCACGATCATCGGATTGATGACGGTGCCGAAATCGTTGACGCAGGAATATCTCACCACCGCGACCACGCCGGTCTGCGGATCGATCTCGACCTCGGCGACGTGGCAGCCGTTGGGGAAGGTGGCGGCGGTGCCTTCGCTGACATGGCGGACATCGAGCGATGCCGGCACGCCTTCCGGCAGCGGGAGCCCGCTGCGAATCTTGTCGGCCAGATCCATGATCGAGACGGTGCGGTCGGTGCCCGCGATCACGAAGGTGCCGTTCTTGAACTCGATATCGGCGGCGGAGGCTTCCAGCACATGCGAGGCGATCTGGCGGCCTTGCTCGATCACCTTGGCGGCCGCTTCCACGATCGCGGTGCCACTCGACATGATGGATTTGGAGCCGCCGCTGCCGCCGCCCACGACCAGGCGGTCGCTGTCGCCCTGCACCAGGCGGATCTTGTCGAACGGAATGCCGAGCTTCTCGGTCAGCACCTGCGCGAACGGGGCGGCATGCCCCATGCCGAAATCCATGGTGCCGGTCACGATCGATACCCCGCCGTCGGGCTCGAAGATGATGCCGCCCATTTCCTTCGAGGGCGGGGCGGTGACCTCGAGGAAATTGCCGATGCCGAGCCCGCGCAGCTTGCCGCGCTTGCGGCTTTCGCGCTTGCGGCGAGCGAAGCCCTTGGTGTCGGCGGCCTCGATCGCCTGGCGCAGCACGCCCGGAAAGTCGCCGCTGTCGTAGGTCATGCCCGAGGCGGCCTTATAGGGGATGTGACGGCGGCGGATCTGGTTGCGCCGGCGCAGCTCCAGCCGGTCGATCTTCATCTCGGTGGCGGCCGTGTCGACCAGCCGCTCCATGTAGTAGTTGCCCTCGGGCCGGCCGGCGCCCCGATAGGCGGAGACATGACTGGTATTGGTGAAGACGCACTTGGTCGAGACCTCGATCAGCGGCGTGCGATAGACGTTCTGCACGTTCTTGACCGCATTGAGGGTCGAGGGCATCGGCCCGACATTGGCCAGAAAGGCGCCCATGTTACCGAAGCTGGTCAGCCGCACCGCCAGGAAATTGCCGTCCTGGTCGAGCGCGAGCTCGCCGGTGACCCGGTGATCACGGCCATGGTGATCGGACACGAAGCTGCCCGAGCGCTCGTCGGTCCACTTCACCGGCCGCCCAAGGGCGCGCGCGGCGTGCAGCGCGCAGACGTATTCGGCATAGACCGAAGCCTTCATGCCGAACGAGCCGCCGATATTGCCGGTGATGACGTGAACCTGGGCGGGCTCCACGCCGAGCACCTGGGCGACCGAGGCGCGCATGCCGAATACGCCCTGGGAGGGAACGTACAGTGTGAACCGCTCGTTCTCGTAGAGCGCGACCGCCGCCCGCGGCTCCATCGCGCTCACCACGACGCGGTTGTTGACGAGCTTGAGCCGGGTGACATGCGCGGCTTTTGCGAAGGCCTCCGCCACGCGCTCGGCGTCGCCATAGTGGTAATCGAGCGCGATATTGTGGGGCGCCTCGTCGTAAAGCAGCGGGGCGCCCGGAAGCGCCGCATCCTCCGGATTGGTGACGGCGGGCAGGGGATCGATGTCGACCTCGACCGCTTCGGCGGCATCCTTCGCCTGCAACAGGGTCTCGGCCACCACGCAGGCGACCGGATCGCCCACGAAGCGCACTTTGTCGGTCGGCAGCGCCGGCCGCGCCGGCTTGTGCATGGCCGAGCCGTCGCGGTTGTTGAAGGTCACGATGCACTTGAACGTGCCGTAGCCGGCGGCGGCGAGATCGGCACCCGTATAGACGCCGAGCACGCCCGGCAGCGCGCGCGCAGCCGCGACGTCGATCGAGCGAATGACCCCATGGGCGTTGCGGCTTCGCACCATCACCGCATGGGCCTGGCCGGGCAAACCGACGTCGTCCGTAAAGCACCCTTCGCCGCGAACCAGCTTCGGATCCTCGGTGCGCAGCACCGGCTGGCCGATGCCGAATTTTGCGATCGCCCAACGGTCAGAGGGGTCCGGCGGGGTGGGCTCCCACCGATTGGGATCGCTTCGCAGGTTCATGAGCAGACGTCCTCGGCCTGGCGTGCCGCAGGGTTTTCCGTGGCCTGCCAGAACGTCGTCAATCGGCGGGTGAACGGGATCGCGGTCTCGGCCTGAAATAATGGACCCCGCTCGTTTCGACAAGGAGATATGGCCCGGTGCCGGGCCTCGAGCGGGATCCATGACAAGGGCAGCGGTGCCGATTTGGGCGCATTTTTAGCGGCAAAGCGGTGCGCGTATGGCCGGAACCGCGTCGAGCCATGCGTGTCCCGTGCATCTGTTGCGCACTGCGTCCCGCCTGTTACACTCAGGGCGATTTGGAATTGGACACCGCCGCGCCGTCGAGCCAACGGACGCCGGGAGCGCTCTGGCGCGGCAGGAAGGCATTCGATGAATGACGGGGCCCGGCGGACCGGAGGCCTCGACCCTGCCCTTGACCGGGCGCAGCGGCGCTCCCGCTGGGGTCGGCGGTCGCTATATGGCTTCCCGCGCCGCGAGCGCGACGGCGATCCTGACGGCGGCTCGATCTATGGGGCGCTCGATCTCGGCACCAACAATTGCCGGCTTCTGGTCGCGCGGCCGTCCGGCGACGGCTTCCATGTCATCGACGCATTCTCGCGCATCATCCGGCTGGGCGAGGGGATATCGGCGTCCGGACGCCTCAACGACGCCGCCATCGAGCGCGCCGTCGAGGCGCTCTCCATCTGCCGCGACAAGATGAAGAACCGCGGGGTAACGCGCGCGCGGCTGATCGCGACCGAGGCCTGCCGGGCCGCGGCCAATGGCGCCGAGTTCCGCGCCCGCGTGGCGCAGGAGGTCGGGCTCGAGCTCGAGGTCATCGACCGGGAGACCGAGGCCGAGCTCGCGGCCTCCGGCTGCACCCCGCTGATCGATCCGCAAGCGCAGGGGGTGATCCTGTTCGATATCGGGGGCGGATCGTCCGAATTGGTGCGGCTCGCCCGCTCGGTGCCGGTCGAGCGCGGCCCGCCGCTGCCCCGGATCGAGGCCTGGGCCTCGCTGCCGGTCGGCGTGGTGACGCTCGCCGAGCGCCACGGCGGCCACCAGGTCACGCGCGACGTCTATGAGGCCATGGTGGCCGAGGTGGCGGTCTTCGTCGAACGTTTCGTGGCCGAGACCGGCAGCGGCATCGACGACGTTCACATGCTGGGCACCTCTGGCACGGTGACCACCATCGCGGGCGTGCATCTCGACCTGCGCCGCTACGAGCGGCGCCGTGTCGACGGCTGCTGGATGAGCGACGAGCAGGTGACCGGGGTGATCGAGCGGCTGCTCGCCATGAGCTATGAGGAGCGCGCCGCCAATCCCTGCATCGGCAACGAGCGCGCCGATCTCGTGCTCGCCGGTTGCGCCATCCTCGAGGCGATCCGCCGCGCCTTCCCGTGCCCGCGGCTGCGGGTCGCCGACCGCGGCTTACGCGAAGGCATGCTGGTCAAGATGATGCGCCAGGACGGCATCTGGGGCGAGCAGTTGACGCACGCCTAGAGCATTTTCAGGAAAATGGCCGCCCTCGCGAAGGCGGGGGTGGAATCCGGTTTTCCGTCTATCGGCGTCAAAGCATGGCTCGATATCGATAGATCTTGCTTCTTTTTGCCGCGTACGCGACCGCAACCGGATCGGCGTTCAGAATTTGTAGGCCATGATCAGCTTGACCTCGCCGATGTTCAAGCCGACCTGCCCGCCTACGGTACCGGGGAGCACCCCGATCAGGGGGACGGCAGTCCCCTGAAAGCTCAAGGCCTTGGTTGGAAACCTGAAGTAATCGTATTCGAGCCGCCCGGTCCAATGGTCGGTGACGGCGTATTCCATGCCGCCGCCGACCGTCCACGCAACGCGGTAGAGGCTGCCGATGGCCGTGTTACCGGCGGGCACAGTCACGGTATCGCGATCGTAATCGAAGGCCACGCCGCCTTTGAAGTAGATCAGCAGGCGATCGAACGCCACGCCCGCGCGTCCGGTCACCGACGCGGTCCAGAACACCGAGGTGGCGAGATTATTGTTGAAACTATCGTTGGCGGAGCCCTTGTCCCACGTTCCGGTGAAATCGGCCTCGACGCCTACGACGAAGGAACTCATTTGGTAATTGATGCCCGATATGCCGCTGACCAGGAAGCCTTTGGGCGAGAACGAAGCGGTTGCGCTGGGTTTGAGCGGATCGAGAAACGTCGCGTTGGCCCAGCTGCCGCCAATGCCGGCGCCGATATAGAACCCGGTCCAGAGAAATTGCGCCGGAATGTAGCCCGACGTCGCCGGGATCGGTCGAGCGACCTGCATATCGGCGGCGCCTGCCGGCAATGATACGAGAGCGGCGAGCGCGACGCTGCCGATGAATGCACCCCACTTCATAGAAAACTCCACCCCGACCTGCGGACCCGAATTGCCCTGATCAAGTTGCGCTCTGGGCGCTGCGGCGGCAACGGGAATCGCCGGCCGTAAGGCGCTTTGTGGGAGTGTGTTGCAATTTTGCCCTAGCCCCCCGACCTTTGGCGGATCGGCCGGGCCAAGCGAGGCCGCGGCGCCCCGTGAAGACGATCGCGATTCGTGTGTGTTTAAATGATGTTGCACGGCTTTCCTCGATCAAAGGATGGAACCTCGGCAGTCGGCCCGGCGGCCGCTCGCGCAGGCGACCCGCCGGTCGAGCGCATCGACGATTTTCGCGGAAACTTCGCTGATCTGCGGTATGACCGGGCACCCTGCGCGGAGCCGCGTCCGGAACTCCAAATGCCGCAATCCGGCGGCTGCGAATCTGAGCAAGCCTAGATGACTCGCGACGATAGCCGGCGTCCGTTGAAGGTGCAGGTCAAGTCCGGCCGCGGCCGCACCTTGTCCTCGAAGCTTTGGCTCGACCGCCAGCTGAACGATCCCTACGTGGCGCGGGCGCGGCGGGAAGGCTTTCGCTCGCGCGCCGCCTACAAGCTGACCGAGATTGACGACAAGCAGAGCCTGCTGCGGCTCGGCGCCAGCGTGGTGGATCTCGGTGCCGCCCCCGGCGGCTGGAGCCAGGTGGCCGCCAAGCGGGTGGGGGCCGCCGAGGGCAGGGGCCACGTAGTGGCGATCGATGTGCTCGACATGCCGCCGATCCCGGGCGTCGCCTTCGTCCAGCTCGACTTTCTCGATGCGGCCGCGCCCGGCACCATCAAGGGGCTGCTCGGCGGGCCTGCCGACGTGGTCCTCTCCGACATGGCGGCGAACGCCACCGGCCACCGGCCGACCGATCATATCAAGATCATGGCGCTCGCTGAGGCTGCGGCCGAGATGGCCCATGACGTGCTCAAGCCGGGCGGCGCCTTCCTGTGCAAGGTGCTGCAGGGCGGCACCGAGGGAACCCTGCTGGCACAGCTCAAGAAGGATTTCGCCAGCGTCAAGCACGTGAAGCCAGCCGCGAGTCGCGCCGACTCGGCCGAACTCTATCTCCTGGCGCGCGGCTTTCGGGCGCGTTGAGCCGGCGGGCTGAGAGGCGGCTGATCTCGTGCTACGGCATGCACTGACCTTCGGCAATCTTCAGGGACGCAAAGCCTTTCACTCCTTCTCCCCGCGTGCGGGGAGAAGGGGGGATGAGGGGGCACATCCGCGAGTCTGAGCCTGTGGAAACGCCCCCTCACCAGGCCAAATTCTTGTTTGCGCTCAGCGGGTGTGGCCCTCTCCCCGCACGCGGGGCGAGGGACGCCGCGATCTCGACGCTCTCCTGGAGCTAACGATGCATGCCGCACTCTAGGCAGGCGCTCGCAGGTTTATTTACGCTCTTCATCGATATCCGTTCCGCTGGCCGCCGTTGGTCCTGCCACGGCCGCCGGTGCGCGATGGTAGAGGGCGGCGCCGGCATCCGTGGGCATTCGCCAGAACACCAGGCAGCTCAGCGCCGAGATCGCCGAGACGATGAGCCAGGCGGGCTGGAAGTCGGCCGCCATGATGGTGTCGTGCCCGCGCCACCACAGCGTCACGTCGACCGCGAGCGCACCGACCGCGACCCCGACCGAGATCGACAATTGCTGGCCGACCGCGATCAGCGAGGTGGCGCGGCTCATCAGATGGTGGTCGACGTCCGCATAAGCGATGGTGTTGAGGCTGGTGAACTCGAGCGAGCGGAAGAACCCGCCGCAGGTCAGCACCGCCACCACCCAGACGAACGACACGCCCGGCATGAAGGTGGCGCAGGTGGCGACCAGCGCGGTGCTGACGAGGGCGTTCACCGTGAGGGCGCGGCGGAATCCGATGGTGCGCAGGATGATCGGAATGATGGTCTTCATCCCCATGGCGCCGATGACGTTGCAGAGCGTGATCAGGCCGGACTGGAACGCCGTCATGTGGAAGCCGAGCTGGAACAATAGCGGCAGCAGGAACGGCATCGCCCCGATGCCGGAGCGGTAGATGAAGCCGCCGAGCATGGCGGCGCGCAGGGTCGGGATGCGCAAGAGCGACAGATCGAGCACCGGCGCGGGCGTGCGCCGCGCATGCAGCACATAGGCATAGGTCGCGACCGCCCCGACGACCATGAGCCCGATCACCACCCAGGTCGGCAGGAAATTGAGCCCCAGCACCGAGCCCCCGAAGGCGAGGCCGCCGATCCCGGCCCCGGCCAGGAGGATGCCGACGGTGTCGAGCGGATCGGGCTTCTCGGCTCGTACGTCGGCGATGAACAGGGTGGCGAGCACGATGCCGGCCACCCCCATCGGGATGTTGAT
>DASYFD010000234.1:0-13450 GCA_036498625.1 Xanthobacteraceae bacterium | reverse complement strand
TGTCACACTTGTTGCTATGGCCGGGGCAGAAACTTCGGGGAGCCGTCCATGCGTCGTGCCTATATCTGTGCCGTCATCCTGCCGCTAACGGCGTCCCTCCTGGCGCCGCTCGCGGCGCGCGCCGAGTATCCGGAGCGGCCGGTGCGCATCGTCGTGCCGGTCGCGGCCGGCGGCGGCGTCGACGTGATGGCGCGCCTGTTGGCGCAGCGCCTGAGCGATCGTCTGGGGCAGCAGTTTATCGTCGAGAACCGCGCCGGCGCCGCCGGCGTCATCGGCACCAAATCGGTCATCCGCACGCCGGCCGACGGCTATACGCTTTTATATACGCCGAGCAGCCTCTCGCTGACGGTCGCGGTCAGCAAGACCGCGCCCTATGACGTGGACAAGGATTTGACCCCGATCGTCAATGTGGCGGTCAGTCCCTATGCGTTGGCGGTGAATTCGGCGCTGCCGGCCAAGACGGTCGGCGAATTCATCGCCTACGCCAAGGCCAATCCGGGCAAGCTCAGCTACGCCTCCGCCGGCATCGGCAGCGCCTCGCATCTGGCGGCCGAGTTGTTCAAGAGCATGGCCGGGATCGAGATGGTGCATGTTCCCAACAAGGGCATGAGCCCGGCGCTGGTCGACGTGATGGGCGGGCAGGTGCAAGCCATGTTTGCGAGCGTGCCGGCGCTGCTCACCGAGCAATCGGACCATGTCCGCCCGATCGCCATGGCGGAGAAGAAGCGCTCGGCCCTGATGCCCGCGCTGCCGACCATCAGCGAATCCGGTTTGCCCGGCTTCGAGGTCGCCAACTGGGCCGGGCTGCTCGGGCCCGCGGGGCTCGACCCGACTATCGTGAAGAAGCTGCATGCCGAGATCATCGGCATTCTCGATACCGCCGACATGAAGGATCGCATCAAGAAGCTCGGCTACGACGTGCTGGCGAGCCCGCCCGAGGAATTCGGCGCGCAGATCCGCAACGATGTGGTGCGCTGGTCCGAGGTGGTGAAGAAGGCGGACATTCCGCTGAATTGACGCGCGTCGCCCGGACGCCGCGGCTTCCCTCGCCCCGCTTGCGGGGAGAGGGCGAAACGGCACCAAGAAAAACCCAAACTCGGCCCGGTGAGGGGGCGCTTCCACAAGCTCAGACTCGCGGGAAGCCCCCCTCATCCCGACCTTCTCCCCGCACGCGGGGAGAAGGGGACCGCCGAGACTCCTGTCAGCGGCCAAGAATCCGAACAATCTCCGCGGCCGCGTTCATCACCTCGTCGCGCGCGAGCTTCTCGGCGGCGTCGGCGTCGCGCTGCTCGATCGCCTTGTAGAGCGCCTGCAGTCCCTTGATGCTTTGCTCGGAGCGGCCGGGGGAGCGCTGGGGATGCGAGAGGCCGAGCGCGCGCCAGCGCCAGATGCGGGCGAGCAGCGTCGCCAGCATGGTGGAGAGAGTCTCGCTCTTGGCGCCGAGGAAGAGCACCTCGAAGAATCGGTTCTTGGTGATGACGGTCTCTTCCGGATCGCGGCGCCGATAGGCGGCGGCGGTGGCCTTGAGCTCGCGGCCGAGCGCGGCGATCTCGTCCGCCCCCGCCTTCTCCACGAACATGCGCGCCGCCAGGCCTTCCAGCAGCGCCCGGATGGCGTAGAGGTCGCGCGCCTCATCGACGGTCAATTCGCGCACGATCGCGCCGCGGTTGGGCACCACGTCGACCAGGCCTTCGGCCTCCAATTGCCGCAGGGCCTCGCGGATCACGGTGCGCGACACGCCCATCATGCCGATCAGCTCGCGCTCGATCAGCCGCGCGCCAGGGGCCAGCCGGCCATTGACGATCGACAGCCGCAGCGCTTCCAGCACCTCGCGCCGCAGCGGAGCGGCCGCCGACCGGCGGATCGCGGGCAGCGCCGGCGCCGAGTCTTGTTTGGTGAGAGGAGGTGATGCTTTCAAGGCGCGACCTCAAGAGAACCAATCAGCAAGCAATCATCATGATTGTTGCTCTCAAAACACGCGATAAAGGGGCGCCAGTCCATCGAGCAGCACCCGTTCGACGTTCTGCCAGGCGGTGCGAAACAGGAAGGTCGAGGCCTGGCGGGTGACGCCGCCGATATGGGGCGTGAACAAAATCCGGTTGCGGGCCTCGCCCTGCAGCGCAAACAGCGGATTGTCGGCGCCCGGCGGCTCGGTCGCGTACACGTCGACCGCCGCGCCCGCAAGCTTGCCCGTCTGCAGCGCGGTCGCGAGCGCTCCTTCATCCACGATGCCGCCGCGCGAGGCTTGAATGAGCACGGCCCCGGGCTTCATGCGGGCGAGCTCGGCTGTGCCGATGAGGCCGGTGGTGGCGGGCAGCAACGGGACATGCAACGAGATCACATCGGATGTGGACAGCAATTCATCGAGGCTGACCGGCTTCGCCGGCAGCTCAGCCGCGGCCGCGGCGTTGGGCGAGGCGGGATCGAAATAGCAGACCCGACAGCCGGAGCGCTGCGCCAGCCGCGCCACCGCAAGACCGATCACGCCCAGGCCCACGATGCCGATCAACGCATTCTCGAGCCCGCCCAGATTGTCCGCGATCATGCGAGCGCGCCATTCGGTGTAACGGCCGGCCTTGATCTCGGCGTCGGCCCAGGAGAGGCGCCGTAACAGCAGGGACGCGCCGGTCATCACATATTCGGCAATCGCATTGTTGCTGCCGCCCGGAATATTGGCGACCGGAATGTTGCGGCTCTTGACCGCCGCCGGATCGATGCGGTCGACTCCCGCGCCGGTGACTTGCACCAGCTTGAGCGCGGTATGCTCGAACAGGCTCGCCGGCAGCTTCGGCCCCACCGCCGGGATGACCATCGCCTGAGCGGTCGCCAGATGGGAGGGAACCGCCGCATCGGCGGGCGCGCAATAGCGCACCGACAGCGAGGGCGGCGGCAGCGCATCGACGCGCGCGAAATCCGCTTCGGGCCGCAGGCAGACCACCTCGATCGGCATGGCGGTCATTTCCAGACCAGGGCCAGATCTTCGGTCGATTTGGCGACGTCGGGGGTCGGGAAGAAGCAGAGCAGCACGAGCGGGACCGCGCCGGTGTTGCGCGTCACATGCGGCTCGTCGGACGGAATGAGGATGGTGTCGCCCTGGCGCACCGGATGCGATCCGCTCGCCGTCAGGGTGCGGCCTTCGCCGGCGAGCACGTACATGCACTCCTCGAAGCCGTGATGCACATGCGGCCGGCGCGGCTCCTCGCCCTCGCGCGGCACCGGAATTTCGACCAGGCGCACGGAGGCATTGCTGGCACCCATCTCGCCCGACACGATCTCGAACGAGGTGCGCCCGGGAAGGCCGAGCCGCTTGGCCTGAGCGGGCGTGACAACGCGCGCCATCACACCACCTGCCGCAGATGCTTGACCTCGGCGACGCCGCCGAGAGCGGTCTCGAGCTGACGGAAGATTTCGCCCGCTTCCGACGCGATGCCTTCCGCGATGGCGTCCAGCATCTTGCGCCCGCGATCGGGCGTGGCTTTCTCCGGCGTGCCGTACCATCCGGTCGGCGCGATGCAGCGGATGTCGGTGAGCACCGGCTGATAGGCGTTGGTCCGCCGCAGCTTGTCCATCCGGCTGCCGTGGCTGTGGTCGGAGGAATTGTCGATGCGCTCGAGGTGCACCAACTCCGGCCGGTACGCCATGACGGCAAGCGCCTCGATCTCGCCGCCGTGGCTGAGCCCATTGCATTCATGCCCGAACATGTCGGCGGCTACATAGCAGGCCTGCACGGTCAGCACCTGCATGCCATGCTGGCGATGCAGCTCCTCGGCCGCGATGGCGAGCGATGGAATATTGCCTTCGTGCCAATTGAGGATCATCAGCCGCTTGGCGCCATGCCGCGCCGTGGACGCGCAGGTCTCGACGGTGAGCCGCATATATGTCTCGGGCGTGAGCGAGATGGTGCCTTCGTAGGGCATGTGCATGGGGGTGACGCCGAGCGGGCATGCCGCCAGCACTAGGCCGTCCATGCGCTCCGCCACCGCATGCGCGATCACGTTGGCGGCGAAGGTGTCGGTTCCGGTCGGCAGATGCGGGCCGTGCTGTTCGACGCTGCCGGTCGGCAGGATCACGAACGGGTTCTGCTTGAGCTGGGCGGCGATCTCAGGCTGCGTCAGGTCGGAGAAGTAGCGGCTAGGCAACATGGCGCGCTCCAGTGCTGACGCGGGTCTTGGCGGCGGCGAGGACCTCGGCGAGCTTCACGTAGCGGCCGCCCTCCTCGAGCGAGCGCAGCGCCCCATACACCATGGCGACCGCCACATTGCCGTTGCGGGCGTTGAGCTCGTTGCTCTGCCGGCTGCGGCAGCTGCGCGCGAACATCTCGAGCTCGGCCAGGAACATGTCGCTCTCCGGCACCGCCAGCGGCTCGCGCTTGGCATAGCCGTCCTTGCCGCGCTGGATGTAGAGGGTTGACGATTGATGCAGCTGGTCGGGCGTATCCCAGGTGCCGAAATCGATCTCGTAATGCATCAGGCCGCGCGAGCCGAACACCCGCAGCGAGAAGATGCCGGGCGAGGTCCAGCACGAGCCCACATAGCCGATCTTGCCGTCGGCGAACCGGCACAACGTCATGGATTGATCGTCGACCTCGGCCCCCACCGGCGAGAGCTTGGAGGCCATCGAGCTCACCTCCACGACCTCGCCGCCCAGATAATGCAGGACATCGAACTGGTGGATGGCGAGCTGGGAGAGCGGCCCGCCGGGCGCACGGTTCTTGTACCAGCGCCAGGTCTGCGGCGTGAGCTCGAGCGCGCGCTCGTTGGAGAAATTCGCTTCCATGAAGGCGACGCGGCCGAGCTCGCCGTCGTCGATGGCGGCGCGGATGCGGCGGATGCCGGCCATCAGGCGCGCGCTGTGCCCGACCGTGACGGTGACGCCGAACTCCCGCTCGAGATTCTCGATCTTGAGCCCGTCATCGAGCGTGCTGGCGATCGGCTTCTCGGTGTAGACGTGCTTGCCGGCGCGCGCCACCTCGAGCGCGACCGGCAGGTGCTGCTCGTTGGGGACGGTGAGGATCACGCCCTGGATCTGCGGATCGCGCAGCATCACGGAAAGCTCCGACACCGCCGGCACCCCGGTCTCGCGGGCGAATTCGGTGCGCTTGCTCTCGGTGCGGCTGAAGCAGGACGCGATCTTGATGTGCGGCGAGCGCGCCGCGGCACGGGTGAGCACGCGCGCCCAGCGGCCCAAGCCGACGATGCCTACCTTTACGGGATCGGACATGGGCGTGGCTTGCTCCTCTGCCGCCGCCGACGGCGGGCGTTGACGATCATCATACAATAATACAGTATGACTAAGCCAGGGGGGATCAGCCAAGTCTCCCGGTCCCCGCCGCCGGCGCCCCCTCCTCGATCCGACCGCAACCGACATCCGAGAAATTCTCCATGACCGCTCCCCATCTCCTGGTGCACGACAAGAAGGACACGGTCGGGGTCGTGGTGGTGGAAGGCCTCAAGGCCGGCACCGACATGACCTGCGTCGTCACCGCCGACGATTCCGCCTTCACGCTCAAGGCCAAGATGGACGTGCCGATCGGCCACAAGATTGCGCTCACCGACATCAAGTCCGGCGATACGGTGTGGAAATACGGGCAGGACATCGGCAAGGCAGTGGCGCCGATCGGCAAAGGCGAGCACGTTCACGTCCATAACCTCAAGACCAAGCGCTGGTGAGCAACATGAGCCCGAACGGCAAATCGAACCTGAGGTTCACCGGCTGGCGGCGCGAGAACGGCCGGGTCGGCGTGCGCAACCATGTGGTCATCCTGCCGCTCGATGATCTGTCGAACGCGGCCTGCGAGGCGGTCGCCCACAACATCAAGGGAACGCTCGCGCTGCCGCACGCCTACGGGCGGCTGCAGTTCGGCGAGGACCTCGAATTGTTCTTCCGCACCATCATCGGGACCGGCGCCAACCCGAATGTCGCCGCCGTGGTGGTGATCGGGATCGAGGATGGCTGGACCAAGCGCGTGGTCGACGGCATCGCCAAGACCGGCAAGCCGGTCACCGGCTTCGGGATCGAGGGCCATGGCGACCTGATGACGGTCGCCCGCGCGGCGCGCGTCGCCAAGGATTACGTGCAGTGGGCCTCGGAGCTCAAGCGCGAGGAATGCGACATTTCCGAGCTGTGGGTGTCGACCAAATGCGGCGAGAGCGACACCACCACCGGCCTCGCGTCATGCCCGACCGTCGGCAACATGTATGACAAGCTGATCCCGCGCGGCCTCTACGGCGTGTTCGGCGAAACCTCAGAGATCACCGGCGCCGAGCATCTCGCCAAGGCGCGCGCCGTGAGCCCGGAGGTCGGCGAGAAATGGTACAAGGTCTGGCAGGCCTACGAGAACGAGGTGATCCAGGCGCACAAGACCGACGATCTCTCCGAATCGCAGCCCACCAAGGGCAATATCGCCGGCGGCCTCACCACCATCGAGGAGAAGGCACTCGGCAATCTCGAGAAGATCGGCCGCAGCTGCAAATACATCGACGTGCTGGCGCCGGCCGAGGCGCCCGCCAAGGGCCCGGGTCTCTATTATATGGACACCTCCTCGGCGGCGGCCGAATGCGTCACCCTGATGGGGGCGGCCGGCTATGTGCTGCACACCTTCCCGACCGGCCAGGGCAATGTCATCGGCAACCCGATCCTGCCGGTGATCAAGATCACCGGCAATCCGCGCACGGTGCGCACCATGTCGGAGCATGTCGACGTCGACGTCTCCGGCATCCTGCGCCGCGAGATGACCATCCCGCAGGCCGGCGACGCGCTCATCGAGATGGTGGTGCGCACCGCCAACGGCCGCCTCACCGCCGCCGAGGCGCTCGGCCACCGGGAATTTGTGCTGACCAAGCTGTATCGCAGCGCGTGATTCTGCCGGTGCGGCGGGAGCACGCGGCGCTCCTCGCCCCGCGTGCGGGGAGAGGGCCACACGGCACCACAAAAAACCAGAACTCGGCTCGGTGAGGGGGCGCTTCCACAAGCTCAGACTCGCGGACACGCCCCCTCATCCCACCTTCTCCCCGCAGGCGGGGAGAAGGAGTGAAATGCCCTGCGTCCCCGACATAAGCGCGCCCGTCAGGACATCTTCGCCTCACCGCTCCAGCGGGCCGCCGGCTTTGCTCCAGGCGTCGATGCCGCCCTGGATGTGGCGGGCCGAGGCGAGGCCCGCCTCCTGCGCGGCCTGCACCGCCATGGCTGAGCGCTCCCCGAAGGCGCAATAGAACACGACACGCTTGCCGGTCGCGCGCGCAAGCTCGTTGAGCATGCCCCCCGACCGCACCTGCGCGGCCAGGTCGGCATAGGGCACATGCAGCGAGCCCGGGATGACGCCGTGCTTGGCGCGCTCGCGCGGTTCCCGCAGATCGACCAGCGCGATCTCCGGGGCACCGATCAGGGTCACGGCCTCGTCCACCTTGATCGCCCAGCCGCGGCGCGCGATCTCCTCCTGGGCGAGCCCGACCCGCATATTGGTCGGCACCGCCACATCCATCATTTTCGGATTGGGCAGGTTGAGGCTGTTCATCAGCGCCACATATTCATCCACCGACTTCACCTGCAGGCGGGGATTGAATGTCCTTTCCTCGCCGATGGTGGAGACCGTCTCGCCCTTGTAGTCGTGCGCCGGGAACACCAGGGTCTCGTCCGGCAGCCGCAGCAGCTTGTTGAAGATCGAATCGAATTGCTGGCGCGGATCGCCGTTCTGGAAGTCGGTGCGGCCGGTGCCGCGGATCAACAGCGTGTCGCCGGTGAACACGCGATCCGCCATCCTGAAGCAATAGGAATCGTCGGTATGGCCGGGGGTATAGAGCACGTCGAGCGCCATGCCTTCGATGGTGAGCTTGTCGCCGTCGGCAAGCCGCATCGAGACCACGTCCACCTGGCTGCGCTCGCCCATCACGGTGACGCAATAGGTGCGGTCGCGCAGCGCGCCGAGACCCGTAACGTGATCGGCGTGCAGATGCGAGTCGACCGCCTTGACCAGCTTGAGGTCGAGCTCGTTGACGAGCTGGATGTAGCGGTCGACCTTCTCCAGGACGGGATCGATGATGAGGGCTTCGCCGCCGCGCCGGCTGGCAAGCAGATACGTATAGGTGCCGGATACCGCGTCGAAGAGCTGGCGGAAAATCATCGCTGCATTCCTGCCAAAGGGAATCCTGAAATTCCGCAACCGATCTTAGTTTGATGACGATCGGCAGGTCAAATCGCTGCCGTTCGCGATACACCCGATTTTCGACCGGCCGTCCCGGCGCGTGCAACGCGCCACTCTGTCGCTGCCCGGACCTGGGCGATCGGGCCGCCTTGCGTTGCCTTTGCCTGAGGTCTGTGATCTGGATAAGCGAGACTCCGGAGCCCCCCATGCGTGTTTCACTGCTGAGCCTGTTGGCGGCGTTCGCGCTCGCCGGTGTGCTGCCTGGGAAGCCGGCGGCCGCCCAGGGCAGCGCGATCCAGAAGAAATTCTCCAGCCTGTATCAGGCCGCGATCAAGGAGAGCGAGGTCATTTATTATACCGATGGCCGGCAGGACGAGGCGCAGCGGCTGAGCGAATACTGGAAGGCGAACTTTCCGGGCGTGAACCTTCGCATCGTGCCGAAAAGCTCGCCCGCCCTGATTGCCCAGATCGAGACCGAGCGCGCCGCGGGCCAGCATCGGGTGGATGCCAGCCACATGTCGCAGCCCTATGTGGCGGCGCTCTGGAAGCAGAAAGGTTTCTACCAGCCGTACAAGACCGCGAGCTTCGAGCGGTTGCGTCCGGACAATGCCGATGCGGACGGTGCCTTCTACACCCCCGACGTCTATGTGTTGCCGGCCGCCTACAACACCAGCGTATTCAAGGACAAGGCGCAGCTGCCGCAAAGCCTGAAGGATTTCCTCGATCCGAAATGGAAGGGCAAGCTGGTGCTGGCCGATCCGGAAGTGTCCGGCAACACCTTGACGTTCCTGATGACCATGCTGGCGACCAACCGACTCGATTGGGGGATGCTCGCGGGGCTCGCCAAGCAGGACATCCTGTTCGTGCGCGGCAATCCGGATTCCGTGCGCATGGTGGCGAGCGGGGAGCGCGCGCTCTCGCCGATGATCTCGTCCTTCAACATCATGACGGCGCGGCTCAAGGGCCAACCGATCGACTATTATGTCCTCGCCGAGGGCTCGGTGGTGGTCCAGTCGCTGCTCGGGGTCATGAGCGATGCCCCGCACCCCAATGCAGCCAAGCTGCTGGTCGAGGTGATGACGAGCCCCGAGGCCGAGAGCGCGCTCTCGGACGGCGGGGTGTTCTGGCCGGCGCATCCGGACGCGCCACCGGTCGGCACGCTGCCCAAGCTCGCCGAGCTTCATCCGGTCGCCTCGCCGCCGCCCTCGCCTGCCGATGCCGCCAATATCCAGGAGTTCCTGAAGAAGTTCAAAGCGGTTTTCGGCCGTCAGTAGACCGGCACATGCAAGCCGGCCCGGGCCCCACCCGATGAATCTTTCCTCCCGGCTCCGAACCGTCAAAGAGACGGCACTGGACGACCCAGCCCAAGTCCTTGTCGTCGCCATCGTGCTTGCGGCCTGCGGCGGCCTGGTCGGCTTTCCGATCGCGATGCTGGTCGCGCACAGCTTTGTCGACGACAGCTGGCACTTCGGCGTCAACGCGTTCGCGCTGCTGCTCACCAACAGGAGCATCGCCACCGCCGCCGTCAATTCTCTCTTCTTCATCGCCTATGTGACGGCCGGCTGCCTCGCCGTCGGGGTGCCGCTCGCCTGGCTGGTGGCGCGCACCGATGTGCCGGCGAAATTATGCATCCGCGGCGCCATCGCGGTCGCCTTCATTATTCCCTCGTTCATCAACGTGATCGCCTGGATCTTTCTCGCCGCGCCCAACTCCGGCTATCTCAACAAGCTCTTGGTGTCCTGGCTCGCTCTGGCGGGCCCACCATTCAACATCTTCAGTTTCGGCGGGCTCGTCTTCATCGAGACTGCCCACCTGTTTCCCATCGTGTTCTTCGCGGTGGCGGCGGCGCTCGGCAATATCGACGCCAGCCACGAGCAGGCAGCCCGCATGCTCGGCGCCGGACGCTGGCGCACCACTGTTACCATCACCTTGCCGCTGGTGGCCCCGGCCGTCGTCTCGAGCGCCACGCTGTGCATGCTGGACGCCTTGTCGTCGTTCGGGGCGCCGGCCGCGATCGGCACCATGGCCAACTTCACGGTGCTGTCGACCGCGATCTATGGGCTGTTGACCTATCCGCCGCGCCTGCAACTCGCCGCCGCCGTTTCGCTGCCGATCGCGCTGTTCACGCTCGTCTGCCTCTGGGCCCAGCAGCGCTACCTCAAGCGCAACAACTTCGTCACCGTGACCGGCAAGGCCAACGCACCCCAGCTGATGGGATTGGGAGCCTGGCGCTATCCGGCGCTGGCGCTCGCGCTGACCCTGGTGGGTGGTGCGTCGGTCCTGCCGTTTGTCGCGCTGGTCGTGCTCTCGCTGCTCAAGGCCTTCGGAACCGAGCTGACCGCCGGAAACTTCGGGTTGCAGCATTACCGGGCCGTATTCGACGACAGCTTCACGGTGTTTCCGGCGGTGAAGAACAGCCTCATTCTCGCCCTGTCGGGAGCGGCGATCTGCGTGGTGCTGGGCATCATGGTCGCCTGGCTGGTGGAGCGCAGCACCGCGGCGGGGCGCGGCATCGTCAGTGCCGTCGTCATGGTGGCCTACGGGTTTCCCTCCATCATTCTCGGCGTCGCCGTAATGCTGGGCTATATCAATGTCCTGTATGGTACGCTCACCATCATCCTGATCGCCTATGTGGCCCGGCATCTGCCGATCGGCTTCGTGTTCGTGCGCTCATTGATGAAGCAGGTCTCGCCGGAGCTCGAGGAGGCGGCCCGCATCCTGGGGGCCGGGCGGCTGCGCAGCCTCTACGACATCACCTATCCGGTGCTGCGGCCGGCGGCCTTCATCGCCTGGCTCTTGATCTTCTCGCTTTGCCTGCGCGAGCAGCCCATGTCGGCTATACTCACGCAATCCGGCACCGAGGTCATGTCGACCATGGTGCTCCAGTTCATCGAGGACGGCTCGATCGAGGTGGCGGCCGCCATCTCGGTGCTGATCGTGACGGTCAGCATGGCGGCGATCGGGATCGCGCGCATTTTCGCCCCACGGGAGCTGCTGGAGATGCGGTGAGTGGGGGTTACGTAGGGTGGGCAAAATTGCCTGGCAGGGGCGATCAAGGCCACCCGCGGGCCTGCGCAATTTTGCCCACGCGATTTGCGATCAGCTCCGACGCGTGGGCAACGCGCCGGGACTCCGTGCTATTGATTGAGGTACTGCCCGGGCGCGTTGCCCACCCTACAGGTCGGCGAACAAACAAGGAGCAACAAGATGGCCCTGGAACCCAGTCGCCGCCGAACCGTGGTGGACAAGATCTGGCAGCGGCACCAGATGACGGACGTGGAAGGCGAGCGCCTGCTCTATGTGGACTATCTGCTGCTGCACGAGGGCGCCCGCCACGCGTTCGACGATCTCGAGCAAATGGGACGCAGCGTATTCCGGCCCCAGCAGGTGATCGCATGCGCGGATCATTACGTGCCGACCCGCAATCGCAAGCAGGGCCTGGCAGGGGTGCACGATCTGGCGGTGCGCGGGATGCTGGAGCGCCTCGATCGCAACGCCCACACCTATGGGGTGCGGTATTTCGGCTTTGACGATCCGCAGCAGGGCATCTTGCATGTGGTGGCGCCGGAACTCGGCATCACGCAGCCCGGCCTTCTCATTGCCGGCGCGGATTCCCACACCACCACCCACGGCGCCTTCGGCTGCCTGGCATTCGGGATCGGCGCCTCCGATGCGCTGCATGTGCTGGCGACGCAAGCCTTGTGGCGCAGCAAGCCGAAGCTCATGCGCATCGTCATCGACGGCGCGCTCAGCCCGCACGTGTCGGCCAAGGACCTGATCCTGGCCATCATCGCGCGGATCGGGGTCGGCGGCGGCATCGATCATGTCATCGAGTTCGCCGGCAGCGCGGTGCGCGCCATGTCCATGGAGCAGCGCATGACCATCTGCAACATGTCGATCGAGGCCGGCGCGCAGACCGGGATCGTGGCGCCGGACGAGACCACGTTTGCGTATCTGGACGGCCGCCAGAATGCGCCCAAGGGCGCGCAATGGGACAAGGCGCTGGCCTATTGGCGCACATTGCCGAGCGATGACGATGCCGTGTTCGACAAGGAGCATAGCTTCGCGGCGGCCAACATCGCGCCCACGGTCTCCTGGGGCACCAGTCCCGAGCAGGCATCGTCCATCGACGGCACCGTGCCGGATCCGCAAACCGTCGCGGATCCGGAAAAGCGCCAGGAGGTCGCGGCAGCGCTCGACTATATGGGATTGACCCCCGGCATGGCGCTCACCTCCATCGCGGTCGATCGCGTGTTCATCGGCTCGTGCACCAATGCGCGCATCGAGGATCTGCGTGCGGCCGCAGCGGTCGCGCGGCACGGCCATGCGGTGGTGCCGACATGGGTGGTGCCGGGATCGAGCGCGGTCAAGCGGCAGGCGGAGGCGGAAGGGATCGATCGCATCTTCCTGGCGGCCGGCTTCGAATGGCACGACGCCGGCTGCTCGCTTTGCACCGCCCTCAACGGCGATCTCCTGGCCGAGCACGAGCGCTGCGCCTCCACCAGCAACCGCAATTTCCGCGGCCGCCAGGGCCGCAACGGACGCACGCATCTGTTGAGCCCGGCCATGGCGGCGGCGGCCGCCATCACGGGCCGGCTCACCGACGTGCGCAGGCTTTGAGATGTGAGGCAACATCATGGACAAATTCACCATCTGGAAGGCGATCGCGGTCCCGTTCGACCAGCCCAATATCGATACCAATGCGCTCTGCCCCACCCGCTTCAACAAGGTCGAGAAGGGGCCCAAATATGCGCAGGTGCTGCTCCACGACCTGCGCTTCAACCCCGACGGCTCCGAAAAACCCGAATTCATTCTCAATCAGCCGCCCTACCGCCAGGCCGGGATCATCGTGGCGGAGCGCAACTTCGGCTGCGGCTCCTCGCGCGAGAGCGCCGTCTATGCGGTCGCGACCTTCGGCATCAGGGCGATCATCGCGCCGAGCTTCGGCGACATCTTCTTCAACAATTGCCTCAAGAACAGCGTGGTGCCGGTGATGCTCGATGCCGACACCTGTGCTGCCATGCGGGCGCAGCTGCGCCAGCAGGTCGGGGCGCAGATCACGGTCGATCTGGAGCGGCAGGTGGCGGTCGACGCGGAAGGCCGCGCGCACGCCTTTCGCATTCATCCCTTGCGCCGCCGATGCCTGCTCAACGGACTCGACGACATTTCGCTGACCACAGAGTTCCTGGACGTGATCCAACCGTTCGAGACAGAATACCGGCAGGAATTTTCTTGGCTCGAGGCAGGCAATTTTCGATGAACCGTGATTGTAGGGGCGGCCCTTGTGGCCGCCCAACCGCCGCGGCGGGC
>DASYFD010000233.1:0-19547 GCA_036498625.1 Xanthobacteraceae bacterium | reverse complement strand
CCGCTTCCGCGGGAATCTTCTTCCTCTGCTCCATAAGAGAACTCCGTTCGGTGACATTGAGGATACCACTGCTCGCGACTTCTGAAGCCCGCAACTGGATTGGAAATCAGCAACCCCCGACTGCTCGCAGCCGGTATCGATCCACTCACGGAGCCACACCAGCAGAGAATGCCGGGTTTTCGCTCAAACCGCCAGCCGGTTTTCGCCGCCTGCAAACGGTGGGTCCATCACCGCGCACCCCCGGCCCCCTGACGAGCAGGAGGCGCTGAAGGCCGTGCTCGATACGATGCCGGAAGAACCAAGCACCCGCTCGCGTTAACGCGCAGCCTCTCCATCGTCATGCCCGGCCTTGTGCCGGGCACCCACGTCTTTGGCGCCGCAAGCTAGGCGTGGTTGGCCGGGACAAGCCCGGCCATGACGCGCAGTCTGGGTGAGTCCATGCAACGGAATGCCCTAGAGGCTGCCGAAGCCTGCCTTCCTCAGCTCGTCGACGGCACGCTCCTGAACTCGTGCCGGCGCTTCCAGGGCCCCTTTGATAAGCTCCAGGATCCGCTCGGGGGAAAGATAGGCGAGATCGAGCCCCAGCCTGTCGGCTTCGGCCTGGACTTCCGGATCCTTCAACGTGTCGGCGAACGCAGCGCGGAGCAGATGGAGGCGATCGGCGGGAACTCCGGGCGGAACCGCGACCGGCCGGTTGTAGACCTGGGTGCTGAGGATGATCTTCAGCACCTCCTTGCTTTCGCCCTCCGGCAGCAAATCCATCAGGAAGGGTACGCCCGCCGCCTTGAGCTCCGGCTGCGGCTGAATGGCGATGTCGAGCGCGACTGTGGCGATGCCCCGGCTCAGCATGTCCCGCGCGTTCACCCTGGCTCCGTCCCAGGACCAGCCGCACAGCCCGTCAACCTCGCCTTTCTCCATGGCGAGCGTCACGTTGGAGGTAGATACATAGCCGCGCACCACATTGAAGTGCGTGCCGGCCAGGCTGTTCAGCAGGGTCGGGATCATGGCGGCGGACCCGCCGCTCGCCCCCACCGTGACCTCGGTGTGGAACAGATCCTGCGCCCTCAGGCCCTTCGCGCTTCCGGAGAGCGCGCAGATGGTGGAAGCGATGCTCATGTTTCCGATCCATCCGAGCTTGCGGACATCGAATTTGACACCGGACATCCTGCCGAGCTGGTTCAGTGTTACGGTATTCTGGAACACCCCCATGGTGAGACCATCGGGCGCCGCAATGGAATAGAGGTGATTGGCCGCCCCGATGCCGCCGGCCGCCGGCATGTTCTTGACGACCACCACCGGATTTCCGGGAATATGCCTGCCGATGAATCGTGCCAGGAACCGGCCGTACAAATCATAGCCGCCGCCCACGCCGGACGGCACGATCATGGTGATCTGCTTGCCCGCGAAAAATTCGCTCGCAGGCTCCGCCGCTTCGGAGCCTGCGCTCGCGAGCGTCGCAAGCACCATTCCGAGGAATCCAGCCGTTCGCCATTGATGCATGCGGCCCTCCGGGCGTCGTCTTGCTCTTGCTGGGGCGTCGAGCAGATATCCGCACGCCATCACGAATCTCGCGCCCAGTGCACCCACGAACGACGTCCCGACAGTAGCAATGTCGCGCATGGAATCACAATCGATCTTGTCGTCGCCGCCATCCAGGAAGCTGCCAACCTGCCGCACCGCCTCGGCCTTGCCGGAGACGCAGAACCGTCGCAGATTCAAGGTCGAGCCGGCTGTCATCCGCGCGATGGCCGGCAACCAGGGAGGACTGCCAAATGCGGACAGCGATCATTCTGACGACCATTCTGGTGTCATGCAGCGCATGCGTGAGCGCCAACGCCCAGCAGGCGGACATGACCTTCTTCATCACCAGCGTCGGTTCCGGCAAAGGTGCCGATCTCGGCGGCCTCGCCGGCGCCGATGCCCATTGCCAGGCGCTGGCGCAGGCGGCCGGCGCCGGCAACAAGACCTGGCGGGCTTATCTCAGCACCAATGCGCGGGGCGGCGCCAACGCGGTCAATGCGCGCGACCGCATCGGCAATGGTCCCTGGCAGAACGCCAAGGGCACCGTCATCGCAACCAGCCTCGCCGATCTGCACAGCGACAACAACAAGATGGGCAAGGCCAATGCGCTCGACGAAAAAGGCCAGCCGATCAAGGTGCGGGGCGACACGCCCAACATGCACGACATCCTGACCGGCTCCGACAAGGACGGCCGTGCCTTTCCCAGCAACATGGACCTCACCTGCCGGAACTGGACCAGTAGCGATTCCGGCGTCGCCATGCTGGGACACGCCGATCGCGAGGGCAACCCTCCGGTGGCAGGCTCCCAGAACGTGGCGGCCTATACCGAGACCGCCCATTCCTGGAATGCCGCCCACACCTCGCGCGGCTGCACCCAGCCCGACCTGATCGCCACCGGTGGCAATGGTCTGTTCTATTGCTTTGCGGTGCGGTAGATCGCGGTTCCCGGATTTCGAGGCTCGCCTCAAAATCCTGGATTCCGTGACGGATCTCAGACCCCGAGCTTGTCGGCGAAGTCGTGGAAGTTCTTGCCCACGACGTCGAAGGACGTCGACGCCTTGGGTGCCGACTCGCCGGTGCCCGGGCCGCCCTCGCCCGGCCGCCCAATATGGCCGGTGCGCAGCCCGAGCTTCTGCGCCGACGACAGGTCGTCGCTGTGGGCGGCGCACATCATCACCTGCTCGGGCTTGAGATTGAACGCCTCGCAGGTCATCAGATAGACCTTCGGCTGCGGCTTGTAGCCCTGCGCGATCTCGGAACCGAGGATGGCGTCCCAAGGCAGGTTGTTGCGCCGCGCCACGTCGGCCATCAGCGCAATGTTGCCGTTCGAGCACGGCGCCATCAGGAACCGCTTGTGCAGCCGGGCAAAGCCCGGCCCCACATCCGGCCAAGCGTCGAGCTTGTGCCAGGAAAGCGTAAGCTCGGCCAGCGTCGCCTCGTCGAGCTTCTCGACCTTGAAGCGCGGCAGGATGCGATCGAGATTCTCCCGATGCAGGACATCGAGCTTGACGAACGGCCGCCGGCCGCTGCGCACCTCGTCCATGCTCGGCCCGTATTCCTTGCGCCAGGCATCCGCGAATGCATGCCAGTCGAGATCATGGCCCATGGGCTTGAGAATGCGCTCTGCCTCGCGGGCGACGCCATTGCGCCAATCCACCACGGTGCCAAAGGTATCGAACACCAGCGCCTTGACGTCCGGCATCGGCAGCCCATTTGCGGCTTGCGCCCACACCCGGCTCGAGGCGAAGAGCATGCCGGTGGCCAACAATGCGACGCTGCTGCGCATGAAACTGCGGCGAGTCGAATTCATCATGGCATCCTCTCTGGGCTTGAAGAACGGACCACGTTACCGCGGAAGGCGGACGCGCCGGCACGCGGTGCTGACGCGCCCGACCTTTACCAGGAGAGGGCGTTTGCCTACTTCACCTCCGGTTCCATGCGCGCGGTCTTCCAGTGCTGGGCTGCGGCCTGGCCGCCGACGAACTGGGCGAACGCCAGCGCGGCGGGCGATGCCGACTTGGCGGTCAGCGCCACCTCATAGTTGGTGTAGTCCTGCAGCGGCGCCGGTACCGGACCGGCGAATTTCACGAAGGTGCGAACCTCGCTCGCATTCATGAGGCCGAGCTCGAGCTCGCCCTTGGCGATCAGCTCCTGGCCGGGGTCGAGGCCGACGACCTTCACCTTGGGCTTGATGGTGTCCATGATGCCGGACGCCGCCAGGATGCGCTGGATCACGACGCCGCTGCCGTTGGGCACGGCCGGATCGCCGACGCCGATCGATTTGGCGGAGAGCAGCGCCTTCTTGAACGCATCGGCGTTCGAGAGGTCGGGGGCGGTGGCGTTCGGAGCGACCGCCATGCCGATACCGCCGCGAACGACAGCCTTGCGGGTCTCGGGCTTGAGCCCGTTGCTCTTCGCAAGCTCGGCCATCGCGGGCGCCGACTGCACCACGACGTCGAACGGCTCGCCGGCCGCGAGCTTCTGCGACACCATCGCGGGCGAGCCCGCGAAATAGGTCACCTGGTGGCCGGTCTGCTTGGTGAAGTCGGCGATGATCGGGTCGAGGCCGAGCTTCACGCCGCCGACACTGATCACCTTGACCTCGTCCGCGGCCGCGATGCCGGCCGATGCCAAGAGGGCGAGCGCGACGAGGCAAGTGCTGGAGACGACTGTACGCATGGTTATTCCTCCCGATGGCTGATTACCCGGATGAAGCCGAAATCACCGGATGGTAGCGATTTTACGGATGGCCCGGAAGCCCGCAGGCGGCGATCATTGCTCCCCGCCCAATCTCCGGGGATTTGTCGATTTGTCGTGGGGCTCGCTCATCCGCGGTCGCCGGGGCCGCACTATTTGAAATGAGTGTCGGCCCATCCGGCGACGTAGTCGTACAGGTTCTTCGTCACATTGGAATAGGACTGTCCGGTCACCTTGGAGCAGGCCTCGCACGGCGTCTGACCGTGCACCGAGCCCTCGATCACGATGAAATCCTTGTCCTGGCTCGCCGCCACGTCATAGTGGATCTCGTTGTCGGCGATGAAATAGTGCCCGCCCATCGCGGTGACCAGGATCGGCACCGTGATCTGGCGCAGCGCGCACGGTGTCGAGTTGTTGCTGGAGCACCAGTCGATATCGGTGATCGAATCCTTGGCCCGGATGGCATTGGCGCTCAGGAACGACGTGAGGGTCAGGAACATGGTGCCGTTCGAGAGCGTCTTGTCCAGCTTGGCGTTGTCGACGGCAACGCGGACGGAGCGTACAATTTCGGTCGATATCGAGCCGTCGTTCTTGAGGAGCTTTTGCGGCCGCGTCGTGCCGGGATGCACGCTCATGGAAAAATCCATCAGCCGCGCGCGGTTGCGATAGACGATGAAGGGCGCGTCGTCGGTGGTCTTGCCCCCGCCCTGCTTGATCTCCTCGCGCATGGCCAAGGCCTTGTCGATCAGCCGGTTCATGCGCGCCGCCTGGGCCGCGAAATAGCGCTGCATGAACTCGCTCGAATAGACCGACAGCCCGTTCGAATTGTATCCATTCCCGGCATCGAACGGATCGAGCGCCGGATCGATCTTCGAGGGATCGTTCTCGTCGAGCACGGCCGGGTTGAGGCTGCGCATCGCGTTCACGGTGTTGCCCGGATGGGCATCGAGCAGCAGCATGCCGTCGGCCTTCGGCAAATTCGCCAGGGCATTGGTGCACTGGGTGAGCTTGCCAGGGCCCTGGCAGTAGGACGGGCCCTTCTCCGCCGTCGCCTGATAGAACGTCGTCGAGGGTCCGCCGCCGGAGAAGCCGATCAGGATGACCTTGCTGATGCCCGGCTGCTTGCGCAGGAACTCGATGCCCTGCTTGATATCGAGCGCTATGTTCTCGAAATTGACGATCGCCTCGTTGTTGTCGGAGCGCGGATTCATGCCGAGCACCATGAAGCCGCGTTTGGGAAGCTCCCGCGTGGCAATCATGTTCATGAAATTCGCTGTGCGATGGATGGTAAGGAAGGCCACGGTCGGGGCCGGCCCGCTGTCAGGCGTGTAAAGCGCGCCTTTGGTCGCCGAGGGCTGAAACTGGATGTAGCGCGGGTTGCTCTGCGCCAGGGCAGAATTCGCCCCCAACGCCATTGCAAGCCCGATAGCTGCCATTCTCATCATGATGCTGCTTCCCGGTTCACTGACAGTGGTTTCCGGCTGCGTTGACGCACAGTCTCCCCGTCGTCATGCCCGGCCTTGCGCCGGGCACCCACGTCTTTCGCGCCAGAAAGCGAGGCGTGGATGGCCGGGACAAGCCCGGCCATGACGAGTGGGTGATTGCAGTTCATTTTGCCTAATCCAGCGCGTGCCGCGCTATTCCGACTTGATGTTGGCTGATCGGATAACCTTGCCCCATTTCTCGGTCTCGTCCGCCAAGAGCTTGCCGTACTGGGCCGGGGTGAGCGCCAGCGGGGTGCCGCCCAGATCGGCAAAGCGCGCGCTCAGCTTGGGGTCGGCGAGCGCGGCGTTGATCTCCCGGTTGAGCTTGTCGATGATCTCCGGTGGCGTGTCTTTGGGCGCCCCCACCCCGAGCACGTCGCCGGCGTCGAAGCCGGGCAGAAATTCGCCCACGGTCGGAACCTCCGGCAGCGCGGCCGCGCGCGCCGTGGTGGTGACCGCAAGGGCGCGCAGCTTGCCGTTCCTGACCTGCTCGATCGAGCCCGAAATGCCGGTGACGCCGGTCAGCACCTGCCCGCCCAGAAGATCGGTCAACGCCGGCCCGGCGCCGCGATACGGCACGTGCAGCATGTTGACGCCGGCCATCATCTTGAACAATTCGCCGGCCAGATGACCGCTCGATCCCGTGCCGGCCGATGCAATCGTGATCTTGCCCGGGTTGGCCTTGGCGTAGGCGATCAGCTCCGGAATGGTCTTGGCCGGCAACGAGGGGTTGGCCAAAATCATCTGAGGTTGCCTGATCGTGCTCGCAACCGGCGCGATGTCGCGCAGAAACACGAAGCTGAGCTTGTCGTAGAGCGTCGCGTTGATGGTGCTCGAGGGGCCAACCATCAGGAGCGTATAGCCGTCGGGCGCCGCGTGCACGACCGTCTCGGTTGCGATATTGGTGGCGGCGCCGGCCCGGTTCTCGATCACGAACGGCTGGCCGAGCCGCTCCTGCAGCCATTGTCCGATCAGGCGCGCGCCGATGTCGCTGGAGCCGCCGGCGGCAAACCCGACGATGATGCGCACCGGCCGCGCTGGATAGGCCTGCGCGGTTGCGACCCGCGCCACCGCCGGCATCGCCGTGGCGGTTACGGCGAGACGCAGAAATCCTCGGCGGGGAAGCTTCATGGCGTCGCTCCAAGGATACGGCGCGATAACACCAATGCGCCGTCGCGGACCGATCTCAATTGGCGCCTGGAAATGCCCGCCGGCCCGAGGCACTCGCGCTGTCGCCGAAACAAAGGGAAGTCCGCATATACCACCGGCAGGTCCCCGGCAAAAGCTACATCTCGTCGCGTCTGCAGAAGGGTCCTGGATTTTGACTCTTTCAGCCTCATGGTGAGGAGCGCGGGCATGTGCCCGCGCGTCTCGAACCATGGCCGCGCACGCGACGCTGCCTGGGCCGCATCCTTCGAGACGGCCGCGCGAAGGGGCGCGGCCTCCTCAGGATGAGGATTGAGCGCCCAACCACTCAAAATCACTGTGTCAAAGTACTGGCGGCATCAGTTCTTGATGTCCTGCAAGAACCATTCGGTCGGCAGCACACGGCCGAGACCTTGCTCCTGCGCCCGGCGATACACCACCGCGCCGACGCTGGAGAATTGCAGGCCCCAGTTTCCGACCGGCCGGTATTGAGTGACCTGGTCAGAACTGGTGCGGCCCGGCGCCTGGCCGGAAATGACGTCCGCATAGAGCGGGCCCGGCGATGGCGCGACCCGCTTGGGTGACGACTTCGGCAGCCGCGCCTGCTCTTGCGGGCTGCCGCCGACAAACGCGCCGTGGCTGTGGCCGACACCCTTGCGAAACACGCCGTCTTCCGGCATCGGCAGCGCCTCGATGCCCTGCCTGATGACCAAGTCCATGCGCGCCGCCGCGTCCGGTCCGAGGTCATGGGGGCCGATATTGACGACATGCATGCCGGGCTCGAATGAGCCGCCTTCGATCACCGGATCCATGCTGTCGGTGCAGGTGGCCAGGATATCGGCGCCGCGGACCGCCTCGCGGGCGCTGGCGACCGGCTCGACCGACACATGCAGGTGCTCGGTCATCTCTGTCGCGAATGCATCGCGGTTGGCGGCGACGCGGCTGTAGACCTTCACGGTCTTGATGTCGCGCACCTCCACCAGCGCTTCGAGCACGGTGCGCGCCATGCCGCCGGAGCCGATCATCCCGACCGCCCGCGCATTCTTGCGCGCCAGGAGCCGCGCGCCCACGGCCGCCGATCCGCCGACGCGCATGTGCTGGAGGTAGCCGTCATTGATGATGGCGAGGGGCGCGCCGTCCTGCGTGCTGAACAGCAGCACCAGCCCGCAATAGGTGCCCGGGCGAATGCAGTATTTGGTCTCGGTGCGGGTGCCGTTCGGGCCTTCCGGCCAGCTCATGATGTCCGACTTGAGCCTGACCGCCAGCACGCCGTCGCTCGCGCCCTCGACCGAGCCCCAGCGATAGTAGGCATCCGCACGTTCGCACGGAACGAACATGTCGATGCGGGGACGCGAGACCGACGCGCCGGTGAGCGTGCCCGCAAAGGCGCGCTCCTGCGCCTCGATGCATTCCCGCATGGTCAGCACGCGCTTGACGGTATCGTTGTCGATCAGCAGCATGGCGCACCATCGCGGCACGCCAGCGCGAGCATGCGGCGCACGCCTTCCCCGTCCAGCTGCTCGAACCGGCTGCCGAGCTCCAAGAACTCTTCGATCGCTGCGGGCGCCACGGAACCGGCAAGGCAATCCCGCACCTTCACGATGTGCTCGGCTGTGGAGATCGGCTCGGCGCCCCAGGAACCGCGCGGCCGCTCGCAACGCTCGCGCAGGATCGTGCCGTCGGCAAGCTCGATCTCCAGATCGACATAGCGGCCGGCGTTGTATTGCGTGGTGATATCCGGCGACATGGTGACGGCGATCTTGGGGAGCAGCGCCTGCATGTCAGAGCGGTGCAGGCGCTCGTCCGTAAAGCTCGACAGCGTGACGGCGCCGTCGAGCAATGCCGCCGCGAGCGTATATTGCACGCTGAACTTGCCTTCGAGCCCGGCCCTGGGATGCGGGCGGTCGCCGGTTGGAACGATGGGCGCGAGCATCCGCAGCGCCCGGATCGCATCGGCCGAGGGCAGGCGCGGACGCGCCGCCAGAGCGGCAGTGATGCCGTAGTGGGTGGTGAACTTGCACGGAAAAATCTTCAGCGTGAAGCCGGGGTCGACCAGCCGGAACGGCGCGCCGAAACGCATGAGCATCTCGCGGTCGAAGCCGGGCGGCAAGAAGATCGCGGCGTAGCCAGCCGCGCTGTCAAAGGCGTTGTCGTCTCCGGTGAAGCCGCTTGCCGCCAGCAGTGCCGATTCGAGACCAAGCGATGCCGCATAGCCGCAATGGGTCGACTTGGTCATGGTGCCGGTGTTGCTGGTGAGGCTGCCGCAGCGCGAGGTGGCGATGCCGATCGCATGGGCAAGGGCAGAGGCGTCAAGCTGCAGCAGATTGGACGCCGCAACCGCCGCGCCGATCGGGCCCACCATGCCGGGCGGATGAAACTTGAAATCGCGGGATGCCACGTGGCCGCTGGCCTGCCGGATCCAGCCCTGGATCTCGACGCCCTTGACGACTGCGGCCAGGACAGCGCGGCCACTGGCGCCGATCGATTCCGCCAGCGCCAGGGCCGCGGCGAGCGCCGGCGACAGCGCGTGCGTCGCCGGCGTCCACATGGGCTCGAAGTCGAGCACATGCATGGAGGTGGCATTGAGGAGGGCGGCCGGAACTGGCGCGAGGCGAAAATCGAAACCGAGCGCCGAGCACTGCGGCTTCGAGCCCTGGCCACGCAGATAGCCGGCGACGATTTTCGGCGCTTCCTCGATGCGGGCGCCGGCCACCGCGACCGCGACACCATCGACGACGAGCTGGCGCGCCTTGGCGATGGCAGCCTCGCCCATGTGGTCCGCCGTGGTGGCGACGATCTTTTCGCAGAGCCGGTGGGTGATGGTCACAGCGATGCCTCCAAGGCGGCCTGAAACATGCCGCCGCGCTGCAGCAGATCGACTTCGGCGGCGGAGCGGACGTCGGCGGTGACCTCGAGGCGCAGCGCCTCGCCGCCGGAGCGGCGCGCCATGACGCCGATCGCTGCGCGCCGGGCGATGCCGTCAGCGATGCCGTCGAAGGAAAATTCCTCGCTGCCGTCGAGCGCGAGCGCGTCGACGCTCTCTCGGTCCGCGAACAAGAGCGGGACCACGCCCACGCCGATCAGGTTGGAACGGTGGATACGCTCGAACGAGCGGGCGATCACGGCGCGCACGCCGAGCAGGGCTGGCCCTTTGGCGGCCCAGTCGCGGCTGCTGCCGGCGCCGAAATTGTGCCCGCCGAGAACGATCAGCGGAACATGGCGCGCGCGGTAGCGCAGGGCGGCGTCGGGTATGGTGATCGCCTCGCCTTCGGGATGGATTTTCGTCCACCACCCCTCGCGGCCGTCGGCCATGCGATTGCGGATGCGCACATTGCCGTAGGTGCCGCGCATCATGACATGATGGTTGCCGCGCCGGCCCACATAGCTGTTGAAGGCCGCGGGCTTCACGCCCAGCGACTGAAGATATTGTCCCGCCGGACTGTCCGGGGGGATCTCGCCGCCGGGCGATACATGATCGGTATTCAGGTTGTCGCCATAGACGGCGAGTACGCGCACGCCTTCGATGCGCTGCGCGTTCGCAAATCCGACGTCGTTGGACGCGAAGAACGGCGGCTCGACGATGTAGCTCGAAGCGGCATCCCAATGGAACAAGGTTCCGTGCTGTGCCTCGAGCGCGTCCCAGCTGGCCTGCACCCGGGGACTTGCCTGCGCGGTGCTGACGAAGATTTCGGACGTGACGGTCCGCCCGACAACGGCATCGACCTCGACATCGTCGGGCCAGAGATCGCGCAGGAAGACCGGGGCGCCGCCGGCACCGTTGCCGATCGCATCGTGGTCGATATCGATGGTCACGCGCCCGGCCAGCGCGAAGGCGACCACCAGCGCCGGCGAGCAGAGATAGTTTGCCCCCACCTGGCGGTGGATGCGGCCATCGAAATTGCGGTTGCCCGACAGGACAGCCGCAAGGGCGAGGCCGTCCTGCTCCACGGCGCTCGCGGCAACCGGCTTGAGCGGCCCCGACTTGCCGGCGCAGGTGGTGCAGCCATAGCCGATGACGCCAAAACCGAGCGCCTCCAGCGGCGCCAGCAACCCGGCGCGCTCCAGATAGGTGGTGACGGCGCGCGAGCCGGGCGCGAGCGAGGTCTTGACCCATGGCGCGGATTGCAGACCGCGCTCGACCGCGGCCTTGGCGACAAGCCCGGCGCGGATCATCCCGTGCGGATTGGACGTGTTGGTGCAGGAGGTGATGGCCGCAATCCCGATGGCGCCTTCGGGCAGGGCGTCGGGTGCGCGCGGTTTGCCGACCGCGGCTTTGGCGCGTTCGCGGAAGCTCGCCGCGACACTGGAAGTATCCTGCCGGACATGCGGCATGCCCGGGCCCGCGATGGTACGCCGGACCCGGCCGAGATCGAACGCAATCACGCGGTCGTAAACCGGATCAGGCGCATCGGCGCCGCGGAAGAGACCGGCGGCGCGGGCGTGCGCTTTCACCAGATCGACATGCTCGGCCGCGCGGCCGGTCATCCGCAGATAGGCTATGGTCTGCTCATCCACGGGCCAGAAGCCCGTGGTCGCTCCATATTCCGGCGCCATATTGGCGAGGGTCGCACGGTCGGGGACGCTGAGCGCCCCGGCGGCCGGGCCGAAGAACTCGACACAGGCTCCGACCACGCCGGCTGAGCGCAACTCTTCGGTCAAGGTCAATGCCAGGTCGGTCACGGTGATGCCGGGCGCCAACGCCCCATCGAGACGGACACCGACGAATTCCGGCTTCGGGAAAATGTAGGGCTGTCCCAGCACGATGGTCTCGATCTCGATACCTCCCACGCCCCAGCCAAGCACGCCCAGAGCATTCACCATCGGGGTGTGCGAGTCGCCCGCGATGGCGAAATCCGGAAATGCCACCGGGGGCGTGCGCGACCGATCGAGCAGCGTGACGGCAGCGACCTGCTCTAGATGGACCTGGTGAATGATGCCGGCGCCCGGCGGAAACACGCTCAAGCCGTCGAACGCCTGCTCGGCCCATTTCAAGAACCGGTAGCGCTCGCCGTTGCGCTCGAACTCGCGCTTGAGGTTTATCTCCTCGGCGTCGGGTGATGCCGCGACATCGACCTGGAGCGAGTGGTCCACCACGAAAGTCATCGGCACCCTGGCGTTGACACGCGCCGGATCCCCTCCCCGTCTGGCCACCGCCGAGCGCAACGCGGCAAGGTCCATCAGCACCGGGATGCCGGAGGAATCCGGCACCAGGACGCGGGGCGCATGCAGCGGCAGCGCGACCGCATCGGGCGCAACGGCGGGATCGGCGAGCGCGTGCAGAACGTCCGGCGTGACGCCCGGCTTGCCGAGATGACGCAAGAGGTTTTCCGCCAGCACCCGCGCCACATAGGGCAGCCGCGCCTGCGTGTCGGCGCCGAGCGCCGCGCGCACATCATGGAAAACATAGGCCTTGCCGCAAGACGAAAAACTGGAATGCGTTTCGTTCATGAGATGGACATGGCCGGTGGCAATGGGCGGCTCAATTGAATGTCGGGTTGAGGTCACGGCTCAGGCAGGCGCTGTCCGCCGCCACGACCATACTCTATTCTGGGCAGCGCTGTCGCGGCGCGCACATGCCGCACTTCGGGAGATCGAGATGAAGGATGGGCCCAAGAAATTCCGCGAGCTCCTGGCCGAAGGCTCGCTGATCGTCGCCCCCGGCGTCTACGACGGCTACAGCGCCCGTCTGGTCGAGAAGGCCGGCTTCGCGATGGCGGCCACCACGGGCGCCGGCATCTCCAACTCGCTGCTCGGCATCGACGACATCGGGGTGATGGGACTTGCCGAGAACGTCGACCATTGCCGGATGCTGGCCCGCACCCTCGCGATCCCGCTGACCGCCGATGCCGACACCGGCTACGGCAATCCTATGAACGTGCACTACACCGTCCAGATGTTCGAGGAGGCGGGCCTTGCCGGCATCAATATCGAGGACCAGGTGCATCCCAAGCGCTGCGGGCACATGCCCGGCAAGGAGGTGATACCGCTGGTCGAAGGCGCGAAAAAAATCGAGGCGGCGTGCCTGGCGCGGCGCGACGATGCCTTTGCCATCATCGCGCGCACCGACGCGCTGGCGATCGAGGGCATCGAGGGCATGCTGCGGCGGGCGCGCGCCTATGCGGAAGCCGGCGCCGACATGATCTTCGCCGATGCGGTCCGCAGCGAAGACGAGATCAAGCGCCTGGTCGACGCGGCGCGGGTTCCGGTCACGGTCAATATGGGGTTCGGCATAAGGGCGCGGCCGACCACGCCGCTGATGCCGATCCGGCGCCTGGCCGAGATCGGGGTGCGCCGGGTGACGCTGCCGCGCATGCTTCCGGCCGCCGCCATTCACGGAATGACCCGCGCCCTCGAGGCGATGAAGGACGCGATCGCCAGCGGCGAGCCGGCCGACCGGCCGGATCTCGTGGTCGACATCGACGCCATCATGCGACTGATGGACTACGACAGCATGCGCGAACTCGAGCGGCGGCTGCTCAGCACCGAGGCGCTGGAGACGAAATACGGGACCGCCGGCGGCGCTTCGGCCTGACGCGAGGGTGGCGCGCGCTTTCAGACTCTCACCCAGTCCAGCGTCTTCTCGCTCTCGATATGCTGCAGCCGCTCGAACATTGCTTCCATCTTGGCGCGCTGGAGATTCCCCACCACCAGCATGAACTTCTCCTTGAGCTCCGCCTGATCGAGCGGACGCTGCGGGGTTCCCATGAAGTTCGACACCCGCCGCGACACCTCGCGCCCGTCCTTGAGGCGGATCGTCACCGTGGAGGTCGTGTCCTGGCGGCTCTGGTTCGTCGCCCGGGCGATCTTGATCCGCGATGCGAGATCGAGGATGGGGCGATCGCGCACCACCGCGTCGTCGAACGAGCGCGGATCGCGCGCATCCCGGTAGAGCGAGAGCGCGACGCTGAACGGGACCGAATATTGCGCCAGCATCTTGTCCTCCGGCGCCGGGATGTTGTTGCGGGTGGCCATGCGGTCATCGCCCGCGATCGCTATCGATACCACGTCGGCGGCCGCGAACTTGTGCTCCTGGCGCAGGTCCTGGGTGGCCTCGATCGAGTTCTGCGCCGTCATGTGACAGGCGTAGCGCTTCAGCGAGATGTCCGACGTCAGGTAATCGGTGCCGAGACCGCGGGTCAGCGCGGCCATGTCCCACTCGTTGCAGAACACATGCAGGAAGCCGAATTCGCCTTCCAGCACGCTCGATGGCCCGGTGAAGCCGTCATCCGCGAGGCTTGCCGCCAGCACGCCGCTTTCGGCCGCGCGCCCGAGATGGAGACGCTTGACCATGGCGCCGTTGCCGGCACTGGCAAACTCGAGGAGACCGCAGGCGAGCGAGCCGGCGATGCCGAGAGCGTTGGTCATCTTGCCGGCATCGAACTGCCGAAGCTTGCCGACCGCGACCGCCGCCCCGAACGGACCGGTGGTGCCGGGCGCGTGGAAGCCGCGGGTCTCGTTGCTGTGCTTGGTGGCGTAGCCGATCCGGAACATGACCTCGGCGCCGGCCACGAATGCGGTGATGAGTTCGCGGCCGCCCAGGCCCCGCTCCTGCGCGACCGCCAGGGCGGAGGTGAACAAGGTCGCCGCCGGGTGCGTGCCGCTGTTCGGCTCGGTCGTGGCATCGAGCTCGAACGCATGCGCCAGGGCGCCGTTGGCAAGCGCCGCTGCGGGCGCGTTGACGCTCACCCCGCCGGTGCCGAGGATCGCGCTGTTGCCGCCGGCGCCGTAGCGCTGCGCATAGGCAATGACCATTTTGCTCCACGGCAATTCGGCGCCGAAGCTGACCGTCGATACCCCATCGATGATGCAATCCTTGGCGCGCTGCACCACGGCGGGGGGCAGATCCTCATAGCGCAGCTTGGCCGCATAGGCGGCGAGCCGCTCGGTCTCGTGGGCGGTTGCCTCCTTGTGAGCGGGCGGCTCGGTCTGGGCCGACGCTGCGGTGGCGCCGAACAGCGCCGGCGCGAGCGGAGCGGTGCCCGCCACGGTCGCCATCTGCTTGAGAAAGGTTCGCCGGCCAAGCCTGTCTTCGTTGGCGTTCATTGAATCCTCCCAGCCATGATTGAAACGGTATTGGGCGCCGCAGCAATGCGGGCCGCCGAATGGACATCATACAAGCTTGGCCGGGTGACGGGTAGGGCATGGTCGTGTGCGTTCGTTCCCGGTGACGGATCACCCGCCGATGCGATATCCTTGCCAAAACTCCCAGCCGTCGCATGTCCTGCCGTGAAAATCGACACCGACCTTCTGATTATCGGCGCTGGCCCGTTCGGCCTGTCGATGGCGGCATACTGTTCGCATTGGCGATTGAACTACCGATCGATCGGCAAGCCGATGGAGTTCTGGAAGTCGAACATGCCGAAGGGAATGTATCTTCGCTCGGCGTGCGACTGGCACCTCGATCCTGTCGGCATCGATACGATCGAAAGCTTTCTCAAGACCCTGGGCCGCAAGGTCGCCGAGGTCGAGCCGCTGTCGCTCGAATTTTATCTACGCTACGTGCGCTGGTTCCAGCAGCGGAAGGAAATTGAGCCAATCCCTCTGTATGTTCGCAGCCTGGACTACGCGGCGCAAACCGCGTGCTTTCATGCCCTCCTCGAAGATGACAGTGTCGTCACGACCAGGAACGTGGTCATTGCGATCGGCTTCGAGTATTTCAAGCATCTGCCGGCGGAGCTTGCCCACCGCATACCTTCGGGGCGCCTTGCGCACACCTGCGACCTGGTCGATTTCGAGCCGTTGCGCGGCAAACGCTGCCTGATCATCGGCGGCCGCCAGAGCGCGCTCGAATGGGCGGCATTGATTCGCGAGGCCGGGGCGGCCGCGATTCATGTTTGCCATCGCCACGATTCGCCGGCGTTCAAGACTTCGGATTGGTCATGGGTCGGCCCCCTGGTGGACAAGACGACAGAGGACGCGGCCTGGTTTCGCAAGCTGCCGGCTGCTAGGCAGGAGGAAATACGTCAACGGCTTTGGGCCGAAGGCCGCTTGAAGGTCGAACCCTGGCTGCAGCCGCGGATTCTCGACGATGCGGTCAAGCTATGGCCGCAGAGCCGGGTCGTCACCTGCGTGGAGCGCCCGGACGGCGCTTTGGCGGCGACGCTCGATAACGGCGAAACCCTCATCGTCGATCAGGTCATCGCGGCCACCGGATATAAGGTGGACATCGCGCGGGTCCCCTTTCTGGCGGCCGGGAACCTCCTGGGGCAGCTGACGACCCGAAACGGCTTTCCGGAGCTGGACGCGCAGTTCCAGACCAGCATTCCCGGGTTGTTCATGACCAGCATGCCGGCAGTGCAGGATTTCGGACCCTTCTGGGGTTTCACCATCGCGGCACCGGTTTCAGCGCAGATCATAGGGAGGCAGTTGTTGGCCCGACAGGAAGGCAACGGAGCAAGAAGCTAAAGCGGTTTCGGTTGCATTGAGGCACAATCTCTCCGCCGCGGGGCATTCACGCCCGTCTTCGCGGGCTATGCCGGCCATGACATACGTGGCGATTCCAAAGTTCCAAAGGACGCCCGATACATTTTTGGCAGGGAGTGTCGGAAAGCGGCCCCCTCGTTCGTCCTCAGGGCTCGCGGCCCCTCGCCGCGGGCATCCAACCGACAAGGACATCCATGACCTCGATCACGCCCTTCCTCTGGTTCGACAACAATGTTCCCGAGGCTGTCGCCTTCTACAAATCGGTGTTTCCTAATGCCAAGGTCGAAATCGTCAATGACTTCATGGCGAGCTTCGAGCTCGAGGGGCAGAAGTTCAACGCCCTCAATGGCGGCCCCAAATACAAGTTCAACGAGGCGGTCTCTTTTTTTATCAGCGTCGAGACCCAGGAAGAGGTGGACTACTTCTGGGACCGGCTGATCGCCGGCGGCGGCGAGGCATCGAAATGCGGCTGGCTCAAGGACAAATTCGGCCTGTCCTGGCAGGTCGTGCCGACCGCGCTGCGCCGTTATCTGAGCGATCCCGACCGCAAGAAGGCCGAGCGGGCCATGCAGGCCATGTTGAAGATGCAGAAGATCGTCATCGCCGACCTCGAGAAAGCCCATGCGGGCTGATTCCCTGAAAAAGGTTCCACTGCTCGAACCCGATGCCCCGCCGCGCGTTGTCATTTACCCAATGGAGGAACTCAAATGACCGACGCGAGCAAGATCAAGGAGCATATGGAAGTCATCGGCGCCGACGGCGCCCATGTCGGGACGGTCGATCACGTCGACAAGGGCCGCATCAAATTGACCAAAAATGACAGCGGCGTGGGCCATCAGCCGCCCCACCACCATTTCATCGATATGAGCCTGGTGGCCGATATCGAAGGCAACAAGGTCCGCCTTTCAGCCAACGGCGCTGTCGCCGTAACGATGGAACAGCACTAGCGTCGGCAAGCGGGCCGCGCTGGCGTCGCCAAGCACAGGAGGGTAGAACGCCGCTGCCACAGGGCCTGATCAAACGGCCAATGTGCTTTCGGAAGAGACCGCCCACGAGGCGGTCTTTTTTCGCTGGTGCATGGGTCCGGCGTTGGGACAGGATGCTAGTCCAGCTTTATGTTCGCCACCTTTACCACCTTGCCCCACTTCGCGGTTTCATCGGCGATGAACTTGCCGAACCCGGCGGATGTCATTTGCATCGGCTCGGCACCCAGGTCGGCAAACCGCGCCTGGATCGCGGGATCGGCAAGCGACGCGTTGATCACGTTGTTGAGCTTCTCGACGACCTGCGGCGGCGTGCTCTTGGGCGCTCCGATGCCATACCAGCTGCCCGCCTCGTAGCCCTGCACGAACTCGGCCACGGTCGGGACGTCGGCTAACGCCTGCGAACGGGTGGCGCCGGTCACCGCCAGGGCGCGCAGCCTGCCCTCGCGAATGTAACCCATCGAGGTAGGAATTGGATTGAAGATGACCTGGACCTGCCCGCTCAGCACGTCCGGCAGCGGACTGCCGCGATACGGCACGTGAACCATGTCGATGCCGGTCATGATCTTGAACAGCTCTCCCGCCACATGCTGCGGGGTGCCGTCGCCCGCGGACGCCATGTTCAGCTTGCCGGGATTGGCCTTGGCGTAGGCAATGAGCTCGGGCACCGTCTTGGCGGGAACTGCCGGGTTGACCTCCAGGACCAGCGGTCCACGAATGATGCCGGCAACCGGCGCGATGTCGCGGATGAAATTAAAGCTGAGATTGTCGTACAGTGTCGCGTTGACGGCGTTCGCGAAAGTGGTCAGCAGGAGCGTATGGCCGTCCGGCTGGGCCTTGGCGACGAGCTCGGTAGCGATATTGCCGGCAGCGCCCGTCCGGTTCTCGACGATGAATTGCTGGCCGAGCTGCTCCGACAGCCGTTGCGCGACGAGGCGCGCGGCGATGTCAGGCGTAATCCCGGGCGGAAATCCGACCATGATGCGCACCGGCCGCGCCGGGTAGGTGTCCGCCCTGGCGATCCGAACGGCCGGCAAGGCAACCGCGCCCGCTGCCAGCTGAACAACCTGCCGACGGGAAAGCTTCATGCGTTGCATGGAAACCTCCTGAGCCTTGCTGATCAAGGACCGTTTCGCTTGCGCCGGCGGGACGGAAGCTCGTCGCTCAGATTGCCTTCAATCACGCGGACCAGAAGGTCCATGAACTGCTTTCGGTCGCGGAACGCGAGCGGCGCGAGGACGTCCGCATTGACGACCGTAAATTCCGGGAACAGCTCGGCGTAGAGCTTTTCGCCTTTGAGGGTCAGGCTCAACAGGCGCACGCGCCGATCGGCTCCGTTCACCTGCCGCGCCACCACACCCAATTTTACCAATTGCTCGACCAGGACACTTATGGTGTTGCGATCGATGTTCAGGCGGCTCGCGAGCCCATTCTGCTCGATTCCTGGGCATTGGTTGAGATGGAGCATGGCGCCGAACTGCAGCGGCGTGAGACCGAAGCCGCCAACTACTTCGGAGCTTTTGGCCACGCAAATCTGATGCAAACGCCGCGCCGCAGCGGTCGGTATCTGGTGCCACGGCGGATCAGCTGGTGCCTCCGCTGCCGGCGGAGAAGCTCGGCGGCGAGACTTTTCTGAAGACTGCATGGCAGAGACCACTTCCCTCGGAACCACAGTGGACATTTTAAATCATGTATAATGATCATCCTATCATAGGACTATTTTGTTGTCAATCCCGGAGCTGGGCGCTGGTCTCGCCGGGGTGGCCCGCCCACGCCCTGATCGGCGGCGGGCGCGAGCGGAAACCGGGCCGGCCGGAAATCGTTGTGCGAGCATCCGCAAAGGCGGATGATCACCCGGCTCCAGTGCCGACGAATCGATTGCCCTCATCGCACGACCCCACGTCCCGCGATTCGCGGCCACCCCCGAACCCATTGCCTCATGGTCCACACGCCGCGCGTCTTCACCATTCCGGCCTCGGTGCCGTTCCTGCCGACCCTGATCCGGGCGCTCATGGACGGCACCCTGGTGGCGGGCTTTGCGCCGGCGCAGGATCGCGATCCGCTCGCGCTCGCCTCCGCCACCATCTATCTGCCGACCCGCCGCGCCTGTCGGCTGGCGCGCGACATGTTTCTCGATGTGAGCGCCATGGACGCCGCGCTGCTCCCGCGCATCGTGCCGATCGGGGATGTGGACGAGGACGAGATCCTGTTCGATCAGGCAGCGAGCGGTGCGCTCGCCGCAGATGCGCCCGATCTGCCCGAAGCGCTGGAGTTGCCGCCGGCACTGGGCGCG
>DASYFD010000232.1:0-8952 GCA_036498625.1 Xanthobacteraceae bacterium | reverse complement strand
GATCCTGGAGCTCTATCTGAACACGATCTATCTCGGGCGCAGCTCCTGGGGGGTCGAGATGGCGGCGCGCAGCTATTTCGGAAAATCCGCCAAGGACCTCAACCTTTCGGAAGCCGCCATGCTGGCCGGGCTGCCGAAGGGTCCGAGCTATTTCAGCCCGGACCGCTATCCGGAGCGCATGCGCGAGCGCCGCGCCTATGTGCTTGGCCGCATGCAGGAGGATGGCGCGATCACCGCCGATGCGGCGAGCGCGGCGCGCGCGACCAGCCCGGCGCTGGTGCCGTTCGAGAAGCCGCAACGCGATTTTGGATTCCATTTCGCCGATCAGGCCACGCGCGAAGCCAGGACGATGGCGGGGACCAACGGGGTGACCGCGAAATCCTATACGATTCACACCACCATCGACGTGCCGTTGCAGCGCAGCGTGGAGGAGGCCCTGCAGGAGGGATTGTCGCGCTACGAGCGCGACGCCCGGCGGGTGCGCTTCCAGGGCCCCGAGGCCAACCTCGATGCCGCCATTGCGCGCATCGAGGGCGAGCCCAAAGCGGCGGACGGCAAGGCGACGGACGCCAAAGCCGCCGACAAGCGGCCGGCCTGGCAGCGCGCCCTGGCGAATGCACGGCTGCCGCTCTATGACGTGCATTGGGTGCCGGCCGTGGTGCTCCAGACCCGAGGCGGAAAGCGCGACGGATTGCAGGTCGGCCTCGCCGATGGCCGCACCATGCCGCTCGCGGGCGCGGGCGGTATCGAGCGCAACATCAAATTGCACGATGTGATTCTGGTCCGCCTGAGCGACGGCAAGGGGAAGTCGGGCACCCGCGCGGAGCTGCGGGTGCGTCCCGAGGTGCAGGGCACGGCCGTGGTGCTGGAGAACAAGACCGGCCGCATCCTGGCGATGACGGGCGGCTTTTCCTATCCGCTGAGCCAGCTCAATCGCGCCAGCCAGGCGCAACGCCAGCCGGGCTCGGCCATCAAGCCGCTGAGCTATCTGGCGGCGCTGGAGAACGGCCTGCAGCCCAATACGCTGATCCGGGACGAGCCGATCACGCTGCCGCCGGTGGGCGGCGGCCGCGCCGAGGGCTGGTCGCCGAAGAATTACGAGGGCGGCGGCAGCGGCGTCATCACGCTGCGCCAGGCACTGGAGAACTCTCGCAATCTCGCCACCGTGCATCTGCTCGACGGCGGCATTGCGGCCAAGCCCGAGCAAAGCCTCGATCGGCTGTGCGCGCTGGCGCAGGAGATGAGCATCTATCGCGACTGCGCGCGCTACTATCCGTTCGTGCTGGGCGCCCAGCCGGTGCGGCCGATCGACCTGGCGGCCTTCTATGCCGCGATCGCCAATGAAGGCGTGCGTCCGAGCCCGCACGCGGTCGAGGCCATCACGCAGGACGGCGTCACCTATTCCCGCGCCGCGCCGCCCCAGAAGAGCCCGAGCGCCGACGATCGCGCCGCCTATTATCAGCTCAAGACCATGATGCAGGGCGTCCTGCAGCGCGGCACCGCCCGCGCGCTGGCGTCGCTTGCCCCCTACGCGGCCGGCAAGACCGGCACCACCGAGGACGAGAACGACACCTGGTTCGTGGGCTTCACCAATCAGATCACGGTCGCGGTCTGGGTGGGTTACGACAATGCGGGCGACACCCACCGCACGCTCGGCGAGGGCGCGACCGGCGCCAGCGTGGCGGCTCCCATTTTTGCGTCGATCGTGGAAGCAGCCTGGGGCCAGGGCATGAGCAAGACCGCGCTGGCGCCGCCGTCCGTGGAGGCAAAGAGCGAGCTTGCGTGCAACTCCGATCCGGATTCCGGCAAGTCGCGCCGGCACGGCGGCGGTGGCGGCGAATGCCTGCGGCTCGACCCTAAAGGCCACGCGATGGACGCGCGCTACCGGCTGGTCTCGCGCGACAGCGCCGGCCGCGGGAACACTTATGCGCGCCGTGCCCCGACCGAAGACGGGAACGGCTGGGGACAGTGGCGCGAGCCCGCCAGCGGCTATGCCCCTGGTGGATACGCGGCAGGCGGCTACGCCCCCGGCGGCAACGCCCCAGGCAGCTACGCGGCCTATGGCAGCGCCGGTCGTTCCAACGGCTGGTCACGCGACGGGTCGGGCGGTTGGCACCGCGCCGATCAATCCGGATGGCAGCCGCAGCGAGGCGGCTTCTGGAGCTGGTGATTGCGCCATTGGGGAGCGGCTGAAGGCCTGATCAGGCCGTCACGAATGCCAATGCGATGCTCGCTTGCGAGCGTGTGCACGCCCGGCGCGATCGAAGCCAGACTCTCGACTTCGGACCAGAAAGCGAAATTATTATCCACGCGGTCCGCGATCGCGCACGCGACCCTTCCGAAAATCCAGGGCCGGCCTGGCCGATTTCCTCCTGGCTCTTGCGGCCAGGGTGGCAGAATATAGGCTCTGCGGTTCTCGGCCGGGCGGAGCAGCGGAAACGCTTTGCTCCATCGCTTCGAGCGGCTGCAGGACCACGGCGTTGGAGCCGCAAATTCCACTCACAATTCTTGGGAGGACAGCATGAGCATCAATCAGAGCCTCAATTCCGCGAGCGCCGCTCTGCTCGCGGCCGGCCTGCTCGCCGGCCTCAGCGCTGCGGCAACGGCCGGATCGCTCGGCGGGCCGATGGAGCTGCAGGACGAGGGCGTGTTCTTCGTCAATGCCCAGACCACCAGGACCGAATTTCCCGATACGCCCGCGACCGGCGCGGCCACACCCGGGGAAATCACCATCGACCAGATGTATGTGCAGTACCGCATCCCCAAGACCATCGCGGGTCCTCCCATCATCATGGTGCACGGATCGGGCCACACCGGGGTGACCTACGAGACCACGCCGGACGGGCGCGAAGGCTGGGCCACCTATTTCGCCCGCCACAACTTCCCGGTCTATGTGGTGGATCACGTGGGCCGCGGCCGCTCCGGCTTTGATCCCACGCCGATCAATCGCGCCAAGGCGCAATCCAATCCCGGCCTCCTGCCCTCGGTGCCGCTCACCACGCGCGAGCGCGCCTATCCGAATTTCCTGATCGGTGCCAAATATCCCACGCCCTATCCGGGCCAGCAGTTCCCGGTGGAGGCGCAGGACCAGTATTTCGCGCAGCTGGTGCCCAACACCGAGACCCTGCTGGCGGGCGGCGGCAGCAACACCGTCAAGGCGCTCGCCGCGCTGGTCGACAAGATCGGGCCGGCCGTGGTGATGGTGCATTCGCAATCAGGCGGCTACGGCCTCGAGCTGATCCGCCAGCGTCCCGACAAGGTGCGCGCCTTCATCGACATCGAGGGCAGCTGCGGACCGCTGAGTGCCGAGGACGTGAGCGGCTCCTTCCGCAAGGTGCCGACCCTGATGGTGTTCGGCGACTACACCGAAGGCTCGAGCGGCCCCAACGGCGACGAGCGCCGCAATGTCTGCAATCAATCGGTGGGCGCCATCAACGCGGCCGGCGGCAGCGCCAAGTTCCTGTACCTGCCCGGTCTCGGCATCAAGGGCAACAGCCACATGCTGATGATGGACAAGAACAACATCCAGATCGCCGACCTGATCATCGGCTGGCTCGGGCAGGCGAACGAAGCGACTGCGAAGAAGTGATGCCCGACGTGGCAGCGCGAGCTTGAGCAAGGAGGATACCATGGCGCTTCCGGCACGACGTGAAATCTTCAGCAAGCTTGCGCTGCTCGGCGGCCTGACGGCGATCGGCACCGCCGCCCCGGCCGCCGCCCAGGCCCCGAGCAAGCGATTCATCAAGCGCGACGGCCCGGAGCGCTCGGGCTATTCGCAGGCCGTGGTGACCCAAGGCGGCAGAACCGTGTGGCTCGCGGGTCATACCGGGGCGGTCGATGCGGCCGGCAAGTCGCTCGCCGGCGACATCGACGCCCAGGTCCGCGCCGTGTTCGCCGCGCTCGCCGTCACCTTGGCGGAAGCGGGCGGCAAGCTCTCCGATATGGTGACCATGACGGTGTTCCTCACCGATCCGCGCAACCATCGCCGCTTCACGGAGTTGCGCCGGGAAATCCTCGGCGAGAATTTTCCCGCCAGCGCGTCCATCGCCATATCGCATTTGGCCAACCCGAATGCATTGCTCGAGATCCAGGCCGTTGCGGTGATCGGCTAGCGACCGTCGTATTGCAGGCGCTGAAGGCCGGAGCCGGCCCGGCTCAAGGGCGAGCGTCGAGCAAACGCCGCCTTGCAAACACGGCGGCTTTGCCCGCAAGATGCTCGCAACGGCGCGACGGGCCGCGAGCCGATCGAGGCGCCGATCAGCGGAGGAAACCATGCGCTTATCGAAGCTTGCGCTACTGGGTGTGTGCGCCGTCGTCATCGCGGCCGGGGCGGCGCGCGCCCAGGAGCCGGTCAAGATCCGCGCCTCATGGGTGGCGCCGCTGGCCAATTGGGCCTCGATCCTGCTGGAGAAGAAGGACCTCGCCCGCCATGCCGGCAAATCCTACGTGATGGAGCAGGTGCGTTACGCGGGCACGCCGCTGATCATCACGGCGCTGGCGAACCGCGAGCTCGAGATCGGCAGTCTCGCCTATTCGACCTTAGCGCTCGCGGTCCAGAACGCCGGCATGGACGATCTGCGCATCGTGGCCGACGAGTTCCAGGACGGCGTCGAAGGTTACTACTCGCAGGAATACATGGTGCTCAAGGACGGAGCGATTCACAAGGTCGAGGACCTGAAGGGCAAGGTGGTCGCCACCAATGCGGTGGGCAGCGCCGTCGATGTCGCCATGCGGGCGATGCTGCGCAAGCACGGCCTGGAGGACAAGCGCGACTATACGGTGGTCGAAGCTGCGTTCCCGACCATGCGGGCCATGTTGGCGGAAAAGAAGGTCGACATCATTCCGGGGGTGCTGCCGTTCTCGCTCGATCCGGAGCTGCGCAAGATCGCGCAGCCGTTGTTCGTGCAGCGCGAGGCGATCGGGATCACCGACATGATTGTGTGGACAGCGCGCAAGCCGTTCCTCGACAAGAATCGCGCCGCCATGGTGGATTTCATGGAGGACACGCTGCGCATCGTGCGCTGGTACCTCGACCCGGCCCATCACCAGGAGGCGACCGAGATCGCCGCCCGCGTGACCAAGCAGCCGGCCGCGCAGTTCGACTGGCTGTTCACCAAGAAGGACGAGTATCACGATCCAGACATGCTGCCCAATCTGACGGCGCTGCAGGGCAACGTGGACCTGACGCGCGATCTCGGGCTGGTGCGATCGACCATCGACGTCAAGAAGATCGCCGACCTCAGCTTCGTGGAGGAAGCCGCCAGGCGATTGAAGTGAGCGCCGCTTTCCTTCCCCTTGCAGGGGGAGGGAAGCGGTTGCGTCACGGATTGTTGAGCTTCTGCAGTCGCTCGATGATGCGCGGCGGGCTCTGGTAGGCGCGCGCGATTACGTCTTGCAGCTGCGCGCCGGTGCGCGGCGCATTGAGGCCGAGGCCCATGCGCTCGCCTTCGGCCAGGAACTCCGGATCCGCGAATGTGTCGGCAAGCGCCTTGCGCAGCGCGGCGACCCGCTCGGCCGGCGCGTCGGGCGGCATCACCAGGGGCCGGCCGAGCGCCAGCGGGGCGAACCCGACCTGCATCAACAGCTTGTCGTCCTCGTCGACGAGAAGGTCCGGAGCAAACGGAACGTTTCCCAGCTCCGCCAGCCGTTCCGGGCCGTATTGCACGATGGCCTTGGCGAGCTTCTCGGCGAGCCAGGTCGGGCGGGTCGAGGTCAGCGCGCTCAGGAACACGCTCGGATAGCCGTCGAGCTCACCGCGCTCCATGGCGAGCAAAGCTTCGTTCTGGCCCGGATAGCCGTTGACCAGCTTCATCCTGGTGCCGAGCGTCGCATTGAGGAGGCGCGTATAGAAGGCGGGCGTGGAGTTGGCGCCGGACGCGCCCATCTGGGTCTCCCGGCTCTTGAGATCGGCCACCGAATTCACCGGCACGGTGTGCCACAGCAGCACCATGGCGACCTCGAAGCTCGGCGTCCCGAGCCAATTGAGCCGGGTGGCATCGTAGCGTGCCTGCTTGGTGCCGAACAAAGGCTCGAGCGGCGTGTTGTTCTGCACCAGCGCCAGCACGGTGCCGTCACGTTCCGCCGTGTTGTAGATGTAGTTCATGGCGGTGATGCCGCCGGCGCCGGGCATGTTGCGCACCACCACGGTCGGATTGCCCGGTATGTGCTTGCCGATGAAGCGGGCGATGGCGCGCGTCATGGTGTCGTAGCCGCCGCCGGTCGAGGAGCCCACCACCAGCGAGACGGTCTTGCCCTTGTAGAAGTCGGCGAGCCCGTCGGCCCGCGCGGGCGGCATGGCCAAGGTTGCCAGCGACAAGACGGCGAGCGACAAGCCCACCGTCAGCAGCGGGGTGGCGATCGATGCGCGGCGCGGTCTCTTCAGTGACATGGTCCGGCTCCCGGCCCCAACTCTATTCCAGGCGGACATTCTTGGAGAAGTCGTAGTCGTGGCCGCTGTCGCAGGTGAAGCTCCAGCGCACCGTCCTGGTCGCGTAGCCGCCGGCGAACACGTCGGTCAGAAAGCGCTGCTGCGCCGCCCAGCCGGCCTGCGCCTCCGCCTTGCGGTAGCGGCCCGGCATGGTGTCGTTGAGCCAACCGTGGGGAGCGCCCTCGTAGACGTGGATATCGTAGCTCTTCCGGTGCTTCTCCAGGCAATCGCGGAAGCGCCGCACATCGGCGAGCGAGATGATGTGATCGGCTTCGCCGAAAGCCCCGAACACCGGGCAGCTGACCGCGGCGATCACCTCATCGAGCGGCTTGGGCTGGCACTCGTTCACCTCCCATTCGCGCTTGGATGCGGCCCCGTACCACACCACCGCGGCGCTGATCGGAACCTCCGCGGCCAGCAGCAGGGGATGCCGTCCGGTCTGGCAATAACCCGCGACTGCGAGCCGCTTGGGATCGGCCGCGCGGCATTTCTTCAAGGTTGCGATCGCGGCCTTGAGGTAAATGACGGATTGCGGGTCGGTGAGGTCATGACGCGATTCGCCGGCGTTGAGCTTGCGCTGGTCCGGATGCTCGAAGAAGAAATTGGGGGCCAGCACTGCAAAGCCGTCGCGGGCGCAGCGGATCGCCTGGTCTCGCGTGTGCTTCACCAGGCCATAACGCTCGTGCATCAGGATGATGGCCGGCAGCTTGGCGGCGCCTTCCGGATAGGCCAGGAAAGCCGGCATGCCGTTCGGGCAGGTCACGGTCTCGGTGGAGATGCGGATGTCGTCGGCAATGCTCGCCATGGTCTGCTCCGCTGCTTGCCTCGCCCCAAGGAGCAGAGGATCGATAGCCCCGAATCGGGATTGTCGTCGATCAAGATCGCATCAACAAGGCGAGGCCATGACACCCTGTCGCAGGGCCCCGCACCGGCCCGAGCCCTGGGCAGGCAAAGCCGGGGCCTGTATGGTCGGGCGACCCGAACAAACCCGAGAGAGCCCGATGCCGTCGATCCGTGCGCGTGCTGCCGGCGTCGCGCTGTCGGGGCTGGCCGTGATCGCGGCCCTGATCGCCTTCCTGACGCCCGGCGCCGCGGCGGACGACCCTGTCTACAAGGGCAAGCGGCTCACGGTGCTGGTCAATTTCGCGGCCGGCGGTCCGACCGATATCGAGGGTCGGCTGTTCGCCCGGCACATCGCCAAGCATATCGACGGCCAGCCCGCCATCCTGGTGCAGAACATGGACGGGGCCGGGGGGCTGGTGGGCAACAGCTATCTGGGCGAGATCGCCCCCAAGGATGGCACCATGGTGGGCTATTTCACCGGCGCCGCCTGGCTTTATGCCACTGAGCCCAACAAGCACCGCGTCGATTTCCGCACCTATGAATTCGTCGCCTATCAGCCCGGCACCACGGTCTATTACGTGCGCACCGACGTGGCGCCGGGCCTCAAGGAGGCGACCGACATCGTCAAGGCGCAGGGCCTGGTCACCGGCGGGCTGTCGGCCGACAGCTCGAAGGATCTGCTGATCCGGCTCACCCTCGAGATGCTCGGGGTTCCGTTCAAATACGTCACCGGCTATCGCAGCAACCAGAATGCGCGGCTCGCGCTCCAGCAAGGCGAGATCAATTTCTTCGCCGAATCGCCGCCCGGCTATCGCAGCGTGGTCGAGCCGAGCCTGGTGAAGAACGGGCAGGTGATCCCGCTCTATTACGATCCGGGTTGGAACGGCGAGAGCATCAGCGTGCCCAAGCAGATCGAGGGGCTGACGATCCTGCCGTTCCAGGAGCTCTACCGGAAGATCAAGGGCGCGGAGCCGTCCGGGAAATTATGGGACGTCTATCTCTCCAGCCTGGCCATCAATGCCGCCATGCAGCGTTTGGTGGTGCTGCCGCCCGGATCGCCACAAGCGGCGGTCGATGCGCTGCGCGCCGCGGTGCTGCGGCTCAACGACGACCCCGCCTTCGCCCAGGAGGCCATGAGCGCGCTCGGCTATGTGCCGAGCTATGAAGCCGGGTCGCAAACCAACCGGCAGGTGCGAACGGCCCTGACGGTCTCGCCGGAAATCAGGAGCTTCGTTCTCGACTCCATCAAGAACGCCAAGAAATGATCGGGGAAGTTTCCATGCCGGCATCCATCCCCTCCGCTGATTACCGCGAAAGCGCCTGTGAGAAAATTTTCGAGCAGAGACTCTCCCGCTCATCCCCGCGGACGCGGGGACCCAGCCTTTGCCCGTTGCGAGTCCTTGCGGCTTGGCAAAGCCTGGATTCCCGCGTCCGCGGGAATGAGCGGATGGGGCGATTGCCGCGAGTAGCGGGCCGGGGAACAGCGCTCCTGCGCGGCTTGTTGTTGGTCCTCGGCGCCTTGAGCGCGCTGGCGGCGGGCGTGGCATCGGCGGCGGCCGACAATCCTTATTACAAGGGCAAGCGACTGACCGTGCTGATCAACTTCACGGCCGGCGGACCGACCGACATCGAGGGCCGGCTGTTCGCCAAGCATCTGGCCGATCACATCGAGAATCGCCCGC
>DASYFD010000231.1:0-1744 GCA_036498625.1 Xanthobacteraceae bacterium | reverse complement strand
CTTTACGACACGACGTCGATCCTCTCGCTGATCACCAGGCGCTTCGCCCTGCCGATGCTGCCGGGCCTGGCGCGCCGCAATGCGGCGGTGGCCGCCAATGGCGGACCGGCTCTCGGCGATCTGACCAACACGCTCGATCTGACACGACCTTGAATTTGCGTGAGCGGGGCAGACAATGGCGAGGCAAGAGGGCCGCCAGTACTGCAGCATCAGCCTGGTTGGCAAACGGTCGAGGATCTGATTAGGTTAATAGCGCGGACCGTCAACGGGCCGGTCAAATCGGGAGGAAACCATGCGGGGCGGACAGCGAATTGTCCTATCGGCAGCTATCGGCATGCTGCTCGCGGGGGCGGGCGCGGTTTTGGCGGCCGATCCCGAAATCGACAAACTCGTGCAGAGCCCGGTCGGCAAGGACTGGGTGACGAATGGCGGCAATCTGACCAACCAGCGCTACTCCACGCTGAAGCAGATCGACACGAGCAACGTCAAGCAGCTCAAAGGCGCCTGGATGACCCGCCTCAAGGGCTCCGGGCTCGGCGGCAAGTATTCGTTCGAGGCGACGCCGCTCGTCAAAGACGGTATCATGTATATCAGCACCGGGAACGACGATGTCTTCGCGCTCGATGCCAAGACCGGCCAGATCCTTTGGGAGCACTGGTCCGGCATCGGCCAGACGATCTCGACCATTTGTTGCGGCTGGCTCAACCGGGGGCTGGCGATGGGCGAGGGTATGCTGTTCATCGGCCAGCTCGACGCGAATATGGTCGCGCTCGACATCAAGACCGGCAAGGAGGTGTGGCGGACCCCGGTCGAGGATTGGCACAATGGTTACGGCATGACCGCTGCGCCGCTCTATTTCGACGGGATCGTTTATACCGGCATCACCGGCGGCGAATTCGGCATACGCGGCCGCCTGACTGCGCTCGACGCCAAGACCGGTAAGATCCTCTGGCGGGCCTACACATTGCCGGCGGCGGGCGAGCCCGGCGGCGATAGCTGGCCGGCCGGCACCGACCATTTCAGTCGCGGCGGGGCGTCGATCTGGAACACCCCGGCGCTCGACCCGGAGCTCGGCCTTGTCTACTTCGCAGTCGGCAATTGCGGGCCGGATTACGACGGCTCGATGCGCGAAGGTGACAATTTGTTCTGCGCCTCGGTCCTCGCGGTGAACGCCAAGACCGGCAAGTACGCCTGGCACTTCCAGGAGGTGCACCACGACATCTGGGATTATGACGCGGCGAGCCCGGTCGTCCTCTTCGACACCGTGATCAACGGCCAGCCGCGCAAGGGCATCGCCCAGGCCGGCCGCACCGGCTGGGTCTACATCCTCGACCGCACCAACGGCAAACCGCTTGTCGGCGTCGAGGAGCGTCCGGTGCCCCAGGAGCCGCGGCAGAAGACGGCGAAGACGCAGCCCTTCCCGGTCGGCGATGCGATCGTGCCGCAATGTGCCGAGCCGATGCCTGCGAGCGGCTACGAAAAGGCCGGCTGCATCTTCGAGGCGTTCTGGGAAGAGCCGGTGCTGATCCAACCCTCGGGGATCGGCGGCACCAACTGGGCGCCGATGTCTTACAATCCGGAAACCGGGAGCTTCTATGTTCCGGGCACGATCCGAACGAGCGCCTTTGCCCGCTACGGCGATACCTACAAGCATGGGCTGCGCTATACCGGGGGCACCCAGGCGGCGCCGATCGGGTCGGCGATGAGCGGCAGCTTTACCGCCATCGGCGGAAACACCAACAAG
>DASYFD010000230.1:0-2856 GCA_036498625.1 Xanthobacteraceae bacterium | reverse complement strand
GCATCGAGGGCGGGTTTGCCGTGGTGCCGGAGCGGCCGGGGAACGGATTGAGCTGGGATACGACGGCGGTGGAAGAGTATCGGATGTAATCCAGCGTCATTGCGAGGCGTGCGCAGCACGCCGAAGACCGTATGTCCCTTTTCTTGCGGAGGCGACTCGCCCTCGATGCGAGTGCGAGGGTTACCCGGATAGGTCGGGCAGAGCCTCACGCAAGGAGGGCGAGTCATGGACGATCATATCTCAGCTTTCGTGGCGTTTGACACATCGAAGTTGCGCAACGCGGTGGCGATTGCGGAAGCCGGTCGATCGGGCGAGGTACGTTTTTTTGGCGAGATCGACAACACGGCCGAGGCGACCGCCAAGTTGGTGAAGAAGCTGGCGGTGAAGTACGAGCGGCTGGCGTTTTGTTACGAGGCCGGGCCGACCGGCTATGGACTGCAGCGGCAGATCACGGATCTGGGGCACGCGTGTATGGTGGCCGCCCCCTCGCTCATTCCGAAGAAGCCGGGCGACCGGGTGAAGACCAATCGGCGCGACGCACTCGACTTGGCCAAGCTGTTGCGCGCTGGCCAACTCACCGCGGTGTGGGTTCCCGATGCCCGCCACGAGGCGATGCGCGATCTGACGCGAGCGCGTGGTGCGGCGGTGCAGGACATGCGCCAGAAGGGCCAGCAGGTGTCGGCCTTCCTGCTGCGTCTGGGGCGCCATTATGCCGCCGGCAAGAGGACATGGACCAAGGCGCATCTGAACTGGCTGGCGAGCCAGAAGTTCGAGCATGCGGAGCAGCGGATTGCGTTCGAGGAACTGCTGCTGGCGGTGCACCAGGCGCGCGAGAGGATCGCCCGGCTGGAAGAGGCGATCCGAGCGGCGGTGCCGGACTGGTCGCTGGCCGAGGTGGTCTGGGCGCTGATGGCGATGCGCGGCATCGACCTGGTCACCGCGACGGCGTTCCTGGCCGAGATCGGCGATCTCTCGCGCTTCCGCACGCCGCGCCAGCTGATGGCCTATCTCGGCTTGGTGCCGTCAGAGCGCTCGACCGGTGACACGATCGTGCGCGGCCCGATCACCAAGGCCGGCAACCGGCGGGCGCGCCGGCTGCTGATCGAGAGCGCCTGGGCCTATCGCCATCCGCCCAGGGTCGGCAAGGACAAGCAGGCCAAGGTGGCGGCCGCCCCGCGTGCGGTGCGCGAGATCGCCTGGGAGGCGCAGCACCGGCTCTATCGGCGCTATCGAGCGCTCATCCGCAACGGCAAGCTCAAGACCGTGGCGATCACCGCCGTGGCACGCGAGCTCGCCGCCTTCATCTGGGCAATCGGTCGCGCAATCGCCAACACCGCTCGCGCGGAAGCGGAGCAAGGCATTCGAGGATAAGAGCACGCGGCACTGCCGTGCACCACACCAGCCAGGGAGCCGGCGGCCGGCGGTCTAAATCCGGCAATCACCAGATATCGTGCAAGGGCGGGGGCGAAGCCACGGCAAGGGGAATTCCCGTGATTGCTTTGTGGCCGATGCCAACATCGACGCCCGACCGAAGACCGGGACAGCCCCAAGACGGACATTCGGTTCTGCGGCTAAAATCCGCGCATAAGAGGTTGATCACCGACGTCTCAAGGCTTCGTCCCCACCCTTGCACGATCATCCCGGCCGCACTGCCGAGGCAAATGCCTCGGCAGAAAAAAATCCGCGCCTCGTTGCTTGACATGGGACATAAGAGCAATCTCCTGCCGCTTGGCGGAGATTGCTTCGCTTCGCTCGCAATGACAGCTACCGCCCGAGCAAACCACCCGCCAACGCGGCGAGCACCACCACCAGCCATGGCGGCCACTTCCAGAAGGCCAGCACCAGGAACGCTGCGATGGCGAGCGCGAAGTCGACCGGCGCCATGATGGCGCTGGTCCACACCGGCCGATAGAGCGCGGCGAGAAGCAGGCCGACCACGGCGGCATTTACGCCGCGCAGCGCGGCCTGCGCACGCGGCTCGCCGCGCAGGCTCGCCCAGAACGGCAGGGCGCCGAACACGAGCAGGAACGACGGCAGAAAGACCGCGGCGAGGCAGATCGCAGCGCCGGCCCAGCCGTTCGGCTGCGGTCCCATCACGGCGCCCAGATAGGCCGCAAAGGTGAACAGCGGCCCGGGCATCGCCTGCGCGGCGCCGTAGCCGGCAAGAAAGAGATCGTTGCTCACAAAACCGCGCGGCACGACCTCGGCCTGCAGCAGCGGCAGCACCACGTGGCCGCCGCCGAACACCAGCGAGCCCGAGCGATAGAAGCTGTCGACCATCGCCAGCGGCTGCGACGGGATGGCGGCCGCGAGCAGCGGCAGGCCAGCGAGGAGCGCGAAGAACAGCGCCAGCGAAACGAGCGCAAAGGTGCGCCCGATCGGCACGTGCAGGGCCGAGCCCGGCGCGCTCGCGGCCTCGCGCCACAGGGCGAGCCCGACGAGGCCACCCACGACGATCGCGCCGATCTGGCCCCAGGCGGACGGAACGAGCAGCACCACGACGGCGGCGAAGACCGCGAGCGTGGCGCGCGGACGGTCCGGGGTGAGCGACTTCGCCATGCCCCATACGGCCTGCGCCACCACGGCGACGGCGGCGATCTTGAGCCCATGCAGCCAGCCCGAGCCGAGCGCGCCCTCGAGCGTGCCGACCCCGTAAGCGAACAGGACCAGCGCAACTGCCGACGGCAGCGTAAAGCCGACCCACGCCGCAAACGCGCCCGGCAGGCCGGCGCGCAACAGGCCGGTGCCGATGCCGACCTGGCTCGAGGCCGGCCCCGGCAGGAACTGGCAGAGCGCCACCAGGTCCACATATGTGCGCTCATCGAGCCAGCGCCGGCGCTCGACGAATTCGGTGTG